>NZ_JASDDB010000009.1:0-66620 GCF_030407615.1 Pseudoalteromonas sp. APC 3355 | reverse complement strand
AAGCACTTGTTTAAATGGCTTCTCATTTACTCCTCATTCGCTTCTCTTTGTGCAATCATATTTTAAGTGATTTATTCAAAAAGAAGTTAAAAATACGCTGCACTTTTTACGTGAAAGCCAAACAGCAAAGTTTTACATCATGGTTAAAATCATTTGTAGACGCACAGCTTGCTGGCGTGACGAGCAAAGCTCGTAATAGAGTTTATTCACAAAAGGGCTAAGAGCACACTGAGCTTTAGAGAAGTAAGCAGCCTAAAGCACTTGTTTAAATGGCTTCTCATTTACTCCGCATTCGCTTCTCTTTGTGCAATAAAGCTTTAAGTGGTTAATCTACGAAGAGGTCGAGGGCACTGCGCTTTTAAGTGAAAGCCCAACGGCAAAGTTTTACACCGTGGTTAAGTTCACTTGTAGACGCGCAGCTTGCTGGCGTGACGAGCAAAGCTCGTAATAGAACTTCTTCACAAAGAGGTTAAGAGCACACTGAGCTTTAGAGAAGTAAGCATCCATAAAGCACTTGTTTAAATGGCTTCTCATTTACTCCTCATTCGCTTCTCTTTGTGCAATAAGGCTTTAAGTGATTTATTCACAAAGAGGTTAAGAGCACACTGAGCTTTAAAGAAGTAAGCAGCCATAAAGTACTTGTTTAAATGGCTTCTCATTTACTCCTCATTCGCTTCTCTTTGTGCAATAAAGCTTTAATTGGTTAATCTGAAGAGGTCGAGGGCTTTGCGCTTTAGAGAAGTAAGCAGCCATAAAGTACTTGTTTAAATGGCTTATCATTCACTTCTCTTTGTACAATTGGTGATGAATGCGTTAAGTGTTTTACTGAAAACGGCTATCAATTAAATTTATTCATAAAGACCTTATGAAAATACTGATATAATTTCAGTGCTAATTAAAAACTTAGTAACAAAGCTTTTACAAAGCAAAGACTATTGCTTCACAATAGTGCACATGCTTTAATTAGTCGGCTAAAATACAAGTGCTCACCAAGGTTGGTGAGTAAGTGCAATATTAAAATAATTTTGGGATTCTACAATGGCGTTAAGCTGTAAATCACTCGCATCAATACTCGCAATACTAAGCATGACCGGCTGTACAATAGTACCAGGCAGCCACTTTGAAGGTATAGACTCAGGCGAGCAAACACAAAACCTCGAACAAGATCTCGAAAAAGTAAACATTCAAATAATCGACTCGCTACTAATAAATAAACAAAATCAAGCGCGTATAGCAGCTAAACCAATTTCAAGCACCGATGGTTTAAACGTAAGCAACTACGAATACAAACTAGGTGTTGGCGACGTACTAACAATAGGCGTATGGGATCACCCAGAGCTAACAATACCCGCAGCAGTACAACGTACCGCAGAGTTTGACGGTTTTAGAGTACAACGAGACGGCACCATTACTTACGCCTACGCACCAAATATACCAGCAGCAGGTAAAACAATAAGCCAAGTGCGTAATGAGCTTGTTAAACGCCTAAGCCGAGTAATAGAAAACCCACAAGTAGATGTAAAAGTAGTTGGCTTTAGAAGCCAAAAAACCTACGTTACCGGTGAAGTAAAACAACCTGGTGTATACCCAGTAACCGAAATCCCACTTACCTTAATTGATGCCTTAAACCAAGCCGGCGGCTTAACTGATGCAGCCGATTGGCGCACAGTAACATTTACCCGTGGCGACAAAACAGAAGTTATTAAACTTGATGACTTTTATGCCCATGGCGACATTTCGCAAAACCGTTTATTGCAACATGGCGATATAGTGCATGTAAATCGTAACGATGCACAAAAAATATTTGTATTAGGTGATGTTAAAAAAGCAGGTTCAGTAACGCTTAACCGTTATGGTTTAAACTTAGCCGAAGCGCTAAGCGACTCAGGCGGCTTAAACGAAGCAACAGCCGACGCTAACGGCGTATTTGTACTACGTAAAAGTAACGTAGAGCAAACCGGTATTATTGCAAACGTATACCAATTACACGCTAAAAATATAGCGGCAATGGTATTAGCTGAGCAATTTGAACTACAACCGCGCGATATTGTATATGTAACATCGGCACCACTTGCCCGTTGGAACCGTGTAATTAGCTTACTGTTACCGTCAATCGCTACTGTAGATAGTGTTGACGATATAACTGCAAACTAAGGTTTTTAAAAATGTTTGATTCAGTTTTAGTAGTGTGTGCAGGTAACATTTGTCGCAGCCCAACAGGTGAGTATGTTTTAAAGCAAAAGCTTGAAGGCAAAAATATTAAAGTATCGTCTGCTGGGTTAACAGCACTCGAAGGCAAACCAGCAGATGCAAAAGCAAAACAAATAGCACTCGCACATGGCGTTAATATGGACGCCCACCAAGGCCAGCAGCTTACATCAAGCTTAGTAGCGCAAAATAGCGTAATACTCGTAATGGAAGAGCGCCATTTAAACGACGTACATGCTCGTTACCCAGAGGCACGGGGTAAAACGTTTTTACTCGGTAAGTGGATTAATAACGCTGAAATACCAGATCCGTACCGTCAAAGCCAAGAGGCTTTTGAACACGTTTATACATTAATCGACAGCGCATGTAGCGCTTGGCAAAAGTATTTATAAGGAATGGCTAATTTAATGAATACCCAGCCGAATAATAGCGCTAGCAGTGCTAATAATAAAAGCACTAATAACACACAATCAACGCAAGAAATTGATTTAATGGCGCTACTAGGCGCATTGCTCGATCGCAAATATTTTATAGTAGCCGTAACGGCGCTGTTTATGTTTGTAGGTGTTATTTATGCTGTATTAAGTACCCCTGTTTACCAAGCAACAGCCATGATACAAGTTGAAGACGGCGGTGCATCAGTCCCTGGTTTTGACGATATGGCAGGCATGTTCGAAAGTACATCGGCTGCGGTAACCGAAATAGAGCTACTAAAGTCGCGCAGTATAATAGGTGAGGCAGTAGATACTTTAAAGCTTGATGTAATAGCAGAGCCTAAGCTATTTCCGTTTATAGGTAGCCGAGCTTATCGTACTTTTACCCCAATGGAAGATGGCGACTTAGCCGAGCCAAGCTTTGGTGCTAGTAGCTTCGCGTGGGGCGGTGAGAGCATAAATGTATTTAGGTTTGACGTACCACGCTTTGCAATTAATAAAGAGTTCACAGTTGTAGCACAAGCCAACAACAGTCTTGCACTTTTAAATGAAGACGGTGAGCAAGTATTATCGGGTAAAGTGGGCGAGGAGCTTACAAACGGTAAATTTAACTTAACCATTCGTACTTTAAATGCTCACCCTGGTACAGAGTTTACAATTACCCGTAAAGATCGCCTTAATACTATATTAGATTTGCAAACGGCTATTGGTGCAAGCGAGAAAGGCAAAGATTCAGGCATAATTAACTTAAGCTTACAAAGTACTAAACCAAGCTATGCCGAAAAAGTGCTTGATAAAGTCGCGGCTATTTATGTACGCCGCAATGTTGAGCGCAACAGTGCTGAGGCGCAAAAGTCGCTAGAGTTTTTAGAAGTACAATTACCTGAAATTAAAAAACAGCTTGAATACGCAGAGCAGCGCTTTAACGACTACCAAATAAAGCGCCAATCAATAAACATAACGCTCGAAACACAAGGCGTGCTTGAACAAGTTGTAAAGCTTGAAACCAAGTTACAAGAGCTAAACCTAAAACGCTTAGATATTGGTCGAAAGTTTAAAAAAGATCACCCTTCGTACCAAGGTATACTTGAGCAAATAGAAGCTGTAAATAAACAAAAACAAGAGCTTGTAGGTGAGGTAGGTAATCTGCCAGAAACTCAACAAGAACTACTACGTTTAAAGCGTGATGTTGAAGTAAGTAACCAAATTTACACACTACTACTTAGTAAAACACAAGAGCTTGATATAGTTCGCGCAGGCACTGTAGGTAACGTACGTATTATTGACTACGCTGAGGTAAATACCAGTAAGCCAGTTAAACCTAAAAAAGCATTAATAGTGGTAATGGCCACTATGCTAGGTGGTATGTTAGCTGTGGCAATTGTGCTTATACAAAAAGCAATGCACAAAGGCGTTGAAGACCCAAGCGAAATTGAAGCGCTAGGCTTACCTGTATACGCAAGTGTACCGCACTCAGATTATCAAGATAAACTAAGTGGCTTTGCCGAGCGAGCCCGCAAAAATAAAACAAATAAACCTAAAAGTATACTCGCGCTAGACAACCCAGCTGACCTAGCAATAGAAGCACTACGTAGCTTACGTACTAGTTTGCACTTTGCGATGATGGAAGCTAAAAACAATATTATTGCTATATCGGGTCCAAGCCCAAGTGTGGGTAAATCGTTTATATCGGTTAACTTAGCCTCAGTACTTGCGCAAAGCGGTAAAAAAGTACTTATTATTGATGCCGATATGCGTAAAGGCTACTTGCAAACCCAGTTCGGTTTAAAATGGGATGATGGATTAAGTGATTACCTATCGGGCCGTTTAAACCTAGAGCAAGTTACTAAACCAACCAAAGTTGAAGGCTTAAGTGTTATTACGCGGGGGCAAATACCGCCAAATCCTTCAGAACTATTAATGCATAGTAACTTTAGTAAGTTAGTTGAAGAAGTAAGCGCCGCTTACGACATTATAATTATCGACACCCCACCAATACTTGCAGTAACCGACCCCGCAATTGTAAGTGCGCATACAGGCACTACATTACTTGTAACACGTTTTGGACAAAACCATGTGCGTGAAATAGAGCTAACACGTAATCGTTTTGAGCAAAATGGCATAGACGTAAAAGGTGTAGTATTTAACGGCGTAGTTAAAAAAGCCAGTAATGCATACGGTTACTACGGATATTACAACTACGAATACAAAAGCGATAAATAGCCTTTAGTTTAAATTAAGGCTTATTAGGCACTTTTTAATAAAAGTAAAAAATTGTCTTCCGAAGAGATAGTCAAAATAGGCTGTCTCAGTTTTAAAAATATCTCAGTAAATAAATAGCTGAGGTGCTTTGTCGATATAAATCACATTAGAGGCTGGTAAAAATCAGCTTTCACATGGAAAAGTACAACCAAATTTAAAGGCATCTGTTGTGAAAATATTAGTAACTGGTGGCGCAGGATTTATTGGTAGCGCCGTTATTCGTCATATTCTTTCTAATACCCAAGATAGCGTAGTTAATGTTGATGCATTAACGTATGCAGGAAATCTTGAGTCTCTTCCTAATGCACAAGAGTCTGAACGTTACTGTTTTGAGCACGTAGATATTTGCAACCGTTCAGAATTAGATAGAGTTTTTAAATCACACAAGCCCGATGCTGTAATGCATTTAGCTGCTGAAAGCCATGTAGATCGTTCTATTACTGGCCCCGCAGAGTTTATACAAACCAATATTGTTGGTACATATAATTTGCTTGAAGCTGCTCGCGAGTATTGGAATACACTTGAACAACCAGCAAAAGGTGCTTTTAGATTCCATCATATTTCTACTGATGAAGTTTACGGCGACCTTCCACACCCAGATGAGCAAGAAGGTAATACATTGGGTCAAGAGCTTCCGCTATTTACTGAAGAAACATCCTATGCACCAAGTAGCCCGTATTCTGCAAGTAAAGCTAGTTCAGATCACTTGGTTAGAGCTTGGTTAAGAACTTATGGTTTTCCTACTATTATTACTAATTGCTCAAATAACTATGGGCCTTATCACTTCCCTGAAAAGCTTATCCCATTAGTTATTTTAAACGCACTTGAAGGTAAAAATTTACCTATTTATGGTAAAGGTGACCAAATTCGTGACTGGTTATATGTAGAAGATCACGCTCGTGCGCTTTATAAAGTAGTTACCGAAGGCGCTGTTGGCGAAACCTATAATATTGGTGGTCATAACGAAAAACAAAATATTGAAGTAGTACAAGCAATTTGTAGTATTTTAGATACTTTAGTACCTAAGGGGTCTTCATATTCAGAACAGATAACCTATGTAAAAGACCGTCCAGGTCACGATCGCCGATATGCAATTGATGCCACTAAAATGAGCGCTAAATTAAGTTGGACACCGCTTGAAACATTTGAAACAGGCCTACGTAAAACCGTTCAATGGTATTTAGATAATCAAACGTGGTGTCAAAACGTACAAGATGGTTCATATCAGCGTGAACGTCTGGGCGAAATAAATATGACAGCTAAAGGAAAATAGCATGAAAGGAATTATCCTTGCCGGAGGCTCCGGTACACGCCTTTATCCTATTACTATGGGTGTATCCAAGCAGTTACTCCCAATTTATGATAAGCCAATGATTTACTACCCGCTTTCTGTGTTGATGTTAGCGGGAATACGTGAAATTTTAATTATTACTACACCTGAAGATCAAGAATCATTTAAGCGATTATTAGGTGATGGCTCACGCTTTGGTGTTGAGCTTAGTTACACGATACAACCAAGCCCAGATGGTTTGGCTCAAGCGTTTATTTTAGGTGAAGAGTTTATTGGCTCTGACGACGTTTGTTTATTGCTAGGCGATAATGTTTTTTATGGGCAAGGGTTTTCACCTAAGTTAAAACATGCAGTCGAGAATGCCAAAAATGGGCAAGGAGCGACTGTATTTGGTTATCAAGTAAAAGATCCGGAACGTTTTGGTGTCGTTGAATTTGATGAGAACCAAAAGGCTATTTCCATTGAAGAGAAGCCAGCTAAACCAAAGTCTGATTTAGCGGTAACCGGTTTATATTTTTACGATAATTCTGTTGTAGAAATAGCCAAACAAGTTAAGCCCTCGCATAGAGGTGAGCTAGAGATAACGTGCTTAAATGAAATTTATTTAAAGCAAAATAAGCTAAATGTTGAAATACTTGGTCGCGGCTTTGCCTGGCTTGATACAGGTACGCATGAAAGCTTGCTTGAAGCGGCTCAGTTTGTAGAAACAATAGAAAAGCGTCAAGGCTACAAAATAGCTTGTCTAGAAGAAATTGCATTCAATAATAAGTGGCTAACTAAATCTGAAGTAGAAGCGCTTGCAGCCCCAATGCTTAAAAATAGTTACGGTCAATATCTAATGGATTTAGTAAAAAGTAATGCATAATCATTTTACTTTGAAGGAGTGGGATAGCCACTTTTTTAACAAGACAATATTTTCACTTGAGCTAACAAGTGATGATATAGAAAATAAAAATTGGCCTAGTAACTCACTAGTAACAACTAAAGTTAGTTCAAATAACTATCACGATTTAGATAAAATGAATAAGTACGGCTTTAGCTTTGTTGAGGGAGAAGTTGTATTTCAAAAAAGCTTACTAGACAGTAATGACGTAGTTTCACTACCAAGTTTTAATTGTTATCTAGCGCTAGAAAGCGATATTGATGAACTTAAACGTACAGTAAGTGATTTATATGTGAATAGTCGTTTTAGAGAGCCGTGGTTTTCTCCAAGTGAAAGAGATTGCTTTTATCAAACGTGGATCGAAAATGCAGTTTTATCTAAATTCGATGACTGTTGCTTAGTCTTAAAGAACGAAGGTAATATTTCTGGTTTTATTACTATTCGGATTAGAAATAAAGAAGCCGTTATAGGGCTTATTGGAGTAGCTAATCGTTTTCAGGGGCAGGGGATAGGTAGTGAACTGCTAAAGCTAATAGAGGCCTACTGTTTAGCAAATAACGTTAGCAAGATAAAAGTTGCAACACAAACTAGCAATACCCCCGCAGCAAACTTATACAGTAAAAATGGTTTTAGCATTGCTGATATATCATATTGGTTTTATAAACAGGTTTAAAAAATGATCCCTTTTAATATCCCTCCTAAAGTAGGTACAGAATTAGCGTATATCGAGCAAGCTATTGCATCAGACAAGTTATGCGGCGATGGTTACTTCTCTAAAAAGTGCGAAAAATGGTTTGAAGACAGCTTCAACACAACAAAAGCATTACTAACTCCCTCATGTACAGCATCGTTAGAGCTAGCCGCTATTTTGATAGATATTCAGCCAGGCGATGAAGTTATAATGCCTTCCTATACATTTGTATCTACAGCGAATGCGTTTGTATTACGTGGTGCAAAAATTATATTTGTTGACGTTCGCCCGGACACAATGAATATTGATGAAACACTTATTGAAGCTGCGATTACGGCTAACACAAAAGCAATAGTGCCAGTACATTACGCAGGTGTAGCTTGTGAAATGGATACAATACTCGCTATCGCAGAAAAACATGACTTGTGGGTAGTAGAAGATGCAGCACAAGGCGTAATGTCTACCTATAAAGGTAAAGCACTAGGAACTCTTGGTCATATAGGCTGCTATAGCTTTCATGAAACTAAAAACTACTCATCGGGTGGCGAAGGTGGGGCAATTTTAATTAATGACCCTAAGCTGGTTGAGCGAGCTGAGATTATACGTGAAAAAGGAACAAATCGTAGCCAGTTCTTGCATGGTATCGTCGATAAATACACGTGGCAGGACATAGGGTCGAGCTTTTTACCAAGCGAGTTACAAGCGGCTTATTTATATGCACAACTTGAAGCCGCAGACACGATAAATAATTTTCGTTTATCAATATGGGATTATTATTACAGTAAACTTAGCCTAAAACTAAAGGCTGAGCAGTTACCCTATATTCCCGATTCATTAACGCATAACGCGCATATGTTTTATATAAAGTTAAGTTCTAATGAAATACGAAATGAATTTATTAGTTATATGAAAAAGGAAGGTATTATTACACCATTTCACTATATACCTTTACATTCTAGTCCTGCAGGTAAGGAGTTCGGTGAATTCTCTGGTGAAGATATACATACAAGTAATGAAAGTTCTAAGCTTGTTAGATTACCCCTATATTATGGGTTAACTTTAGAGCAGCAACAAAGAATAATAAAGCTAACTCTAGAATTTTATAATATGTGACTTGTGAGGTACTTAATGAGTATTCTTTCAATACCTATTTTATATAATTTATTGCGCTCAATTAGTTAACTACTACGGTCAATACTTTTATTAGTCAATTTTATCTTTCGTAAATGTAGTGTTTGTTTTTATAAGCGTTTATGCATTTTAACTCATTTATATAGAATTCATATGCTTCATTATTAATTTAAATGTTATTTTAGTAACTTAATTTATAGATTTTTAAAAGTAGGCTTGATAGTAAAAAGGAAGAACTGTTGAATATAAAAAAAATATTAAGTTACTCGTTTGGGCCTTTTGGCGCAGCGCTAATAGGTTTTATTACATTACCTATTATGACTTGGTACTATACGCAAGAGGATGTTGGTAAGTATAATCTATTTCAAATAATGATATCTCTTTCAATAATAGTTGTTAGCTGTGGGATGCATCAATCTTATGTAAGAGAGTACCATGAATTAGAGAATAAGAATGAATTGATTAAGCCCTCTTTATTCCCTGGAACTTTAGCTATTATTTTATTAATTCTGGTTAGTTATTTTACAAAGTTCAGTCTTTCCTTTATTTTATTCGATGTTTACAATAAAGAGCTAGAGCTTTACTTATTTCTAGCTATAGTGTGTTCTTTTTATATAAACATCCTCACGCATATTTTAAGAATGAAAGAAAGGGCTATAGCTTTTTCTATGACTAAGTTACTTCCTAAAATAACTTTTTTTATAGCGTTAATTTTGATTGTAAGCTTTGATAATTATCGAAGCTATTTGGAACTTATTAAATTAACAGCTTTTACATTGCTTATTTCGCTTGTCATTTTTATTTATTTGTTACGGAAGGATTTAACTGCAGGTTTAAAAGCTTCATTTAGAAATGTTTTAATGATAAAAATGCTTAAATTTGGCTCACCGCTAATTATTGGTGGGTTAGCTTATTGGGCCTTAACAGCAGTAGATCGTATATTACTAAAGGAAATGTCAGGCTTTGAAGAAGTAGCAATCTACTCTGTTTCAACCAGTATTGTTAGTGCTCTCAGTATTTTAACAACAATATTCGCAAGTATTTGGCATCCAAAAATCTATCATTGGGCGAGAGAAGGGATTGATAAAGCGAAAATAGAACTGATTGTTAATACTACATGTATAACAGTGATTTTGATTTGGACTTTCGTTGGCATTTTTTCTTGGGTAGTTGACTGTTTTCTTCCTTCTGATTATTCTCAAGTTAGTAGTTTAATAATAGGGTGTGTTGCAATGCCATTAATCTATTTACTCTCTGAAACTACTGTAATTGGAATCGGAATATCTAAAAAAACAATCTACTCAGTTTACTGCTCTGTTACTGCATTTTTAATTAATATTGTACTCAATTATCTTCTTATTCCTGAATATATGGCTTTGGGGGCTGTAGTGGCCTCATTAATATCATTTTTAGTGCTCTTTATTCTTAGAACTGAGTTTAGTTGCTTAACGTGGATGTCTATAAAAAGAACTAAAGTTTATATTAGTGTATTATCACTATGTCTTATAACAATTATCCATATAAGTGATTTGATAGCTTATAAATATATGGTTGCAATTTGGATTATGAATTTATTAATGTCTATTTATTTCCACAAGAAAACAATAAAAGTTTTATATAAGGTCCTAATCAGTAAATATATTGGCCAAAATACATGAGTAAAAAAAATAAAGTTATGCATTTAAGTTCAAACTCTGGACTTTATCCAAATAAATTTGTTCCAGATTATTCAGAGTTTGTTATGAATAACATAAAAGGTTCAGTTCATCATTTCTATTATGTTGGAGACGGAATTGGTATAGAAAAACATCAAAAATGGCGCGTTTACAATAACTCATTCATGTCCGGTATTAAGCTTTTAATTTGTATGTGCTTTTATGATTTAATTGTTTTTCATTCTATTCCTTCGGCAAAGGTTACTCTAATCCTAGCTTTTTTTATTAAGTATTTTAAAAAATGTGATCTGGTTGTTTGGGGGGGGGAAATCCATCATCAAGCTGTTAGAAAAGCAGGAATTAGAGAGTGCCTACTCCCTTACTTTAACAAACAGTTTATTAAAGGATGTAAAGGGTATATTACGTATATAAAAGAAGACTTTGATTATATAAAAAATAATATAAACCCTAAAGCAAAATGGCTAGACTTAGGCGGTTTCTACCCAAGTAATATACTAAAAAGTTCAATTAGCAACTCATATGCAGAAAAGGTAACTGATGAAGCTATAAATATTCTTGTTGGTGTATCTGCACTGAAAAGGAATAACCACTTTGAAATTATAGACACGTTAGGAAAATCATTTTCACATGAATGCAAAATACATATCCCTCTCTCCTACGGAGATAAGGAATATGCTTATCAAGTAGAAAAGTATGCAAAAGAAATTTTAGGAGAAAAAAATGTATACGCTATCTATGAACATGTAGATTATGCTACCTACTTAGATTTTCTCAAAACTATTGATATCGCAGTATTTTCGCATGAAGGGCAGCAAGGAATGGGGAATATTAGAAATTTGATAGGTATGGGTAAAACTGTATATTTAAATCCTAAAAGTGTTACATGGAGTTATTTATATAACTTAGGTTTTGAAATTTATGACTATAAGACAATGAAAGACTTTGACTTCTACATATCAGAGAAAAATATTGAAATTGCGAGGAAAGAATTCTCTTTCGAATCAACCTTAACTACGCAAATAAAGTATTATACATTTAACTAAGCATTTATTGTTTAGAGGGTATAGTTCTTATTACTATATAAAGTTGAATTTATGTATCTGATATCTATAATTTTAATAATTTCATCATTGATTCTATTTAAGAGTCGATTTATTCAGTTGATATTGATCTTTATGATCTATCCTATCGTTATTTTAGCTTTTATTAATATTAATGGTGAAAGCTCTCGAATCATAGCTAGTGTAGGGGAAAGTTATTATTCTCAATATTTTGATTATGCATTCCAATGCCAAATTTTAATATATATTGCTATTTTAATACCTTTATTAACCATCAGAAAAAAAATATTTACTTGCTCACCTTTACCTATAGGTAATGGTATTCGCCTAATATTTTTGGGAGCTCTTTTTTTAACCTATCCAGTTGCTTATCCTGCAATTTTTGGTTTTAGTAATGATAGATTTGGGAGTGGAGGCAGTTTACTACTAATATTTAATGCAATACTAATTTTATCAAGGCAAAGTAAACTTAATATAATAGATTATTTGACTATCGCAATTAATCTATTTGCACTGTTTTCAGGTGAGCGAGCAGATACAATTTTAATTTTATTTTCATATTTTCTTCTGACATCTGATGGAACACACATTAAAGAGAAAAACTTATCAAACTTAAAGCTATTCTCAGCGTTATTAATTTTATTCATTGTAGGGTTAATTTCAGGGATTAATAGGGTCGGAGGGGAGTTTTCCCTAGGTTATTTAGCATATTATTTACTAAATCAAGGGACCGCAGTTGATGTAATTCATGTGTACTTGAGCTCCTTTTGGTATGTAGAGAATATAGGCTTCAATACAGACCCTTTGATTAACTTTATTTATAGCTTCTTCCCATTTAATTCAATTGGAGGGGCGTCGTCCGAATACAATGTTACCTCTATTTTACGAGAGCATATACCTAGCGTAGGCGGTGGCTTATTCTACACCGCTGGATATGTAAGTTTTGGATTGTTCGGTGCTATACTTTGTTCCTTCTTTTATGGTTTATATATTAAATTATGCTTTAACGCAGGTACAATATTGTCAACTTTATTTATAGCTATATTCATTCAGCAATTACGATTACAGTGGTATGGCCTAACGTATATGGGAAATGTAGTCTCATTTGGAATAATTGTTTTTTCAGTTATTTACTTTTTTAAAGTGTTTTTTAGTAAAAAAGGACGTTATGAATAAGTCTTATCCTAAAATTTCCGTTATATTGTGTGTTTATAATGGTGAGAAATATATTATTGATTGCTTGGAATCAATAAGTCAACAAACTTATGACGACTATGAAGTTATAATTATCAATGATGGCTCTAGTGATAAAACTCTCCATTTAATTGAAAGTTATTATGCTAATAAAAGTGAGAGCGTTACAGTAGTTAATCAGTCTAATCAAGGTTTAACTAAATCATTAAATATTGCAATTTCTATTTCTAAGGGCGAGTATATAGCAAGAGTTGATGCCGATGACATTTGTCATAAATTTAGATTTGAAAAAAGTATACAATTTATAGAAAGTAAAAAATTAGACTTCATAACTACAAGAGCAGAGCGATTCACAAGTACTAAATCTCAAGGCGTTGTCCCCAATTATATTAAACTAAAATCAGGCATCATTGAGTTTCTATTTTTACGGTATGGGAACCCCTTTGTACATGGAACTTTTTTTGGAAAAAAAAGAATTTTTACTTTATTAAAGTATGATGAAAGCTATCGCACGGCCCAAGATTTTGATTTTTTGTGCAGGCTGTTGAAAAATAAGATGTTTAAGGTTGGCTATCTAAATGAAGTAACTTATTACTTAAGAATATTAGAAAACTCACTTGGTAGGGCTAAAGGAAGTACTCAGAGAGATAACGCCCTAGCAATAGCGAGGAAACACTTTGGTACAGATAAGTATATGATTATAAAGTATGGAACTATTCCAAGGTTAATACTTTCTTTTCATAAGCGTCTTTTTTCATAACAGTATAGGTTGGAGTCTTAGATATCTATGGGTAAAAAAATATTAATTCTTTCTGATAATAATACAGGAGGGGCTGGGGTCGTTGCTGCAGAATCAAAGAGGGCTTTAGAGGAAGCAGGGTTTATTTGTGATTTTTTTTTCGCAAGCCAGTTTTTTAAATTTAATCCAATTAGATATTTGTATAATCATAAAGCACAAGTCCTGCTCAGGAATAAGTTGAACCTGTATAAGCCTGATTTTATAATGCTGCACAATTACGATAACCTTTTCAGTCCCTCAATCCTGTTTGAATTAAAAAAATATAAGCATAGAAATTCTACTCCAATAATAATGACACTTCATGATTACCATGTCGTATCAGCGTCAAATTCTTTAACTTATTTTGAAAAATCAAAGAAAATGTTTTTTAATGAGCTTCCTAACCTTTATACACTGCTTTCAAAAAAACTGGATAAAAGGAGTTATATACATGGGCTTGCCAGAATCTTGCAATGGTACATCTATTATAAGATTTTTAAGTTAGACAAAGAGATAGATGTTTTTTTATGCCCGAGTAAATTTATCGAAGGTTTTTTAATTGAGAGGATTGGAAAAAATAAAGCGTTATTTTTACCTAACCCTTGCCGTGTTGATTATAAACCTATTAGAAAACAATTAGATGTAATAAATGTAACTTTTGCTGGTAAGCTATATTATGAAAAAGGTATATATGAATTTTTAAAAGCGATTGAAGGTTATAAAAGTAGAAAGTTAATTAACATTAATATAGCAGGCGAAGGGGAGTATTATGATCTGGTTAAATCTCTTGCCTATATAATAAATAAAAATAAAAAGCTAAATGTTAATATTAACGTCTTGGGTCGTGTAAATAAAGAAAAGTTAATTGATTTGCTTGATATTTCTCATTTTATATTATTACCATCACTGTGCTATGAAAACTCCCCTCTAACTCTCATAGAAGGTGCTTATCGTTCATGTAGAATCATTACTATGAATTATGGAGGGATGAAAGAAATTGGTAACAATATTTCAGGCTCAATATTATTAGATCGTATTGATAAAGACTCCGTTAGAACAATGTTAGATGAAATTACTAGTCGCGATGATACTAGCTTTACTCATAATGAAAAAGATATGAAATTTTTAAATCTTTATTCTAGTAATTTGTATTCATTAAAGTTATTCGAAGTACTTAGGTCTAAGGGGAATTTTAATTTAGCTGAGAAATAACTTCGTCTGAAACGAGTAATGTATGCTACAACTGCTAACTGTTTCATTGGATAAAGCAGTACAATGAAATCTGATTACTTTATAATTAAGTGAAATTCAAATAGGCATAAATTTAATATGAGTGTTGCAATCACAGCTAATACTAGTTGGTATCTATATAACTTTAGAAAGAATACTATTTTAGAAATACTTAAGACTAGAAATAAGGTTTATGCTATAGCACCAAAGGATGGATATTCAAAAAAGCTTGAAGAACTAGGCTGTGAATTTATTAATATAAATATTGATAGTGGTGGTACAAACCCAATTAATGATTTAGGCACTTTTTATAATTTTTATAAAATATATAAAAACTATAAAATAGATGTGGTTTTAAACTTTACCCCTAAAAACAATATTTATAGCACTTTGGCAGCAAGACTTACAGGCGTTAAATCTATTAATAATATTGCTGGTTTAGGTACTTTATTTATAAGTGAAAGCTTTGCGTCAAAAATAGCTAGAGTTTTGTATAAATATAGCCAAAGCAAAGCTGACTTTATTTTTTTTCAAAATGAAGATGATAGAGCATTATTTAAGTCCCATAAAATAGCCCAGAATGTTAAGTCGGATAGACTCCCTGGTTCTGGCGCTGATTTATCCCGTTTTATTGTATCCCCAGCACCTGATGATGGTATTACTCGCTTTTTACTTATTGCTCGTATGCTTTTCGATAAAGGTATAGGGCAATACGTAGAAGCTGCGCGAGCACTTAAAAGAAAATATGGTAATAGTGTTGAGTTTAGGTTACTAGGCTTTTTAGATGTTGATAACCCTTCAGCGGTTTCAAAAGCACAAATGAATACTTGGGTAGATGAAGGTGTAGTTAATTATTTAGGTACTTCTGATAATGTTGAAGCTGAGATAGCGCAGGTTGATTGTATGGTTTTGCCATCGTATTACCGCGAAGGCGTTCCAAAGTCTCTGCTCGAAGCTGGCGCTATGGGCAAACCCATAGTGACAACCGATAATGTAGGTTGCAGAGAAACTGTTGATAATGGCTTTAATGGTTTTATTTGCGAACCAAGAAGCATTAAAAGCTTAACTGATGCCTTAGATAAAATAATAACCATGTCACATTCTGAACGCCTTAAATTTGGTATGAACAGTCGCTATAAAATTGAAAATGAATTTGACGAAAAAATAGTGATAAAAAAATACCTACTTGCTTTGAAAAGCCTTTAAAACCTAGTTATTAATTTTAGTAAGTACTTACCTACCTTAATATCGGAATACTATATGTTTTTAGATCTCTCGTTTACCTTTTTTATTGCTTTTGCCAGTTTGTTTTTAATGAGAAAAGCAGCTCGAAAAATAGGGTTAGTCGACAAGCCCTCTGGCCGTAAAATGCATACAGGTAATATACCTCTTGTTGGTGGTGTAGCTATATGTATTACCATAGTGCAATACATATATTCTCACCCAGGAATGATTAACCATGCTAACTTGTATATGTGCTGTATTGTAGGTTTAACAGCTGTTGGTGCATTAGACGATAGGTATGACTTAAGCGTAAAAATACGCATGCTGGTACAAACTATTATATCTATAGCTATGATTTACTTTGCTAAAGCAGAGCTTGTAACACTTGGAAATATATTGGGGTTTGGCGACATTAGCTTGGGCTATGGTTACGTAGGTGGCTTAATTACTATATTAGCTGTTATAGGCTGTATAAATGCCTTTAATATGGTTGATGGCATAGATGGTCTTTTAGGTGGGTTGTCGGTAGTTACATTTGGTGCCATTGGTATTTTGCTAAGTATAAGTAATGAGCAAAGTTTAAGTTACTTATGCCTCTTACTCGTCGTATGTATGATTCCTTATATCATTATGAACTTAGGCCTAATAGGTCGTGAGCGTAAAGTATTTATGGGTGATGCTGGTAGTATGATGATTGGCTTTACTGTTATTTGGCTATTAATTGGCGCAAGCCAAACCCCAGGGAACCCTATGATACGTCCAGTAACCGCATTATGGTTAATTGCATTACCATTAATGGATATGGTTGCAATAATGGTACGTCGTTTAAAGCAAGGTAAATCGCCTTTTAAGCCCGACCGCGAACATTTACACCATATTTGCCAGCGTCTAGGTTGTTCGCCAACACAAACACTTATTTTAATATGCTCAATTGCATCTGTATTTGCTGGTGTAGGTATAATTGGTGAGGTTTTTGTAATACCAGAATTTTTAATGTTTTATAGTTTTTTAGTTGTATTTGCAGGTTACTTACTTGTACTAATTAACTACTGTAAAATTATAAACTTTTTTAGACGTAAATTAGACTTACCAGAAAAACAATATTCTGCGAGTAAGTAAATTACATAAGCGCTAAGTAAATTCGCACCTTCAGGGGGTATTGTAGGTGAGGTTTTATACCTCGCTTTTATAAAGTTAGATTATTTGAACGCGAAGTAAATTTGCACTTACAAAGAGCGTTTTCATCAGGATATTCATCCACTTTTATTTTACAATTAAGCAAAAAATCTTAGGTAATTTACTCACAAATAAATTAAAGGGTTAATGCACTTTAAAAGCGCAGCTTAGGTAACGTTCTGAGGCCGTTGAGTAATATCATTCGATGTTACACTTTGGCTTGAGCCTTTTTGCCTAGAGCCTAATTTATAACTCTGGTAGAATCATTTTATTAATTATTGACTAATCTTAAAGGATTAATATGAAAATTGCCGTAGTAGGTACAGGCTATGTAGGCCTTTCTAACGCTATGTTGCTAGCCCAGCACAATGAAGTGGTTGCATTAGATATAGATGAACACAAAATAGCACTTTTAAATGATAAAAAATCACCGATTGTTGATACCGAAATTAGTGAGTTTTTAACACGTAGTGATTTAAATTTCACAGCAACTACCGATAAAGTAGCTGCCTATAAAAATGCTGATTTTGTAATTATTGCGACTCCAACCGATTATGATGTAGAAAATAATTACTTTAATACAAACTCAGTCGAAGCTGTAATTAAAGATGCCATAGCGCATAACCCAAATGCAGTTATGGTTATTAAATCAACTATACCAGTTGGTTTTACGCAAAGTATTAAAGAAAAACTTGGCATTAATAACTTAATGTTTTCACCTGAGTTTTTACGTGAAGGTAAAGCGCTACACGATAATTTATACCCATCACGTATTGTAGTAGGTGAGCAAAGTGAGCGCGCAACTGTTTTTGCTAACTTACTTAAGCAAGGTGCTATAAAAGAAGATATTGAAATTCTTTTTACTGATTCAACTGAAGCCGAGGCTATTAAGTTGTTCTCAAACACTTATTTAGCTATGCGCGTTGCTTATTTTAATGAGCTTGATAGCTACGCTGAAGCTCATGGCTTGAACAGTAAGCAAATTATACAGGGCGTTAGTTTAGATCCTCGAATAGGTAGCCATTACAATAACCCATCGTTTGGGTATGGCGGCTACTGCTTACCAAAAGACACTAAGCAGCTACGTGCAAACTATGCAAACGTACCTAATAATATTATTGGTGCAATTGTTGATGCTAATACTACACGTAAAGACTTTATTGCCGACTCAATAATTAAGCGCAGCCCTAAAGTGGTTGGAGTGTATCGTTTAGTAATGAAAACTGGGTCTGATAACTTTAGAGCCTCTGCTATTCAAGGCATTATGAAGCGTATTAAAGCTAAAGGTATTGAGGTAGTAGTTTACGAACCTGTGCTTGAAGAAAATGAGTTTTATCACTCACGTGTAATTAAAGACTTAAATGAGTTTAAGCAAATATCTGACGTTGTTGTGTCTAACCGCATGGTTGAAGAGCTCAGTGATATTGCTGACAAAGTTTATACTCGCGACTTATTTGGTAGTGATTAATAAACAAAGTTTAAAGGCTAGGTATAAGCTACTAGTAGTAGCTAAGCCTGCGCGGTGTTTTCTGAACTATTTTTGTGTCACTGAGTTTTTAGTAACTTATTCACAAAGAGGTTTAGAGGGCGCTGCGCTTTAGAGAAGCCAAAAGTAGGTAATATATTAGTTATAAATATTAAAAGCTGAGCTTTTCGGGTGAACAAGCTCGACGCCTGCAGGTAAAATTTGGCGCTGTGGTTAAATTTACTTGTAGACGCACAGCTTGCTGGCGTGACGAGCAAAGCTCGTAATTTCTATGCTTTAGTCTGTTCTCATTTACTCCTCTTTTGCTTCTCTTTGTGCAATAAAGTTTTAAGTAATTTATTCACAAAGAGGCTAAGAGGGTGCTGCGCTTTAGAGAATTAAAAACAATTATTTGAGAATATTCACTTTGTTCTTTCGTTAAATTTATCTTGTGCGAAAGGATTGAGTAAATTTATTCATAAAAATGTTTACATAGTACTTTGTCGTACTATGTAAAAGTAGCTATTTAGGTATCTACTCATATATCCCCATTTACTTCTGTTTGTGAAATAAATGCGGCTTAAATTTCGGAATTAAGGTGTTTATGAAATATTTAGTAACAGGTGCTGCTGGTTTTATTGGCGCGGCAACATGCCAAAAATTGTTAGCGGCCGGCCATGTTGTAGTCGGTATTGATAACCTTAACGACTATTACGATGTAAATTTAAAATTAGCTCGTTTAGCGCAATTTGAAAGCCATGAAGCGTTTACATTTATTAAGCTTGATATAAGTGAACGCCCAGCAATGAGCGAGTTATTTAAAACACAGCAGTTTGATAAAGTAATACATTTAGCGGCGCAAGCCGGTGTTAGGTATTCAATAGAAAACCCTGATGCTTATGCAGACTCTAATTTAGTAGGGCATTTAAACGTACTTGAAGGATGTCGTAATAATAAAGTTAAGCACTTGGTTTATGCTTCATCTAGCTCTGTATATGGCTTAAACGAAAAAACACCGTTTGAAACAACCGACAGTGTCGATCACCCCGTGTCGTTTTATGCTGCAACTAAAAAAGCGAATGAGCTAATGGCGCATAGCTATTCTCATTTATATAGATTACCTACAACAGGCTTACGCTTTTTTACTGTTTATGGCCCATGGGGTCGCCCAGATATGGCACCGTATATTTTTACTAAAAAAATACTTGCCGGCGACACTATTGATATAAACAACAACGGCGATATGTGGCGTGACTTTACTTACATTGATGACATTGTCGAAGGTGTTGTTCGTGCTGCCGATGTTATACCTGTTGCAAACCCTGACTGGAGGGTTGAATCTGGTTCGCCTGCTTCTAGCTCTGCTCCTTATGCGGTTTATAATATTGGTCACGGTAGCCCAATAAACCTAATGAAGTTTATTGAAGCCATTGAAGCTGAACTAGGTACTGAAGCTAAAAAGAACTTCCGTGAAATGCAAGCTGGCGATGTTTATAAAACTTATGCTGATACTACGGATTTATTTAATGCAACAGGCTATAAAGCGCAAGTTGGTGTTAAGCAAGGCGTAAGTGAGCTTATCAAGTGGTATAAAGACTTTTATAAATAAAGGTTACAATTTGTAAGTCATTTAAAAACACTGTTTTCATTTGAGACAGTGTTTTTTATTGGCTTAAATAAAGTAAGGTTAGATGAGCGCGGAATCAATTCGCACCTACAGGGTGCATATGTTGTAGGTGAGGTTTTACACCTCGCTTTTGGTAACGTTAGGTTAGATGAGTACGAAGTAAATTCGCGCTTACAGGGCGTGCATATTGTAGGTGAGGTTTTACACCTCGCTTTTTGTAAAGTTAAGTTAGATGAGCGCGAAATAAATTCGCACCTACGGGGTGTGTGTATGTTGTAGGTGAGGTTTTATCCCTCTCTCTCGTTGCTTTATAGAGTATTAAAAATTAGCAAATACACCTAACCTAGCAAACGTTTCCCCGTATACATCCTTTCCTTGATACAGCTCAGCTCCCCAACTTTTAGCGCCCATTATTGGTTTGCTTAATTTCCGCGTATAGGCTGTTTGTAACTCATAACTTGTTTTATAACCATCACGTTTATTTTCAAGCATACGAATAGTGGTATTTAAGCTCTCTATTTTACTTAATTGCCAATGCCAGTTTACGCTCATCGATTTAGCCGGTGTGTAATCGGTGTAGTCGTGCTCATCACCTAGCCAATGGCCTATAACATTACCTGAATTACGGTTACCATCTAGGTAAAGTCGATTGCCATACCAACTTTGTTGTAAGTTACTATGCTCAAAACGCAAGCTGTGATTATTGGCAATAAAAGGTAAGTAAAGACCAAAGCTGTATGCGTTATTGCGAGAGCCACCTAAGGTGTCTTCAAGCGCAACCTCGCCATAGAGTTCATAAGGGAGTGAGTAAATACTATTGTTATATGCGAATGTAATTGAACCAAGTTGATCCCCAAGCTCAAAATTTTCTCCAAGCTCATCAGCATCTTCTCTTCCTACGTTATCTTTGCTTCCAGGGCTAAAAAAACCTTCCGCAAAATCTTTTAAAGTAACGCTTCGCGGACCGCCACCAAACTGCATCAAACGGCTTAAGCCTATTGTTAAGTTATCGGTTGCTGCTAAGCTAGTGTGTAAGCCAAATAAATAAGGCTTACCTGGCTCATATACGTTAGCGACTCCTGTTTGTCTTCCTTCTTTTAAAATTCCGCTTTGCTCTGTCATTTTACTAATAAACATATCGTAACGAATATTAAAGCTGGTTATTGGCTCTACATTACTTAGCGTTATTGAAGGGGTTGTTTTAGCTTGTGTACTTAATAGCATCGCGCTGTCGTTAAAAGGTGAGTACCAATGTTCTCGGTAGCCTACATCTAACTGCGCATATTTATTACCAAGGTAAAAAAAGCTTTGTGTAGGTAATATTTCGTCTTCGTTGGCAATACCAGCAACACTTACACCAAAATAACGCCCGAAGTTAGCATAAGCGCCACCTTCAACAATTAAGTTGGTTTTAGTGGTTTGGCCGCGTTGGTTAGGCAGTGTTTTATCTTTTGTGCCAGCAGCGAGTGTTACTTTTGCAAATGCCCCCGCGTCGCTTTGAATGTAAGGGCTAAGTTGGTACGAAAGTGTTTGATATAACTCTGGATAAGTATGCCTTACTGTTTGCAGCACTCTATAAATATCGTGCGCTTTATAAGGCTTACTCATAATATGTGTATTTTTACTCACGGCTAAAAGTCGTTGTACTTGGTGCTCAAGTTCTGGGGCTTGATTTAAAGGTAAGTAAGGGGACACGCCACCTTTAGCAACAGCATTTGCACTGATTGCCATCCCGATAAACAGTGATATTTTTTTGAGCATAATTATTCCGTTAGCAAAAATTTGTTTAAGTAAAAACGTTAACGCGAGGTTAGCAATAAACGCCTAAGTAAGGAAGAAAAAAGCGATATATTAGTGGGGATATATAGGAGTAAGCTATCATTCGCAGGTGATAGACTACCCGTTAAATTCGAGCGCGTTTTGCATGTAGTGTTTTGCTATAAAGCAGGTGGCGAACGCATTTAATAAGTTATACCTACAAAAAATAGATTTGTAAGTTATTTATTCACAAAGAGGTTAAGAGGGCGCTGCGCTTTAGAGAAGTAAAAATACATAATTACTATTGTTTTAATGTCTTCTCATTTACTTCTCTTTGTGCAATAAGGTTTTTAGGTGATTTATTCACAAAGAGGCTAAGGGGGCTTTATTCTCTTCTCATTTACTCCTCTTTGTGCAATAAGGTTTTAAGGGATTTATTCACAAAGAGGTTAAGAGGGCGCTTCGCTTTAGAGAAGCCAAAAGTGGGTAAGTTATTAGTAATAAATATTAAAAACAGCGCTTTTCGCGTGAGCAAGCTTCACGCCTACCGGGAAAGTTTGACGCTGTGGGTAAATTTACTTGTAGACGCGCAGCTTGCTGGCGTGACGAGCAAAGCTCGTAATTTCAGTGCTTTATTCTCTTCTCATTTACTCCTCTTTTGCTTCTCTTTGTTCAACAAGGTTTTAAGTAATTTATTCACAAAGAGGTTAAGAGGGCGCTTCGCTTTAGAGAAGCCATAAGTAGGTAAGCTATTAGTAATAAATATTAAAAGCTGCGCTTTTCGCGTGAGCAAGCTTCACGCCTACCTGGAAAGTTTGATGCTGTGGTTAAATTTACTTGTAGACGCGCAGCTTGCTGGCGTGACGAGCAAAGCTCGTAATTTCTATGCTTTAATGTTTTCTCATTTACTCCTCTTTTACTTCTCTTTGTGCAATAGGGTTTTAAGTAATTTATTCACAAAGAGGTTAAGAGGGCGCTGCGCTTTAGTGAAGGCAAAAGTAGGTAATATAAATGTTTAAAATTGCGTTCTTACGTGAGTAAGAGCGGCGCTTACCGGTGAGGTTTTACACCTCACTTTTAAAGGTCTTATAAACAAAAAACCCGATGGTACTGTGTACCATCGGGGTTTTTTAATTGTTTTAATAAACTTAAACTTAAACTTAAACTTAAACTTAAACTTAAACTTAAACTTAAACTTTAAATTCGTCTACCGACAAGCGAAGCTCTTCAGCAAGTTTTGCTACTTCTGAACTTGAAATATTAGTTTGGTTTGCGCCTTCGGCTGTTTGCTCTGCGATGGCTACAATCGACTCAAGGCGTTCGCTAATTTCTTGTGCTACTTGCTGTTGCTCAAGTGCTGCAGTCGAAATTTCTTCACTTACGTCGTGAGCTTGCGAAACTGCAAATGTAATCGAATCAAGTGCGCTACTTGCTAGGTCGGTTTGTTCAACACACGATACCGCACGTTGCTTACCTTTGCTCATAGCCGTTACCGCAGCCTCTGCGCCTGTTTGTAGCGACTCAATCATTGATTGTATCTCTTGGGTCGACTCTTGAGTTTTACTCGCTAGAGAGCGTACTTCGTCAGCTACAACAGCAAAGCCTCGGCCGTATTCACCAGCTCGCGCAGCTTCAATTGCGGCATTTAGTGCAAGTAGGTTCGTTTGATCCGCTATTCCGCGTATTACATCTAAAATGCTGCCTATTGATGCGCTATCTTGATGCAGTTTATTAATGACTTGTGAGGCGTCGTCTACTTCACGTGCTAGCTGTTCAATCGTGGCTTTATTGTTATTCGAAATACCTTTAACGCGTTCAGCTTCTTTATCAGCATTTTTAATTTCGCTAAGCGCTTGTTGAGCGCTGTTACTAACTGTTTGCGATGTACTGCTCATTTCGGTTGTTGCAGTAGCTGCTTGTTCAACTTGTGCTTGCTGGTTACGAATTGCTTGGCTTGATTCTGAGGTAATGGCCGATGTTTGCTCTGATGCTGCTGCAAGCTGAGTAGAGCGCGAAATAATACCTTTAATTAGGCTACGTAGGCTGTCAATTAGTGTATTACAACTTTTAGATAGTTCGCCAAACTCGTCTTGAGCGCTGTCGTCTAAACGTTGTGTCATGTCGCCACTGGCAACAATATCTAAAATGCGATTCACTTCGGCAAGTGGTTTAGTAATGCGGCTAACAGTAATAATGGCAATCACAATTGCTAAAATGGTGGCTATAACCATACCAACCCAGGTCCATAAATTAGCTGAGTCTACATCGCTGCGCACACCTTGTTGTAATTTAAACGCAACGTCACTCGCTTGATTAACTAGCTCGTCAATTTGGTTAAGTGCCATTTTGGTGGCTTGCTCTGACTGTGCAAGCTCTGATTGCGTAAGCGTAATCGAATCAATTAAACGTTTTTTGTTTGCCGCTAAGCTGTTACTGCCCTTGATGTTATTTTCTAAAATATCAACATACTCTTTTAGGCTTGAA
Source organism: Pseudoalteromonas sp. APC 3355 (assembly GCF_030407615.1). Taxonomy (NCBI): domain Bacteria; kingdom Pseudomonadati; phylum Pseudomonadota; class Gammaproteobacteria; order Alteromonadales; family Pseudoalteromonadaceae; genus Pseudoalteromonas; species Pseudoalteromonas sp. APC 3355. The sequence continues at coordinate 42,047 of NZ_JASDDB010000009.1, read as the reverse complement.
TATAAGTCGCTATGCGTTTGCTCTATTGCTGGCTTAATTAAGTCAACGGTACGGATTACTTCTTCAAGGTAATACGTTTGTTCGTTTTTAACAATATCGAGAGTGTTAAGCGTTTTAACAGTCAGCATGTCGGTGCTGTTACTAACTACCGACATAAAGTTGTTTTCTAAATTATTTGCAGCTTGATAAGCGCGAGGGTGGTTTTGTTCAAACCCATCAATGTCGGTAATGTCGAGTACAACAGAGTTAGCATCTTCTGCACTTAGTTCTATATTTTCTAATTGTGCTTTTAATGTTTTATTTAATGCTAGTTGCTTGCCTTTGTCTTCTAATAAATTTTCAACGGTGCTTAAAAAGCTTAAATAAGTTTTTTCTACATTTTGGCTGCTTTGATTAAGTGCAGCATCGTTTTTTACTACATCTTGAAGCTCTCGGTGCAGCGTGTTGAACAATTGTTTTTGTTCAAGGACCTGTGCTTTTATTGGCGCAAGTTCACTGGCTGATGTCGTGTAAAAACTCGCTTGTGCGGCTTTACTCATTAAAATAAATTCGGCTTGTAGCTCAGAGCTTTTATTTAATGCTGGGAGTGATAGTTGGTTCACTTTTTGAGTGGAACGGTCAATATTTGCAATTTTTATTAAGGAATTACCACCAATTATTAATAATAATAGTGTGATAAATATAAAACCACCCCAAATACGCTGGCTTACTGTCAGGTTCATAAGATTTCCACTCAAAAAGTACTTCAATTAAGACTTATCGGCGTTTGTACCAATAAGTTAAGTAATTAAAATCAATTACTTTAATTAATTTTAACTATTAATTGATAAATCTAACAGATGTATTGTTTTTTTTCAGTTTATTTAGACGAAAGGTGGGATTTTTCTACAATTACTTTTTTAGTACTCAGCTCCATTAGGGTCATGGTGTTACCCCATACGCAGCCTGTATCTAGGGCGTGAACCCGTGAATTACCTGTTCTACCTTCAAGTGCGGCCCAGTGGCCAAAAATAATATCGTGTTTAGATTTAGCTATATTGGGGTGGTTAAACCAAGGAGTGAGGGTTTCGCTGTCGGTTATTGCGCCCTTTGCATTAAGCTCGAGTTTGTTATCACTTGTTAAAAAACGCATGCGGGTAAAGTAATTAACTATGTATCTAAACTTTGCAAAGTCATCAAGGGTGTTAGACCACTTTGCGGGGTGAGCCTGATACATGTGTTCAAAAAACGCTTTTGCGTTACTTGATTGATAACAGCTTTGTGCAAATTGAGCTTGTTTTAGCGCATCTTCAACAGGCCAATCGGGATTTAACCCCGCGTGAGATATAAAACAGTTATGTTTTATAAGCTCTAAAGCCAATGGCTGGGTTTGTAAAAAAGCGATGTAGTTAGCCAATTTAGGGCTTTCAAATATTGGGTTTAATTTATCTTTTGGATTAGTGGGTTTGTTAAGAAAGTAGCAGGCAACCATGTGAAGGTCGTGATTGCCTAAAGTGATGGTCATGCTATTTTGATGTTGGTAAATATAGTCTAAGCAGGCTAGGGAGTCTGGCCCGCGAGCAACTATGTCGCCAACTAAATATAGGTGATCTTTACTTGGGTTAAAATCAACCCGTTGTAAAAGGGTGTTAAATTCACTAAAACACCCTTGTAAATCACCTATCGCATAATCTGCCATCTAAGTGCTTAATGCAAAATGTTAGGGCAAGCCAAACGAAACACATTAATAGGCGCCTGAAACTCAGAGCCAAACTCGTTGCGTAATGTGTAATGGCCTTGCATAGTGCCTACAGGTGTATCTAAAATTGCACCGCTGGTGTATTTATAGCTTTCGCCTGGGCCAATATCTGGCATTTCGCCAACAACGCCTTCGCCTTCAACTTCTACTTGTTTGCCATTTGCATCGGTAATTAACCAATAGCGGCTCAGTAATTTTGCACTGCATAAACTATGGTTTTTAATTGTTACCGAGTAAGCAAATACGTATTTTTCAAGCTCAGGTTGAGATTGACCTTCTACGTAAAATGTTTCTACAGATACCTTTACAGGCGATCCAATGTTACTGCTTGTTGTCATAAATCCAGTTAGCTATATCAATAAATTGTTGTAAAGATAAGCGCTCAGCACGCAGCGTTATATCAATGCCAATGCTAGTTAGTTCTTCTGCGGTAAGTAAGTTACCTAAACTATTACGTAGCGTTTTGCGGCGCTGGTTAAATGCTTCTAAACACACGGTGTTTAAAATTTTAACGCTTTTTGCTGTACGTTGCTCTGGCTTTTTAGGTATTAAACGAATAACAGCAGAGTCAACTTTTGGCGCTGGTTTAAAGCACTCAGGTGGTACTTCAACAACCGGCATCGCATTACAGTAGTATTGAGTCATTACGCTTAAGCGGCCAAATGTTTTACTACCTGGGCCTGCTACCATGCGTTTTACTACTTCTTTTTGAAGCATAAAGTGCATGTGCTCAATATGATCTGAAAATTCAAAAAGATGAAACAATAACGGTGTCGAAATATTGTAAGGTAAGTTACCAAACACTTTTAATTTTTTGTCATCGCGAACCAAGCTTGCAAAGTCAAACGTCATTGCATCGCCTTGGTTAACGGTTAATTTAGGACCCAAAAATGGGTGTTCAATTAATCGTTGTGCTAAGTCTTTATCTAATTCAACAACCGTTAAATGGCCGCTTAAGTCGGCTACTGGCTCAGTAATTGCGCCAAGGCCGGGGCCAATTTCTACTAAGTTGTCTTCTGGTTTAGGATCAATCGCAGAGACTATTTTATCGATGATAGATTCATCAAATAAAAAGTTTTGCCCAAAACGCTTACGAGCGCGGTGTCCTAAATGTACTTTATCGGTCATTGATTTTGTGCTTTTTCTTGGGCGAGCTTAATTGCTTCGCGGATCGCTAATTCAAAACTGCCAACGTCAGCTGTACCAGTCCCTGCTAAATCGAGTGCAGTACCGTGGTCAACTGAGGTGCGGATAAATGGTAAGCCAAGGGTAATATTTACCGATTTACCAAATCCTTTGTATTTTAGCACAGGTAATCCCTGATCGTGATACATAGCAAGTACTGCATCTGCTTCAGACAGGTATTTATGTTGAAATAAGGTATCGGCCGGTAGTGGGCCAATTAAATTCATCCCTTCGCTTCTAAGTATTTCAAGCGTTGGGGTGATTGTTTCTATTTCTTCACGGCCTAAATGGCCATCTTCACCTGCATGTGGGTTTAAGCCACACACTAAAATACGTGGTTTTTCTATCCCAAACTTAGTTTGTAGGTCGTGATTTAAAATACCCGCTACTTTAGTTAAGCGCTCAGGAGTAATGGCACGCGATACATACGCAAGTGGAATATGCGTGGTTACAAGTGCAACGCGTAAACCTTCAGTTGCAAGCATCATAACTACATCTGCAGTATTTGATTGCTGCGCAAAATACTCAGTGTGTCCGCTAAATGAAATGCCCGCTTTGTTAATAATGCCTTTGTGAACAGGGCCCGTAACAACCGCATCGAACGTGCCATCCATGTTTTTTTCACTTGCTATACGCAAGGTATCTAACACGTATTGGCCGTTACCATCATTTAGTACGCCAAGCTCTACATCCGCACCTAAATCAACCTGATGAATATACAAACTGCCTGCAGGTGCTGCTATGGCGGGGGCATTATCATCAAATTCAATTAAATTTATTGTTAAGCCTAAATGCTTTGCACGCTCTTTTAATAGTTTGCCATCAGCAATCGCTATTAGTTGAGCGTCCCACGCTTGCTGAGCAAGCGTGAGTAGCAAATCTGGGCCAATACCGGCTGGTTCACCCGGTGTAATAGCAATTCTTAGAGTCATATTTATTGGTCTATAGGGAAAATTTCAACGTGAGCTTGCTCGCGCATTTCTTGCTGCCAGTTAAAACTTTCTTCCTTAAATTTACGGTTAAACAACATACCGTGAGCACGGTTACGTTTAGCTAGTTCAGTTTTATCAGCTACACGTTTGCCAAGTAACTGTACAATATGCCAACCAAACTGTGTTCTAAACGGTTCGCTTATTTCATTTTCTTTAAGAGAAAGTAATGTATCTTTAAACGCAGGTACGTAGGTAGTTGGATCTGTCCAATCGTACTCGCCACCTTTAAGTGCAGAGCCTGGATCTTCTGAGTACTCTTTAGCAAGTTCACCAAAGTCGGCTGTTCCTGCACGTAAGTCTTTTGCAAAGCCTGCAAGCATTGAGCGTGCTTTTTCTTCACTTAAAATAATTGAAGGTTTAATAAGTATATGGCGTGAACGTACTTCAGTTGTTTCTACAACTTGTAGACCACGAACGTCTTGTACTTTAATGATATGAAAACCAGCACCAGAGCGAAGTGGGCCAACAATAGCACCTTTCTTTTGGCCTTTTACTGCTTCAGCAAAAAGCGATGGCATTTCGTTAATGCCCATGTAACCAAGTTGTCCACCTTCAAGTGCTTTAGAGCCGCTTGATGATGAAATAGCAATACGCTTAAACTCTTGGCCATCGTTTAATAGCTCAATAACCTTATCTGCACGTGTTTTTGCATCAGCAATTTCGTCAGCTGTCGCATCGTTAGGGATATCTATTAAAATATGACCAATGTCGTACTCTTCAGCACTTTGACCTTGGGTTTCCATAATTTTTAAAAGGTTATCAACTTCTTGTTCGCTAATATAAATACGACGATCAACGCTTGCACGTGTTACTTGCTGCGTTGTGATTTCTTTACGAATTTCTTCACGGTAAGCTTGAAAGCTTTCGCCCGAACCTTCAATAGTGCGGCGTAAGTCGGCGATTGTTCCGCCTTGCTCTTTTGCCATGTTAGCGAGAGTTTGATCGAGTTGGCTGTCTGAGATTTGTAACCCCATACGCTCAGCCATTTGCATCATAAGCGCTTGATTAACTAAACGCTCTACAGCTTGTACACGAAGTGTTTCATCTTTTGGTAATTGCTGGCCTTGTTCTTGTGCTTGCTTTTTAACACGATCAATTATGGTGTCTACTTCGCTTTTTAAAATTACGCCTTGGTTTACAACGCCAATAACTTTATCTATTTCTACTGGTGCAGCCATTACACTTTGACAAAGGCTGGCACTTAAAACTGCTGATGTTAATAATTTTTTTAAATTCATATTCTTTTTACTACTCTTGCTGATAGTACTCTAGTTACTAAGAAAATACGGTCTACGATAGCCAAAAATACCTTGTTGTAATAATTTTTGTGCATCATAACGGCTTTTACTGCCAAGTCCTTTTAATACAAAATTCAAACTAATACCTGAATCAAAAGTTGCTTGTTCTTGTCCTATTGACTGATTTAAATCAGTTTCAATTTGGCGATGGCCAGTAATTTGGATAGCCCAACAGCATGATTCATACTGTAATCCGCTCAATACTTCGATACTTCTGTTGTTTTCAAGATCTCGATGATAGCTCGCAATAAATTGCCATTCGTCGCTAATAGGAATACTTGTAAATACACCTGCTTGCTCGATTGTATTTCCTGAGACATCATTTGCATAGCGATGGTTCAATTGTACTAGCTGATTATTATCACCTTTATAATCAAGCGTTACATTTGACTGTACCATTTGCTTGCCGTCTGTATCATATTGAATACCTCCAGCGAGGTACCAACGGCGGTGCCAATGTAACATGGTTTGAGCTGCAAATAGTGCATTATAATTAGTGTCTGAGTTTAAGCCTTGCTCTGTTGGCTTAGCATCGTCACTTAAATAAAATATTTGGCCCGCACTAAAGTTAAACACTTCTTCTTGTTTTTTATCAAATAAGCGCGTTGTAGCACCTAAAGTAAACTGATTAGCAGCTGCTATACGGTCAACACCCGAAAAGCGCACGTCTCTAAATAAACCATAATAATCATCTTGCAGTTTGGTTGTATCAAACAAGCCAATATCTGACTGATCTTTATTAGGTGTATATAAATACTGAATTTGTGGCTCTAGTGTTTGTATACCATCTTCAAAAAAGTAAGATGCGTCACGCTCAAAATTAAGCTGAGAATACAAACGTACTTTAGGAATAGTACGCGATACGGTATCGCTATATTGCGTGCCGGTTAAGTTTCCGCTTTGCTTATAATTAGTTTGTAATAAGCTCACTTCAGACAAAAATGACCACGCATGCGTAGCGTAGTTGTAGCGTGCTTTTGGCTCTACGTGTACACGAGTTGCGCTGTCTATGGCCACTTCTGATGAATCATTAGTAAAATGGCTGATTTCGCCCGACACACTAAAGTCAAAATTATCAAAACGCCAAGGCGCTGTTTGCGTAAAATTAACTTGTGGTATTGCAGTGTATGACTCTAAGTGATCGCCGAGTACTTCAAAGTTTTGCACTTTAATATCGGTGCGCCATGTATCACCTAAATGGGTAAGTGAACCAGTACGATACAATTGAGTATCGGTTTTACTTGCGTAGTTTGAAGTTAAGTCGGTGATGTAGTTATCATCGCTCACATTGGTTACATCAACGTTTGCGCGCCAGTTTTCACCTAGGTAGCTTTGCTGTTGCCAATGAAACATGTAGCGTTCATTTAAATCAGGCTCAGAATCATCACTATCTAAGTATTCAATTCCTACTAAGCCTTCGTGTTGCTCTGTTAGGTATCTAAACTCTGTTTGTAATTGCAGCCCTTTGTTAGACATATAACGAGGCGTAATAGTGGCATCAAAATTAGGTGCGATATTTAAATAATATGGCGTAATTGTTTCAAGTCCGTATTTGTCAGAGCTTGAAATAGTCGGGGTAAGTAAGCCCGATTTACGGCGCTCATCCAGCGGGAATGTAAAATAAGGTAAATATAAAACCGGTGTATCTAAAATACGCAATACGGCGTTATATGTTTCGCCCCAGCCTTCTTCGCGTGAAAGGTTTATTTCGTCAGCTTCAATTTCCCATGCTGGGGTGTCACTTGGGCAAGTAGTAAAGCTTGCATTCATGAGTAATAGGCCAGACTGATTAACAGTGAGCTTTTCAGCGCCGCCTTTACCTTGTTGTTCGGTTAGGCTGTAGTCGGCGCCTAACAAACTGACTTCTGAATTATTTAAATCGGCATTTAATCCGGTGCTGTTTACTTTACTTACGTAGTCTTGATAAGTAATTGGCCCCGTTGCATTTAATAAACCACGCTGTTTGTCTATCAACGCAGTTTGTGCGGACAAACTCATCTTAAGGGTGTTAATATCAACATTGCCGGTAAATTCAGCGCTTTGAGTGCCAAGTAGCTCAACATCATCAGCTTGGATATCAACTTCACCAAGGTTAAGGCCTTCAAGTGGTTGCCAAGCTCTGGTTTGCATTGAAATGCCACAAAGGTTGTGTGCCAGTTCAGTTTCGGCAAGCGATGGTGCGCTAACTACGCTTAGCATCAATATGCCCCAGGTTTTGCTCATTTATCGACCTTAATACTTTGTGTTTAATATAATATACACATAATAAAGGAAAATAATGGCAATTACAGTAATTGACCTATAAAAATAGATATCTAATAAAATGACACGCTTTGAGAATTTACAACAATTTATAAACACACACCTTAATGCCAAGTCGCATACTTTAAACGCGATCACGGGTGATGCTAGCTTTCGCCGTTATTATCGTTTAAATCACGATAATAAACATTTAATAGTGATGGACTCAGATCCAAAAAAAGTGAATAACGAACCTTACATTTCGCTAAACCAGGTGTTTGTTGAGCAAGGTTTTTTACTTCCCACTATTATTGCAAGCGATGAGAAACAGGGCTTTTTTATTCTCAGTGATTTAGGCAGTACGCACCTAGCTGACATGCTTGATGATGCAAATCGCACCGAGCATTACCAAGCATTAATTAATTTAAGTGCTCAGTGGGCAAAAACGCCCACAGCTTCTGCTATGCAAGCGTATAACGAAGATTTTATAAAGCTAGAGCTTGATATATTTAGCCAGTGGTTAGTAAGCGACTTTATTAATGAGTCACTCAGTACCGAACAAAAAATAATGTGGCAAACAAGTTCAGAGCTATTAATAAAGGCGATGCTTGAGCAACCTACGGTTACCGTTCATCGTGATTACCATAGCCGTAATATTATGAATAGTGACGGCCAGTGGGCCATTATAGATTATCAAGATGCTGTACGCGGGCCGCTTTGCTACGATTTAGTATCGCTACTGCGCGATTGCTACTTTAAATTGCCAGAGCAAGAATTAACAAGTTTACTTGATTTTGCTTATCAAGAATTTACAGCTCAAAATTTACTGACTAACACTTCATTCGATGAGTTTAAATATTGGTTTGATTTAACCGGATTACAGCGCCACTTAAAAGCTGCGGGTATATTTTGTCGGTTGTATTTACGCGATGGTAAAACAGGTTATTTAGATAATATTTTACCGACGCTTGATTACATTATTGAAGTAGCAGCTAATTACCCAGAGCTTAAAGCATTGAGTGAGTGGACAAAAAATATCATAGTGCCAAAAGTGACTGAAAAGTTGGCAAAGGAGCGCTCATGAAAGCGATGATTTTAGCTGCAGGGCGCGGACAGCGTATGATGCCGCTTACGCAAAATATGCCAAAGCCAATGTTAAAAGTGGCTGAAAAACCACTTATTGAGCACCATATAAATAACCTTAAAGCAGCCGGCATTACCGATATTGTAATAAACCTTGCGTGGCAGGGTGATAAAATAAAAGACTACTTTAAAGATGGCAGTCAATTTGGCGTAAATATACTTTATAGCCAAGAAGTTGAAGGTGGCCTTGAAACAGCCGGCGGTATTATTGAAGCGTTACCGTTGTTGGGTGAATCGTTCATTGTAATAAATGGCGATGTATACACCGACTACGATGTAAGTGCGCTAATGCAGCTTCATTTACAACCCGGTGAGGCGCACATAGTGCTTATAGAAAACCCGCCACACAATCCAGATGGCGACTTTGCATTGAGCCATTTATCGGCCGAGAGTCAAAAATATACCTTTTCGGGGATTGGCCGATATCAGGCTGATTTTTTTAAAGGATTAACGCAAGGTATTCGCCCTTTAGGGCCTATTTTACGTGAAAAGCTAAATGAACATTTAGTCTCTACTGAGCTCTATATAGGGCAGTGGGATGACATTGGTACACCAGAGCGTTTAAACCAATTAAACACGCGCCTTGAGGCGTAACAACTCAATTTTTAAGAAGGCAGTATTATAGATGTGGGGAAAAATTCTCGGTTTTTGTTTTGGCTTTATGTTTGGCAAAATATTTGGTGCTATTTTAGGTTTATACCTAGGTCATTTATTTGATAAAAGCTTAAAAAATAACTTTGATAAAGCAGGCGGTTTTTCTAGCTTATTTAGTGGTGACGATGTTCACGAGCGCCAAGCTTTATTCTTTTCAAGCTGCTTTGCTGTTATGGGGCACATTGCAAAATCGAATGGCCGAGTGAGCGAAATACACATAAAAGCGGCTAACTTGTTCATGGACGAAATGGGCTTAAAGGGCGAAGAACGCCGCGAAGCACAACATGCATTTCAGTCAGGTAAAGAGAGCGACTTTTCACTTAAAGAAACAGTACACGATTTTAAAGAACGCTTTGCTAAACGAAACGATCTAATACAGTTGTTTTTAGAAATACAAATTCAAATGGCGTTTTCTGACGGGGTATTAGCCGAACAAGAAAAGCAATTATTAGCAGAAGTAAGTAAACAGCTAGGCATTTCTAAAACACACTTTGCATTTGTATTAAAACGTTATCAAGCTGAGTTTAACTTTAGAAAGCAACAACAGCGCTTTAATCAACAGCAACAAAGCCAAGGTCAAAGTAGTAGCTATCGTGAGGGTTCTGGCCATCATGTACCGCCAAATAATAATATGAACCGTGCGCAAGCATTGGCTTTATTAGGCTTAAATAGCGATGCAACGCAGCGTGATATAAAAGTAGCGTACCGTAAACTTATGTCGCAACATCATCCAGATAAATTAGTATCGCAAGGTTTACCAAAGCACATGATGGAATTGGCTGTTAAAAAGAGCCAAGATATTCAAGCCGCTTATGAGTATTTAAAAAAGTCGGCGTAAAAAACCGTCTATTTCTTTTGTTAGGCGTGCGTGTTGACCTGGTTGATCGCGCAGGCCAAACAATTGGCGTTGGCGGTAATCAAACTTTGCATTTCGCTCAACCCAGCGCTGACGACTTTTAAGGCTCATTAAAATGTCTGTGCTGTCATTTGCGTAGTAAATATCAAGCAAGGCGGGTGTAACAAGTGACGCTGTTTGGCTCAAACTTTCGTTACGCTTAGTATTAGGTAAGTAACTGCTTAAACTTATAAACGCATCTAGTCTCTCATCTGGAAAATCTGCATAGTACTCCAACAACACACCCGCACTAGTACCTTGTGCAATAACCACTATATTACTCGAATCTTCCATAGCGTTTTGATACAGCGCATTAAACCGAGAAATGAGATTTATTTTATAGTTATCAAGTATGTCGTCAGTTACTTTTTCAATTGCCTTTACGTAATGAGGTTCTTCTTTGATTTTTGCAGGCTGTGATTGTGCGTTTGTTGCTGTGTCGGGTGATGCAGGTTCATCGGCTTTACTAGGCGCAGCTTCGGTTTCGCTGGGCATTGCTTCGCCCAGTTTACTTGCTTGCCAATCAATGTCGGGTACTGTCATTGCGTAGGTGCTGTAGCCTAAATTATTAAGCTCTTTACGCAAGTAGCCCATACCTGAGTTATTGGTAGGTGAAGAATGCCAATCGGGTATAAGTATTACGATACCTCTAAAATTACTACTCATATATTCGCTGTAAAGGCTTAAAAATTCTGTTTCTCCCGCTAATATTGGCTTTATTTCATCACTTGGAAGTAGTCGCTCTATATCGCTATTTTCAATACTTGATAGACTAGGTGGGGCAATATGTTCAGCCGCGCAGGCAGGGTTAGCTAAAAGTAGGGCACAGCTGAGCTGTATATAAAAAGCCCTTTTTAAAAACCGTGTAAATAGCATAACGCACCTAACTAATGACAATTAGTTAGGTATCGGCAAGGTTATCTAAAAGTTTAATAATTTACGAAGTATTTGCGCCGGTTAAAATTCTGGCTCAGCTTCAAAAGTAAGTACTTGCTCAGTTACGGGGTGCTTTAATTGCAGCATTTGTGCATGTAACTGTAAGCGAGGAGCCGCAGCAAGTGCCTCTTTATGGGCGTAAAGCCTGTCACCTAAAATAGGGTGACCCAAGCTTAACATATGCACACGTAACTGATGCGAGCGACCAGTGATGGGGGTTAGCTCTACACGGGTTGCATTTTCTTCACGCTCAAGTATTTTAAAATGCGTAAGTGAAGGTTTACCTCTGTCGTGATCAACCATTTGTTTAGGGCGATTAGGCCAATCACAAATAAGGGGTAGATCTACTGATCCTGTTTCAGCTTCAAGGTGTCCGAATATACGTGCTATGTAACGTTTAGCTGTTTCGCGCTCTTGAAACTGCATACTTAAATGTCTGTGCGCTGCTTTATTCATGGCAAGGCACAGTATGCCAGAAGTCGCCATATCTAAGCGGTGCACTATTCTTGCTGTTGGAAAAACACGATTAACACGATTAATTAAGCTGTCGGCATGTTTAGGATCTTTACCTGGGACAGTTAATAACTCACTTGGTTTATTAACTATCAGTAAGTCGTCATCCTGAAAAAGTATCGTTAAATACGGACTCATAGGGGGATTGTAGTTAACTAACACGGCCGACCTTAGTAATTTTGAAGGGCGCTATTTTAGTAGAGCAAGCCAACAGGCTCAAGTAAAAGTTTGGCTATATTGTTTTAACTAATAGTCCAAGCCTTAGGCTTCTTTAAAGCGCTTTTATAACTTAATTTCTTCGGGTGTTAATAATCGATATTCACCACTAGCCAAGTTTTCATCTAGGGTAATCCCTGCAATCTGCTCGCGATGTAACTCAACCACTTTGTTATCTACCGCGTAAAGCATACGCTTAACTTGATGATACTTACCTTCACTTATTGATAAACGCAGTCCGTAATTAGCAAGTCGCTCGGCAATAGCTGGGCGGGTTAAATCTTTTTCGTTATGCAGCATGACACCTGTACGTAATTGCTCAAGTGCTTCATCGGTAATAGGCTCTTGAGTTTCTACTAGGTAGGTTTTAAATTTATTGCTTTTAGGCGACGTAATTTTATGTGACCAATCGCCATCATTAGTAATAATAACTAACCCTGTGGTATCTATATCAAGGCGGCCTGCCACGTGAAAATCGCTCATATTTGGCTCATCAAGTAAGTCAAAAACGGTTTTATGTAGCTCATCGCTGTTAGCGCATACATAGCCAACAGGTTTATTTAGCATGTAATAGCGCTTACCTAAAAATACCAAAGGCGTACCTTGGTGCAGTACTTCATCTTGTTGGGCTAGCTGAAAATTATGTGATGTGATTATTTCGCCATTCACGCTTACTTCTTTTCGCTTAATACTAGCGCGAGCTTGGGTGCGCGGTATTTCAGCTAAGTGGCTAATAAATTTATCTAAGCGGCAAGGGAATTTCATTTTGGTTCACATTTTTAGTCGGCTACAATGGGCGCGATTATAGCCGATAGTGAAATACCATGACAGTGCACAGCACACAAATTTTAAGCCTTTACCAAGCAAAAATAGACACGGGTGAACTGTGTTTTGATGCAGCGCAGCAAAATGCGGTGGAAGCTTTAAATACGCTAAGCGAGCAACTTCAAGCTCACACATCATGGTGGCAAAAAGCGCCCTTAATAAAAGGCATTTATTTATATGGACCCGTAGGGCGTGGTAAATCCATGTTAATGGATTTATTTTATAAAAACCTACCTATTGAGCAAAAGCAGCGACTGCATTTTCATCATTTTATAGCACAAGTGCATACCCAACTTTCACAGCTACAAGGTCAAAAAAATCCACTTATTCTAATTGCAAAACAGTGGGCTAAAAATATTCGAGTACTGTGTTTTGACGAGTTTTTTGTGAGCGACATTGGCGATGCCATGATTATGGCCAGATTGTTTAATGCGTTGTTTGAACAAGGTGTTGTGCTGGTGGCCACATCGAACGCAAAGCCAGAGCAGCTTTATTACAACGGCCTGCAACGGGCGCGATTTTTACCTACGATTGATTTAATTAATAACCATTGCCATATAATTAACGTGGCAGGGGAGGACGATCACCGCTTTAGATATGGTAAAAACAGTCGTCACTATTTTATTAATTTATCAAATCACGATTTTGAAAGTAAGTTTTTAGCTTCGTATCCGGCTGTAACATGCAGCAATACAGTTAGTGTGCATGGGCGCGATTTACCTTATTTATTAAAAGCAGAAAACGCCTTGATGATTGATTTTATGGCGTTATGCTCAGGCCCTCGTAGTGCTAACGATTATATGTTTTTAGCAACGCAATTTGATGTGTTATATGTATCGAATGTGCCGCAAATGGGTGTTAAAGCAACGGGTAAAGTTATTGTTCACGGTATAGAAGATAGTTATCAACGCGAAAAACAAACGCTTGATGAGCACACTTTTGACGACGAAGCACGGCGCTTCATTGCCTTAGTCGATGAATTTTACGATTGCCATAAATTGCTGGTGATAAATGCGCAAACCGACATTGAACATTTATATAAAGGTAAAAAGTTGAGCTTTGAATATGCGCGCACGCAATCACGCATAGTCGAAATGCAAAATTGGTAACGCTTTAATATATATTGTAAACGAGCTTGCTCACGCGAAAAGCGCAGCTTTTAATATTTATAACTGATTACTTTGCTACTTATTGGTTTCTCTAAAGCGAAGCGCCCTCTAAACCTCTTTGTGAATAAATCACTTAAAACCTTATTGCACAAAGAGAAGTAAAAGAGGAGTAAATGAGAAGACATTAAAACATAGAAATTACGAGCTTTGCTCGTCACGCCAGCAAGCTGTGCGTCTACAAGTAAATTTAACCACGGCGTCAAATTTTACCGGTAGGCGTTTAGCTTGCTCACGCGAAAAGCACAGCTTTTAATATTTATAACTGATTACTTTGCTACTTATTGGTTTCTCTAAAGCGCAGCGCCCTCTAAACCTCTTTGTGAATAAATCCCTTAAGATCTTATTGCACAAAGAGAAGCAAAAGAGGAGTAAATGAGAAGACATTAAAACATAGAAATTACGAGCTTTGCTCGTTACGCCAGCAAGCTGCGCGTCTACACGTAATTTAACCACAGCGTTAAGTTTTAATTGTAGGCGTTTAGCTTGCTCACGCGAAAAGCGCAGCTTTTAATATACATAACTGATTACTTTGCTTACTTATTGGTTTCTCTAAAGCGCAGCGCCTTCTCAACCTCTTTGTGAATAAATCACTTAAGATCTTATTTCACAAAGAGGAGTAAATGAGAAAACATTAAAGCATAGAAATTACGAGCTTTGCTCGTCACGCCAGCAAGTTGTGCGTCTACAAGTCAGTTTAACCACGGTGTTAAACTTACCCTTCTTGGCGTACTATATTCTCAAGGGCGCGAATATTAGTAATTAAATCCTGGCGTTGTGGGTTGGCTTGTAATGCTTTTCTAAGATGCTTTAGCGCACTCGGGTAGTCTTTAGAGTCAATTGCTATTTGCGATAATCCAAGCCACGCCGATAGTTGGTAATCAGGTAGAGCTTGTGCACGAACATACATAAGTTTAGCTTGGGTAAGTTGACCTTTACTACGATATATACTTGCTAAACTAAGTAGGGCATCACCTAAATTCGGGTTTATTTTAAGTGCGTTATTTAAGCTTTTAAGAGCACGTTTAGTATTACCTTGTTGCATAGCAATTTGTGCGCTGTATACAGAAAACTGGGCCTGTTCATCACGGGGTAGTTGCTTAGTTAATCTTCTTGCGCTGCCTATTAGATCTTTAGCTAAATCCCATTTTTGTTGAGATACAAGCCAGCCTAAAGTTTGCATCGTGGTATTAATAACCTCAACTTGCTGCTGTTTAGTGGCGTGTTTTAAACCTTGCTTTAATAAACTCACAGCGCGTTCAGTGCTGCCTTCAGTTAAATGCAGCTGGGCTGCTAAAAGCTGGTTACTGGTATCTTTAGGGTTGAGTTTTAAGGCCACTTCAATAGCAGCAAGCGCTTGCTTTTTTTGATCAAGTTGTAACGCTATTTGTGCACGTTGCAACCAAAGTTCAGCTTTATCAGGGGTTTTATTGAGTAATTCTTTTAATAATGCACTTGCCTGGCTTAAATCACCCGATTCAATTAACGCAAACAATAGCCCTTGTTGATATTGGCTTGTTTCTGGCGCTAGCATCAGTGCTTGGCGGTACGCCGCTACTGCGCTCCAAGGTTGGCTATGCTGCACGTGTATATAAGCAAGTTGCGCATAACTTTGTGCATCAGCTTGGCCAAGTTCAATAGTGCGTACTAAGTGTGTTTGTGCTTTGTCATACTTTGCTTGTTGCATGTATAAAAGGCTCAAACCTTGGTGTGCTTTTACTAAATCAGGTGAGGCTTTTAAACACGCTAAGTAAGCTAGTTCAGCGTTATTAAAGTCTTTTGTTGAAAGCAGTACTTGTGCACGTAATAAGTTTAAAGCAGTGCTATCTTGGCTTATATCACGGCCTTTAAATAGCGCAGCGACTTCACTGTAATTACCTGCTTGTAAAAGTGGTTGCACTTGGCGAGCAAAACCGCGCTCGGTCGGTTCAATAAGGACCTCTGTAGGGCCTAGTAATTTATTATTTATAGCCAACTGCCATGTTGGATCGCTAGGCGATAACGTTACTTTTAGTGGCGCACTTTTTAATGGCGTACTAGCAGCGCTTGCATGCACGCTACTTACACCTAATAAAGGGAGTGAGCACATTAAAGTAGTGATAACTGCGCGAGTTAATGGTTTTAGCGTTTTAAATATATTCATATTTTTCATTTTAATAGGCTTAAGGTTTAAATTCGATTGGCCAAATAAAGCGAGCGCGTACGGTTTCACCTTCTTTTTTAGGTGCACTAAAGCGGCTTTGTTTAATAATTTTGTCGATAGCTGGTTTAAGTTCAGGGTATGGGTTTTGTACTACCTCAATTAAACTTAACTTGCCACTTTCATCAATAAATACATCGAGTTTTACAGTAAATACATCAACACCTCGGCGGGTTAAGCTTTTTGGTAAAACGGCTTTGACGGGAGTAAGTAAAGTGGGGAGACCATCGAGTTGATTTAAGCTAAATGCATCCCAATTTACACTCATTGATTGCCATTGTGGCGCGCTTACTTTTACGTTAGGTGTATCGGGTTTTACAATACTTATATCACTCTTTATCTTAATTTTTACGGCTTGAATTGACGCGCCGGCACCTTCTACCGCTAAGCTTTGCATTGGCTCATTTGTTTGCTGTTGCGATATTGATGGAGGTGGCGGAGGTGGCAGTGCCACCATGGCAATCTCACGTACAACCACTTTGTCTTGTATATGATGCTCTGCAAGTTGCCCAAGCCATAAAAGCAGTAATGCAGCACTAAGCACAATGAGGCTAAGGCCAAATGCAAACAGCGGATGGCGATTGTTTTTTGTTTTTTGAAGCGGGTTAATCGTGTGCATATTATTGTTTCGTAGCTAAGTTAACTTGCGCTGCGCCTGCCAGCTTTGCTTCGTCAATTACTTGAACAAGTAACTCAGTAGGTACTGTTTTATCAGCTTGAATAACCACAGGGCGTTGTTGCTGTTTTAACATTTGCTCGACACTACTACGCACACCAGCAACACCAATTTGGCTGCCATCAAAAAATACCTGTTGGTTGTCGGTTATTGCTAAAAATATAACTTGCTGCTCAAGACGACTGGCCGATACGGCTTGTGGTTTATCAACCTCAACGCCGCTTTCGCGCACAAATACGGTTGTAACAATAAAAAATATTAGCAATATAAATACCACATCAAGTAGCGGCGACATATCAATATGTTGCCCCGCTTCTTGCTCTAGCTTGTGCTTTAATCGTGATTGCATAGTGTTACCCTAACTGTTTACTTAACGTATGTAATTTAGGATTACGCTGCGAATATGCTAAGTAAGCTTGCATTAACCACGCAGGAATAGCGCACACAAGGCCCAATTGAGTTGTTAGCAATGCGTCACCAATGGCGTCGCTCATTAACTCGTTATGGCCCAGCGCCATTACTTTAAATGTATCAAGCAAACCAACAATGGTGCCTAATAAACCAAGTAGCGGAAGCGCTGCAATTAAAATAGAGCTAACTTCTTGCCAATAACCTTTGCGCTGCGCTTGGTATTGTTTAAGGTGCAGTAAGTCATGAAAAATCAGCTGGTATACAAATAAAGCGAGTAAAAGAATACACCAGCAAATAGGGTTACTAACTATTTTTTCAAACATTGTTATCTCCTTTTTCTAGTTGGCTTAGCTGTAATGCAAAGCCTTCTAGTTGGCTGTAATACGCTTTTGCTTTACGCGATAACAGCGCATTTAAAACGAGTGCTGGTATGGCCACGACTAAACCCAGTTCGGTTGTTATAAGTGCTTGTGCAATACCGCCCGATACAACTTCTGGGTCGCCTGAGCCAAACAAGGTCATCATTTTAAAAGTTTCGATCATGCCACTAACAGTGCCTAATAACCCGAGTAGTGGGGCTACTGCTGCAGTAACTGCAATAGCGCCAATAAAGTTATCGAGTTTATGCTTATCATGAATTAACTGATTAAATAATTGATCGTCTCGTACTTGGCCTTTTTCGCTTTGCAGCGTTAAGTTAAATAGCTGCTGCTGCATGCCTGCAAATTCACTGCTATTTTCAGCTTTAAAAAGTTGCTGTAATTGCATTTGAGAGTGCATTTTAATTTTACTTAAACGTAGTAGCTGTGCGGCTTTTAATAGTGCAATGGTAAGTGCAAAGCAGGCAAATAAAATAATAGGGATAGCCCATAAACCGCCTTTTTCTAGGTGTTCAAGCGGACTTTCTTGTTGGGCTTGGCTAGTTACTAAGTGCGTTAAACTAGGATCAAAAGTAAGTAATGTAGAGCCTACACCGTTTTGCTTTAAAGTATTATCGAGTGGGTTGTCGTCACTTGTTGATTGTACTAACGCTACTTTTAATGCATTAGATTCATCATCTAAATTTAATAAACCCATAAGTTTAGGTGTTTGCGTACTAAACCATGCAACAGGCCCGACTTGAAGGGTATTAGCTTGGCTTAATTCGCCATTACTTAGCACAACCGATTGTTTTTTTAACTGTGGATAAAGTGCCTGCTCTTGATTATTAATTAGCGATACAACACGGCTTAATAACTCGTTTTGGCTATTAGCCGACTCGTTACTGCTAGCACTATTGCTGGTGTTTTGGCGTACAAAACGGCTAAGTAAGTTTAATTGATATTGCTGCTGCTGTTGCCAAGTGTCTAATCGGGTTTGTAACTGATCAAGGCTTAATGTGTTTTCGTCAGCTAGGCGGCGATTAACGGCGGCTTGTTCGCGTAATTTACTGAGCGATTGCTGCTTGGTAAAAATTTGCTTTGCAAGGGTAGCTTGCTCTTTTGAAATACTATTTTGAGTTTTACTTAGAGTACGTTGTGCTGTTTTAATATCACTTAAAATACTTTGTTTAGCATCATCACTGCTAGCTGCAAAAGATATGTTTGCACTAAAAAGTAAAACTGTGGCGCTAAATACTTTAATTATGCTGTTAGTAGCCATTATTTAGCCCCTTGCTGGTTTTTATTTACATAACTTAATATTGGGAGTGTTACCCAATCAGCAGCGCGCTTTTTTTGCTGTACAGCAATACCCAGTGCAACTTGTTCTGCATTAATGCTTGAATCAAACTCCCACTGCCAACCTAAATCACTTGGAAAACCAATACCTACATAACTTAAGTCTTCACTTACAAACCATGCTTGAGCTGCACCTAAATAAAGCTGCTTAACCCATACTTCTTGCCCGTCAGGATGTTTAATAGCCATTTCGTGAATAGAAATACGTTGTTGAAAATCATTAAGTAGAGTCAGCATTTTTAGTGCTGTTTGTAATTTGTCAGTTGTACTGAGTTTTGAATCGCTTAAATCACCGGCGTTTTTCCAACTACTCAAAAGTGGCGGGGGGAGCTGCACTTGTAATGAAAGTAATTGCCCAGAAATACGTGCTAGTTGATCATTTAATTGCTGTTGATCATTTTCAAGTTCTGATTGCTGAGTTACAAGCTGTTCGCGTTTTTGGGCAAGCTCACTGGTGCTTTTTTTTCTACGCTGATTAAGCTCGCTAAGTTGCTGCTGCTCGGCATTAAGAAGCGTTAAGGTTTGCTCCATACTGCTTTTTTGTTCAAGCCAATGAGTATTTAATTCTGTGTTTTGATTTTCTATTTGTAGCCATTTATTAACGAGTTGTTCTAGCTCACTAACAGTGTCGGCTTTTACTGCCATAGTGCTACAAAGCGCGATAACTACGCTAATTGGTTTAATTAAGCTTCGCATTACTTAACAACAATCCTGAAAGTTACGACGAGCAATTACAAGGACGTAATTACTGTTAATTTTTGAGTGTGTATACAATATAGGAATTCACATAACAATGCAATTGATAACAGTTATCGTTTACATTGCGTTGTTTGAGTGGTAGGATTTCGCCGAAATTAAATATGTACCTTAAATTAACAATAGTTAAGTGCTTAATAAAAACTACGGAGTAACCATGAGTAAGCCATCGAATAAAGGAAATGCGTACGTGAAGCCAATTGCAGCGGTTGTTACAGCTACGCTTTCAACTTGGGCAAGTGCACAGGATGTTCAAGAACTATCGGTAACCAAAGCAGAAACTAAAACTGAGTCTAGTTATGTTGTAGAAAAATCAACGTCGCATAAATACACTCAACCGCTACTTGATACAGCTAAAACGGTAACAGTAATCAACCAAGCGGTAATGAAAGACAGAAACGTAGATAGCCTACGTGATGCTTTGCGTAATGTTTCAGGTATTTCTTTAGCAGCAGGTGAGGGTGGCTCACCTACTGGCGATAGCATGTCGATTCGTGGTTTTAGTGCAACAAATGATATTTTTGTTGATGGTATTCGCGATGTTGCAGGTTACACACGTGATATTTACAACATTGAAGCCGTTGAAGTTGCAAAAGGCCCAGGCTCTGCAGTTTCTGGTCGTGGCGCAACAGGTGGTAGTGTTAATTTAGAAAGTAAAAAGGCGAAGTTAGACAACTTTAACGACGTTTCTCTACGTTTAGGTACAGAAAACGATTACCGTGGTCGTTTTGATACTAACATTCAAGTAAACGATACAAGCGCACTACGTATTAATCTTCTGACTGATAAAGGTGATGTTGCAGGTCGTGACCATGTTGAAAACGAAACAAATGCTGTTGCGTTTGCATTTGCAACAGGGCTTGGTACAAACAGCCGTTTTGATTTAAACCTAGAGTATCAACGCCAAGACAATTTACCAGATTATGGTATTCCTTGGGTTTACAGTGATACGCCAGTAGCTGAACTTGCCGATAGTGCACGCTCACCTTCTCCTGTCGACTTTGATAACTTTTACGGTAATATTTACCGTGATTACGAAGATATTGAAGCTTACTCAACAACAGCTCGTTATGAGTATGATTTTTCTCAAAATACTACGTTACGTGTGCAAGGTCGTTTAGGTAAAGTTAAGCGTGAGTCAGTAACAACTGCACCGCGTTATTTCTCGGTTACAACAGACACTGACATTACCTTTGCGGATGAAAAAACACGTGATACAGAAAATTCACTTGCTGCACTTCAAGTTGATTTAATTGGTAACTATGAATTTGCTGGCTTTACTCACGACGTAGTAGTGGGTGTTGAACTTGCAAATGAAACGTTTACACGCCATAACTTTGTTGCCACTACGCCTGATAACCTAATTGAAGATGGAATACGTAATGACTTATACAACCCTGATGCAACAATTGCATTTACGGGTGTGTACGGCCGTGATGGTACAAGCATTGAAGCTAAAGCTAAAAACCAAGCTATTTATGCATTTGATACAGTGACGCTTAACAAGCAATGGGAAGTTACAGGTGGAATTCGCTTTGATAGCTTCACTACGGATTATCACAACGATTACAATGATCCAAGCGCTTTAATTTCTACAAGTGACGATTTATTTAGCTGGAATGCAGCTGTAGTTTATAAACCTACAGAAAACGGCAGTGTATATTTAGGCGCAGGTAATTCATTCAATCCATCAGCGGAAAGCCTAACGGTATCTACGCGTTCAAATGCAGCTGATTTAGACGCAGAAGAAAGTCGCAGTTATGAATTAGGAACTAAATGGAGCCTAATGGATGGTCGCCTGCAAACTAATGCTGCACTTTTCCGTACTGAAAAAACCAATGCTCGTACTGATGACCCATTTGCAGATAGCTCAAGTGACGAAATACTCGGTGGTGAACAGCGCGTTCAAGGTTTAGAGCTTTCAGCAACGGGCCTAATTACTAAAGAGTGGACTGTAATTGCTTCATACACTTACCAAGATAGCGAAGTAACTGAAGCATTAGGCGACGACGCAACTCAAATTGGTAACGAGCTTGCTCGTACGCCTAAAAATAGCGCAAGTGTTTGGACTACGTACGATATGTCAGATAAGTTATCGTTTGGTTTAGGTGCGCAGTATGTAGGTGAGCGTTACAACGGCACTACGTCAACACGCTCTCGTGCGCCAGGTTATACTATTTTTGACCTGATGGTTGCGTATGACATATCAAAAGATTTGAGCCTGCAGCTTAATGGTGAAAACCTAGGTGATAAAGATTACGTTGATCAGTTAGGTGGTGGACACTTTGTACCAGGTGATGGTCGCAAGTTTAGTTTAACAGCGAGCTACTCTTTTTAATTTTAAAACAAATTAAAAAATAAAAGTAAGCATAAGGGCAGGCCTATTACCTGCCCTTAATTATTTGATGAAAATGTGAGAGGGCGCACATGATAGTTAAAATTCCAGAGCTATTAACGAAAGAAGAAGTGGCGTATTGCCATGAGGTTTTGCTTAAAGCGCAGTGGGCCGATGGCAGTATTACCGCAGGTCATCAATCAACCAAAGCAAAAAATAACTTACAGCTACCTGAAAATAGCCCTGAATGCCAAGAGCTTGGCGATATTATTATGGCAGCACTTGCGCGTAGTAATTTGTTTATGTCGGCAGCGCTTCCTGCAAAAATTTTTCCTCCGTTATTTAATTGCTATCAAGGCGGGCAATCGTTTGGTGTACATGTAGATAATGCAATTAGACAAGTGCCGGGTACACCAGTAAAAATTCGTACAGATGTATCAATGACGTTATTTATTAATGACCCCGAAGACTATGAGGGCGGAGAACTTGTTATTGAAGACACTTATGGCTCACACAGTGTAAAGCTGCCCGCAGGCAGTATGGTGTTATACCCTTCAACGAGTTTACATCGTGTAATGCCTGTAACGAGTGGGCGCAGATTAGCCTCATTTTTTTGGCTGCAAAGCATGGTAAACAGCGACGAAAAACGTGGTTTATTATTTGATTTAGATATGTCGATTCAAAGTTTGCGCAGCAAAGTAGAAGATAGCCCAGAGATTATTCAATTAACAGGTGTGTACCATAACTTACTAAGACAGTGGGCACAGACATAACGAATATACTCGTTATTAAATACTGGATATAAGTATTTAAATATAAGTAATTAAAAGCTGCGCTTTTCGCGAGAGCAAGCGCTACGCCTACAGCCAAAACTTAACGCTATGGTTTAATTACCTGTAGACGCGCAGCTTGCTGGCGTGACGAGCGAAGCTCGTAATTTCTATGTTTTGGTCTCTTCTCATTTATTCCTCTTTTACTTCTCTTTGTGCAATAAGATTTTAAGTGATTTATTCACAAAGAGGTTAAGAGGGCGCTGCGCTTTAGAGAAGTAAAAAGTAAGTAACAATCAATTTTAAAAGCTGCGCTTTTCGCTTGAGCAAGCGCTACGCCTACAGCCAAAACTTAACGCTATGGTTAAATTACCTGTAGACGCACAGCTTGCTGGCGTGACGAGCGAAGCTCGTAATTTCTATGTTTTCTCACTTGCGCTTTTTACTTAACCCTTATAACCGTTAGGGTTATTTGACTGCCAGCGCCAGGTATCTTGCATCATTTCATCAATACCGCGCACTGCTTCCCAGCCAAGTTCATTAAGTGCTTTTTCTGGCGCTGCATAACACGCTGCAATATCACCAGGGCGGCGAGGTGAAACCTGATAGGGTACATCCTGATCGCTTGCTTTAATAAATGCATTAACCATTTGTAGTACAGAGTAACCATTACCAGTACCTAGGTTATAAACTAATGCCCCCGTGCTGCTGGCAATTTTATCAAGCGCTTTTAAGTGGCCAATCGCTAAATCTACAACATGTATATAGTCGCGCACACCAGTGCCATCAACTGTGTCGTAGTCATCACCAAATACAGCGAGTTGCTTTAATTTACCTACCGCTACTTGTGCGATAAAAGGTAAAAGGTTGTTTGGAATACCATTAGGATCTTCACCAATTAAGCCCGACTCATGTGCACCCACTGGGTTAAAGTAACGCAAAATAGCAAACGCAAAGCGCTCATCTGATTTAGCGATATCTTGTAGCATCATTTCAACCATTAACTTAGATGTGCCGTAAGGGTTAGTAGTACCGCCTACAGGAAAGTCTTCTTTGATTGGTAAGCTTGCAGGGTCGCCGTAAACCGTGGCTGACGAGCTAAATACCAATTTAAATACACCCGCATCGCGCATCGCATCAACAAGTGTAAGCGTACCTTGAACGTTGTTTTGATAGTACTCAACTGGCTTTGCAACCGACTCGCCTACTGATTTTAAACCCGCAAAATGTATAACACTATCAACCGTATGTTTTGCAAATACAGAATCTAAAAAGGGTTTATCGAGAATATCGCCTTGGTAAAAAGTGGCTTCTTTACCTGTTATATTTTTTACGCGCGCAAGTGATTCTTGTGATGAGTTACTTAAATTATCAATAACAACAACATCGTTACCTTGCTGTAAAAGTTCTAAAACAGTGTGCGAGCCAACATAGCCTGCGCCACCGGTTACTAAAATAGTCATGAAAGCTCCGTGGGTACCTTTTATCAATTAAGTTAATTTCACCATAAATAGAGGTGATTTACATGTTTTATCTGTAATTTATATGATTTTAATCGTATTTTTTTGATATCAGCACATTAAATACGTTTGATTACATTTTGTGCAAAACAAGTAACACTTGATTCGTAAGATTAAGTTATAGTTAATAAACAAGTGCTAAAATAGCTTTAGTAATAGCTAATGCTAGGTTTACTCCAATCCACACTTTTGTGATTGGTTACCTCTTTGGAGAAAGATATGAATTTAGTTAAAAAAATAGCAACAACAATGTGTATCGCATTACCTGCGCTTGCCCATGCTGGTGAGTCTGTTGTTAAATGGAATGACTTTAATGATTATCGTGATGTGCGAGCGTCTAACCAAGCTAAGGGCTCGTATCACAAAAGTATTGCGGCAAGTTTTGAAAAACATATGTCTAAATTAGCTGAGCAACTACCAAAAGGTTATAAGTTAAACGTAGAGTTTACTGATTTAGATTTAGCGGGAGATGTGCGTTATGGTGGTATGGAGGAAATTCGTGTAGTAAAACCAATATACTTTCCACGCATTAAGCTTAATTATTCGTTAACCGATAACGACGGTACAGTGCTTAGTAAAGATACTGATGTGGAGCTCAAAGATATGGGCTTTATGGATAAAATTAAAATGGGCCGCGACGAATCACTTTATTACGAAAAACGCTTATTAACGCAGTGGTTTGGTGAGCAAATATTACCAAGTTTAGATTAACTTAAAATAAAAATGCCGCTAAATAGCGGCATTTTTGCTTTTTAATCTTTACTTAAAAGTAGCTAACAGCGTGAGTATTTGTTGTAACTTAATAACGGTTGTTTTAAGTTTTTCTTCATCAAAACCATCGTTAGATAAGCTTTCAACGTCAGCGGCTACGTCAAGAACGTACGGCTTAAAACGTTTAGCTTCAAAGCTAAAACCAGCATCTTGTGCAAATAAGGCTTTAAATTTGCCATGGCCTTGCTGTTGTAGTTCATCGAGTTTTTTGTCGGCATCAAGCGCCTGACGATAAACAATTTTTAAATTAGTATTGAGTTGTTCAATAATTGAATCCATGGTTTTCCTAAAGCTTTGTACTGCATGGCCGACATAATACTTGGATTACATTTAAAAGTCAGGTTTGTTATATGAATATATCAGGCACAAGTTTACCCGCTGTTTCTGGCTCAGGCCAAGGCAGTGAGCTTTATAGCGCTGCTTTATCTAAAAAGCAGCAACTAGCAGATGGCGCGGCGGCTCTTGCACTTATTGAAGGTGCTGCACAATCGTCAAGTGCGCAAACACCGGCTAAATCGGTAACTGCATCATTGGGTAACAACGTAAATATATACGTTTAAATGCTGTTTTAAATTAGCTTAAGATCGATAGGTGTTTTGCTTTTTTGACCACCTATTTCTCTCACTAACTTAGGCACTAAAAATCCAGGCAGGGCTTTTAATAGCTCTGCCATTATTTTTATAGCGTCTTCTTCGTTAATATCAAAGTGGCTGGCCCCTTCAACTTTATCGAGCAAATACAAATAATACGGTAATACGTCTGCGTCAAATAACGCTTCGCTTAAATTTATTTGCGCATCGAGCGTATCGTTCACATCTTTTAAAATTACAGCTTGGTTTAAAAGCGTTACGTTTGCTTGTTTAAGCTTTTGCATGGCTGCTTTAAAGTCAGCGTCTATTTCGTTGGCGTGGTTTATATGATTAATAAAAATAATTTTTAATGGCGATTTTGCTAATCTCTCACATAACTCATCGGTAACCCGCGTGGGTATAACTACTGGCAAGCGGCTATGAATTCGCATTCGTTTTATTTGTGGTAATTGCTCAAGCTCATCTAAAAACCAACTTATTGCATCGTCTTTGGCCATCAGTGGATCGCCACCACTTAAAATCACTTCGTTTATATTGCTATCTGATTTTATATAGCTCAGTGTTTCTAGCAGACTTTTTTTATTGAGTTGGTTTTCTTGATACGGAAAATGCCTTCTAAAGCAGTAACGACAATTGACTGCACAGCCGGTTTTAAACATTACTAAAACACGTGATTTATACTTATGTAAAAGGCCGGGTTGTTCGTTATCTTGCTCAAGTAGGGGATCTTTATTAAAACCCGACTTAGTTAAAAATTCTTGATGGCGTGGCATAACTTGTAGCAAAAGAGGATCGTTTGGATCGCCTTTGCGTATTTTTTTTATAAAAGGGATAGGCACGCGTACCGGAAATAAACTACGGGCTTTTAGGTCGTTTTCATGGACTTGGCTCGATAAACCGACCATTTCAAGCAAGGTTTTTGGGCAGGTAACTACATTTGCTAATTCTTTTTGCCAGTTTTTATGCAAATTTGCTTCATTTCTTTGTATCATTGGCATGTAGATTACTCGAAAAAATATAAATAGAGGAAACGATGGCGAATTATAGCACCAACGAGTTCAAGGGCGGCCTAAAAATTATGATGGACGGCGAGCCTTGCAGTATCTTAGAAAATGAAATGGTAAAACCTGGTAAAGGCCAGGCGTTCAACCGTGTTCGTATCCGTAAACTTATCTCTGGTAAGGTGCTTGAAAAAACCTTTAAATCGGGTGAATCAGTTGAAGGTGCTGATGTAATGGATACAGATTTAGCGTATCTATACACAGACGGCGAATTTTGGCATTTCATGAACAACGAAACATTTGAGCAAATTGCTGCTGACGAAAAAGCACTAGGCGATGCAGTTAAATGGTTAGTTGAAAATGATTTATGTACAATCACATTATGGAACGGCAGCCCTATTGCTGTTACACCACCTAACTTTGTTGAGCTTGAGATCACTGAAACAGATCCTGGCCTTAAGGGTGACACAGCGGGTACTGGTGGTAAACCAGCAACGCTTAGCACAGGCGCTGTAGTACGAGTTCCATTATTTGTACAAATTGGCGAAGTAATTAAAGTAGACACTCGTAACGGTGAATACGTAAGCCGTGTTAAGTAAGCTTTAACATTGTTTATAAAATCCCAGCTTAAGCTGGGATTTTTTTTGGAGAAAATATGTCAGCAGATCTTTGGGCCCCAAGCGCAAGCATTGAAACGCTAAAACAACGTGCAGCGATATTACGTAGCATTCGTGAGTTTTTTTATACGCGTAATGTAATGGAAGTAGAAACGCCGAGCTTAAGTGCTGCCAGTGTAACCGATGTGCACTTAGCCAGTTTTAACACCACATTTGTAGGTCCAGGGCACGCAGGTGGGCTTCCTCTTTTTTTACAAACATCTCCAGAGTTTGCTATGAAACGCTTGTTAGCAGCAGGCTCAGGCGCTATTTTTCAGCTTTGTAAGGCATTTAGAAATGAAGAAGCGGGTAGCCATCATAATCCTGAATTTACTATGCTGGAATGGTATCGCCCAGGCTTTGATGAGTTTGCACTTATGGATGAAATGGATGAACTAATGCGGCTTGTTTTAGATGTTGAGCCGGCAACAAGGCTTACTTATCAGCAAGCGTTTGAACAAGCACTTGGGCTCGATCCGCTAACAGCGAACATAGAGCAATTAAAGCAACTAGCGTGTGAGCATGGATTTGCTGATATAGCCCAAAATGAAACGCATAAAGATACCTTACTGCAATTATTATTTTGTATGAAAGTGGAGCCCACAATAGGACAAAATAAGCCATGTTTTGTGTATCACTTTCCAGCTTCTCAAGCGGCACTTGCACAAATTTGTGAACACGATACACGCGTAGCAGGGCGCTTTGAGCTTTATTACAAAAATATGGAATTGGCGAATGGCTTTAACGAACTCACAAATGCCAGCGAGCAAGCTAAACGTTTTAATGAAGATAACGCATACCGCGCTGAAAACGGTTTAAAGCAAGTGCCAATGGATACGCGTTTAATTAAAGCGCTGGAGCATGGATTACCTCAGTGCGCAGGGGTGGCTTTGGGTATAGATAGGCTTGTAATGCTCGCAACAAATAAAGAAAAAATTAAAGACGTAATCGCGTTTGATATGCAAAGAGCGTGATGCTTGGCTTGTAGGCGTAGGTGGAAAACCTGTAGGTGCGAATTTATTTCGCGCTCATGTAAATTAACTTTATAAATAAGCGAGGTATAAAACCTCACCTACAATAAACATCAACCCCAACAACCTACGGCAAACTTGTAGGTGCGAATTTACTTCGCGCTCGTGTAATTTAACTTTATAAAAAGCGAGGTATAAAACCTCACCTACAAATAAAAAACACCGCGTTTAAATTAAACGCGGTGTTTTTTATTGCTTGCTGTAGCTTTCATTTGAAAGCCAACGGCTATGCTTTACAGATTAAGTGTGAACGTAACACCTGCTACGCGAGGCTCACCTAATTGTGTATAGGTATGCGTTGCGTAACCATCTTGTGGGTCATTACCAAATTCAAAACCACGTGTAGGGACTGTTTCGTCAAACACGTTACGAGCCCATGCGCGAACTGCCCACATGTCTGCTTCGTAGCCAAAGCTTAAGTTAACTAAGTTGCTGCTTGGTGCTTGTGAATTGTGACTATCTGAGAAGTAGTAATCGTCCTTACCTTCAATACCAACCATGCCGTAAAATGCGTTAGTAAAGTTGTAACGTGCAGTAAACGCATACTGGTATTTAGGTGACTGTGCTTGTTCGCGACCGTCTTGATTTAAGCCTGATTGTGTTACAAAGTCGTCAATTTCAGTGTTTAAGTAACCAGCACTACCTGTTAAAAATAGATTATCAGTTAGTTGGTAACTACCTTCAACTTCAAGTCCGTAGTTGCTACCAGAACTTGCGTTATCAACATAACCGGTAAATTGCTGGCCTTCTACTTGCCATGCTTTTAACTGAATATCGTCGCGGTGCATGTAAAATGCAGCTAAGCGAAGTGTAAATTTGTCATCAAGTGATGAGCCTTTAACACCAAACTCACCACTCCATAAATATTCAGGGTCAAAACTGGTGTGTTGCTGGAAAAAATCAGCGCTTAGGTTTAAGCCTTCATCTTTCGCTTTAGCTAGTGCTTCTGAGTTAATACCGCCAGCTTTGTAGCCACGCGTGATACTGGTATAGATCATCGTACGATCAATTACTTGATATTCAAGTGCTATTTTACCGCCAACCATTACGTCGTCAGTATCTTGTATAAAGCCATTACTATCGGTGTAGTCGCCTTGGTATTGCTCTACACGTAAACCTGTAATTAATGTTGTTTTAGGGCCAATTGGAGTTGCTACTTGACCATATACAGCAACGTTACTCGTTTCGTAAGTTGAAGAAAATGGGCTTGCTAGCCATGTGTATTGGCGCTCTAAGTCAACGTCACGGTTTTGGTAATAAATACCCGCAACCCAGTTACCTGTTTTAGAATTAAACTGTAAATCTACAGACTGATCGTCGCGATCGCGGCTGTAAAGATCGGTTGAGCTGTATCCATCTGGATGTAAGCCTGCAGCACATAACTTTGGCTCACTTGTATCGTTACATACCCAGTCTTCGTCAAAGCTGTAAAGTAATTCGGTATCGATAGCCGAGAGGTTTAGATTTACATCAAAAGCGTCAAAACCCGTGTAAGTATTATTAACACCGATTGCGTAGCTTTGTTGATTATCTTGCCCTGGCTCATCGGCAACACTATTGCGGCTGTTATCAAGCGTAAATGCATCGTAACCGTTGTTTATATCAATATAGTGAAGGTTTAACTCAGTATTTAAATGCTTTGTAAGCTGACTGTTTATTTTAAAGCGGGCTACTTGTTCGTCTTGATTTTGTGTTTCGTCATTTAAGTACAAGTTATCTACGTAACCGTCTGACTTTCTGCGAAAGTAGCTAACGCGTGCGCTAGTGTCATCTGTTAAGCCTGTGCTTGCTGCAATGCCTGCTTCACGTGTGTTGTATGTGCCAGCACCTACTTGTAATTTTAAACTTGGATCGCTCGTGGCTTTAGCTGAACCCATTTGGATCATACCCGCCATGCCGTCTGCGCCAAAGCGTGTACCTTGTGGGCCACGATAAATTTCTACTTGGTCTATATCAAATAATAATGAGCTGCCACCAAGACCAGAATAGTTAATGCCATCAATTACTAAGCCTACAGATGGATTAATAGGGTCTACAAATTGTGAGCGAAGTCCCACGCCACGAATTTGGATGTAACGACCACGCGACGCACCAGATGCAAAATTTACATTGGCGGCACTGCCTAACATTTCGTCTAAGTAACTTGCACCACGTTGATTAATTTCATCTTCGCTGAATAAGCTCGCACTCGCGCTTAAAGTTTGAATGCTTTCGCGCTGAAAATCGCCGGTTACAACAATTCTTTCTAGGTCGCTATCATCAGCGTTAGCTGCAATTGGTGCACCAAGCAGCGGTAAAAGTGCGGCAGTAATTAAAGACAAACGTAAGTTCATTGGGTTACTTAACTCCATTTTAGGGACTCGTATGGTAGCAATTATTTAAACACATGTGCTATAAACGCGGCAATTATACGTTAAATAATCAGGATTACTAATATGACCTTTAAAGTTGACTTCAAAGTACGTGATTACGAATGTGACTTACAAGGTATCGTAAATAACAGTGTTTATTTTAATTATTTAGAGCATGCTCGCCATGAATTTTTGTACGCACACGGTATTGATTTTGCTCAATTAGCGAAAGATAAAATTAACCTAGTCGTGATGCGCAGCGAAATGGACTATAAACATTCACTATTACCTGGGGATGAATTTTATGTGGCTGTAGAGCCGCAGCGTATTAGTCGTTTAAAATTTGCGTTTAAGCAAACGGTTATACGTAAAAACGATGAAAAAGTAATGCTCAATGCACTGGTTATAGGAACGTCCGTTAATGAAAAAGGTAGGCCGTTTTTACCAGAGCAAATAGATAACGTATTCAAAACTACAACTTAGTGCTTAATTGTATAACTTTTAAACTATCATAGAACAAAAATTTACATTTAAAACATGCATTTTTAACGGATAAAGGGCATAAATATTGTTACAATTATATTAATTAGACAATTAGTTAGTAGTAGCATGAAATTAGCAGCAATACCGATGCTTATAGTCGGTTTATGTGTTGGTTGCGCATCAACAGGGACGGTTACCAGTGAGCAGCTTAAATACACCCAATGGCAATTATCACGTGTTGATGGTTTAGCAATTCCACCTTCGTTTAATGCATCAATGAGCTTTATTGAGGCACTGCAAGTAAACGGTTTTGCTGGCTGTAACAAATTTTTTGGTGAGGGCTCGCTTGAAGAAAGTAACCTTACCGTAAGTAAATTAGGAATGACGCGCAAGTCGTGCGGCGAAGACCTTGATGAGTTTGAGCAGCAGCTATTGCAAGCCTTAAAGCAAGGTGCCGAGCTTAAAATGCAAGACCAGCAATTAGTCATGCAAGGCGAGCAAACATTTGT
Source organism: Pseudoalteromonas sp. APC 3355 (assembly GCF_030407615.1). Classification (NCBI taxonomy): domain Bacteria; kingdom Pseudomonadati; phylum Pseudomonadota; class Gammaproteobacteria; order Alteromonadales; family Pseudoalteromonadaceae; genus Pseudoalteromonas; species Pseudoalteromonas sp. APC 3355. Next base: position 10,467 of record NZ_JASDDB010000009.1, on the reverse strand, counting down.
GTTTATCCCTAAATAATTTTAAGTTTTTGAAAAACAGCCCCTTGCGGGCAGTTTTTAACTGACGTACACTCAGTGCAGATTTGTTGGGTAATACCTTCAAATCAATGAACAGAATTTATATATCAATACTTGTCGGAGTGCCAAAGCTAAGTAATTAGTTTGTGGCTGAGATCGCGAAAGCGGGATCCGTGAACCTGATCAGGTTAATACCTGCGTAGGGAACAAGCTGCCTAAATCAGGACGCTTGTGCGTCTTTTTTTATGCGCACAATAAAGTGATTTTGTTTTTTTAGGCTGCAAAGTAGCATGTACGCTACTTTACGATCTTTCTCTATTCCTCGGAATATCTGACAAGACAACCCTTAAGCAATGAGGCAAGTCATGTCAAATACTACAAATAAAGCGTCACGCCGAGAAACTCGTGCTGCCGCGTCTGAATATATTTATAACTTAACGGGTCAACCGTTCCCAAATTCTCATAAAGTATACGTTGAAGGTATCCAGCCTGGCGTGCGCGTTGGTATGCGTGAAATCACATTAAGTGATACGTTTATTGGCGGCACAGATGAATACCCTGTTTATGAGTCAAATGATCCGCTACGTGTTTACGATACGTCGGGTCCTTATACAGATCCTAATTTTGAACTTGATGTACGCAAAGGCTTACCAAAATTTCGTGAGCAATGGATTGAAAACCGTGGTGACACCGAGGTTTTAGAGTCAGTGACGTCACAGTTTTCGCAGCAGCGCATGGCAGATGAAGGACTGGATCATATTCGGTTTGATCACCTTCCAAAAATTCGCCGTGGTATCGCGGGTAAAAACGTAACGCAAATGCACTACGCACGCCAAGGGATTATAACTCCTGAAATGGAATACGTAGCCGTTCGCGAAAATATGGGACGTGCAGAAATTCGTAAAGAATTACTAGCCGCTCAGCATAAAGGCGAGTCGTTTGGTGCGAGTATTCCTGAATTTATTACCCCAGAATTTGTACGCGACGAAATAGCCCGTGGTCGCGCTATTTTACCAAATAATATAAACCATCCAGAAACAGAGCCTATGATTGTAGGTCGTAACTTTTTAGTAAAAGTTAACGCCAACATTGGTAACTCATCGGTCAGCTCATCTATTGAAGAAGAAGTAGAAAAAATGGTGTGGTCTACCCGCTGGGGTGCAGACACCGTGATGGACTTATCAACGGGGCGTTACATTCACGAAACGCGCGAATGGGTTGTACGTAACTCGCCTGTCCCTATTGGCACAGTACCGATTTATCAAGCGCTTGAAAAAGTAAACGGTGTGGCTGAGGATTTAACGTGGGAAATTTTCCGCGATACGCTTATAGAGCAAGCCGAGCAGGGCGTTGATTACTTTACTATTCACGCGGGTGTATTACTTCGTTACGTACCAATGACGGCTAAACGCGTGACCGGTATTGTATCGCGCGGTGGCTCAATTATGGCTAAGTGGTGTTTGGCGCATCATAAAGAAAATTTTTTATACACGCACTTTGAAGACATTTGCGAAATTTTAAAACAATACGATGTGTGTTTTTCATTGGGTGATGGACTTCGCCCAGGCTCTATTGCTGATGCTAACGATGAGGCGCAGTTTAGTGAGCTACGCACATTAGGTGAACTGACTAAAATTGCGTGGAAGCACGATGTACAGGTATTTATTGAAGGCCCTGGTCATGTGCCAATGCACATGATTAAAGCCAATATGGATGAGCAATTAAAGCATTGCGACGAAGCGCCATTTTACACTTTAGGCCCGTTAACGACCGATATTGCACCAGGGTACGATCATATCACCTCTGGTATTGGGGCGGCTCAAATAGCATGGTACGGCTGTGCAATGCTGTGTTATGTAACACCTAAAGAGCATTTAGGTCTGCCAAATAAAGAAGATGTTAAAGAAGGCTTAATTACCTACAAAATTGCAGCGCATGCCGCTGATTTAGCAAAAGGGCACCCAGGCGCGCAAGAGCGCGATAACGCCTTATCAAAAGCACGCTTTGAGTTTAGATGGCATGACCAATTTAATATTGGTTTAGACCCTGACCGTGCTCGTGAATATCACGATGAAACCTTGCCGCAAGAATCAGGCAAAGTAGCTCACTTTTGCTCTATGTGTGGTCCTAAATTTTGCTCTATGAAAATTAGCCAAGAAGTACGCGATTACGCTAAAGATTTAGAAACACGCGGTATTGATCCAAATGATGCTGGCGAGGCTATTGAAATCAAAATGGTTGATGTAGAAGCCGAGATGAAAGCTAAATCAGCTGAGTTTAAGCAAACAGGCTCAGAGATTTACCACAAAGCGGTATAAAACAATTATTGCAAGAGATGCAGACGTAGGTGAGGTGTTATACCTCGCTTTCTTAAAAGTTGAAGAAGTGCGAGTGAATTCGCACCTACTAATAACTGCTTTTGGAGGTTTTCATGTCTTATAACATTGCGGTGGTGGGTTTTGGTTTAGCTGGGCGCTTAGCTGCGCTTGAATTAAGTAAACAGCACTATGTCACTGTTTTTGAAGCAGACGATGAGCATACACAAAATAGCGCAGGTAAAGTGGCAGCAGCAATGCTTGCCCCGCTTGCTGAGTCGGTTTTGTGCGAGGCTGATTTAGCTTTAATGGGTCTTGATTCAATGAAGCGCTGGCCCAGCATTATTGCAGAACTTGAAAGTGAGGTTTTTTTTCAGCAGCAAGGCACTTTGGTCATTGCGCACCAACAGGACAAAGGCGATTTACAAAGCTTTGCACAGCGTATAAAACCGCTAGCTGATCATACTGCCGAGCATATAAATGCTCAGCAAATTACAATGCTTGAACCTGAACTTGCAGCAGGGCGCTTTAATCAAGGTTTATTTTTACCCTGCGAGGGGCAAATAGATAACCAAGCATTTTATAAAGCCAGCTTTGCACAGCTCAACAAACGCAAAGTAAAGTTTGTATTTAATCAGCGCGTAACTATTAGCGACAACAAAATAAATAATCGACCATTCGATTACATTATTGATTGCCGTGGGCTTGGTGCTAAAAATACTCAAGTTGATAAACCGCTTAGAGGTGTGCGCGGCGAAGTAGCAAGGTTATACGCACCAGAGGTAAGTTTAACGCGACCAGTGCGTTTAATGCACCCGCGTTATCCAATTTATATAGCGCCTAAACCCAATAATGAATATGTAATTGGTGCGACCGAAATCGAATCGCAAGACAGCGGCGCGGCAACAGTGCGCTCAACCCTTGAATTACTTTCAGCCGCTTATACCGTACATAGCGGGTTTGCCGAAGCACGACTACTTAATATTCAAACTGGATTACGCCCCGCATTTAGCGATAACCGCCCAGAAGTATCACAAGTTGGTAATGTAATTAGCATTAACGGCTTATATCGACATGGTTATATGTTGGCGCCGGCATTAGTGGCGCAAGCAGTTTCACGAATAGAGTGAGAATAAAATGAACATTACAATTAATGGCGAGCTACTTAATGTTAATAGCAAAGCGCTCGTTGAGGTACTTCAAAGTTTTGGTGCAGCCGCGCCTTTTGCTGTTGCTGTTAATAGCGAATTTATTCCACAAAGTCAGCACAGTAACTATGTACTTAATGAAGGCGACAGTGTTGAGTTACTGTCCCCCATTCAAGGCGGATAAAGCTCATGCAAACTAAAGACTGTTTAACTATTTATGGAGAGCAAATTAAGAGTCGTTTGTTAATAGGCTCTGCGCTTTATCCGTCGCCCGATATTATGACCCAATCAATAGTCGCCTCTGGGGCTGAAATAGTAACCGTGTCGCTTAGGCGCCAACAAAGTGCAGCGGCAGGTGATGACTTTTGGCAGTTAATAAAAAACACCGGTTTAAAAATACTGCCTAATACCGCAGGGTGCCACAGTGTTAAAGAGGCCATAACGCTTGCAAAAATGTGCCGAGAGGTATTTGCCACCGATTGGATAAAGCTAGAGCTGATTGGCGATGATTACAATTTACAGCCTGACCCTTTTGCGCTACTTGAAGCGACAAAAATATTAATTAATGATGGCTTTAAAGTACTGCCTTATTGCACCGATGACTTAGTACTTTGCCAGCGCTTAAATGAGCTAGGGTGTGAGGTGCTTATGCCGTGGGGGGCGCCAATAGGCACCGGTAAAGGCTTGTTAAATAGCTATAATTTAAAAACTATTCGAGAGCGTTTACCCGATACCACATTAATAGTAGATGCAGGTTTAGGTTTGCCATCGCATGCCTGCCAAGCACTCGAAATGGGGTATGATGCGGTATTATTAAATTCAGCCATTGCAGGGGCGGGCTGCCCAATTACTATGAGCCGCGCATTTAAAGCCGCAGTTGAAGCAGGGCGCTTTGCATATCAAGCAAAAGCAATGCCTGAAAAAGACGTTGCAGCCCCATCAACCCCAACAATGGGTATGCCATTTTGGCATCAGCAGTGAAGGAAAGAATATGAATAACGTAGTGTGGACAATTGCCGGATCTGATTCGGGCGGCGGTGCAGGTATTCAAGCAGATATAAAAGCAATGCAAAGTTTTGGTGTACATGGCTGCACGGCAATTACGGCGCTTACTGCACAAAATAGTTTAGGCGTAGAGGCTATTAATGCAGTGTCTACCGATATTATTGAATCGCAGTTACTTGCGCTTGAAAAAGACATGAAAGCTAAAGTTATAAAAATTGGCATGTTAGCCAATGTGCAGCAAATTCAGTTGATCAGCGAGCATATAAGCCACTATAAAGCTAAGTGGTCTGTGCCTCCCGTTATTGTATATGACCCTGTTGCTATTGCCTCAAGCGGTGACTTACTAACAGAAGAAGACACGGTAAGTGCAATAAAAGAATGTTTACTGCCGCTAGTGGATGTAATAACCCCAAACACCCACGAAACACAGTTATTAACTGGTGTGTATTTAATTGGCCCAGCTGCAATAAAAGAAGCGGCTAATAAGCTATTAAGCTGGGGGGCAAAAGCTGTTGTTATTAAAGGCGGACATTGGGATTACCCAAGTGGCTACTGCATTGATTATTGTATTGATAGTAATACACAAAATGGCGAAGAATATTGGTTAGGTAATCAAAAAATACAAACACCGCATAACCACGGCACCGGATGTAGCATGGCTTCGGTCATTGCTGCGTGTTTAGCTAAAGACTACCCATTAAAAGATGCCTTTATTTTAGCTAAAGCATATATAAACCAAGGGCTAAAACAGTCGGTACGCTATGGCGAAGGGATTGGACCGGTTGCTCATACATCGTTCCCCACTAATTTAGCTGACTACCCACAAGTAATTGAGCCAGGGAGCTGGCTGGGTGATGAATTAGATTTTGATGTGCCGCTTGATTTTAATATGGCTGCTGATTTTGCACCTTGTGAAAGTAAGTCGCTTGGCTTATATGCGGTTGTAGATAGCACAGATTGGTTAGAAAAATGCTTACAACAAGGCATTAAAACAGCGCAGTTACGCGTTAAAAATAAAACGCAAGATGAGCTTGATGGGCTCATTAAGCAAGCTGTTGAGCTGAGCAAGAAATACAACGCACAGGTATTTATAAACGACTACTGGCAGTTAGCTATTAAGCACGGTGCATATGGCGTGCATTTAGGGCAAGAGGATTTAGAGATTGCCAATTTAGCGGCAATTAAAGATGCTGGGTTAAGGCTTGGGCTTTCTACTCATGGTTTTTATGAAATGCTGCGTGCGCATAATTATCGCCCTAGTTATATGGCATTTGGTGCTATTTACCCAACCACAACAAAAGATATGACAGGCCAAATACAAGGCCTTGAAAAGCTGATTAAGTTTGTACCACTTATGCAAAGCTACCCAACAGTAGCAATAGGCGGGATTGATTTAAGCCGTGCTGAGCAGGTAGCTAAAACAGGCGTGGGCAGTGTTGCCGTAGTGCGTGCGATTACCGAAGCTGATAATTACGTAGAGGCTATAAGCGCTCTGCAAGTGGCCATAAGCAGTGCCAATTAAAACTAACAAGGGTAATACTATCAAGGGTAAAACTAACAAGGTTGATAAACGTGAGTGAGCTAAGCGATAAAGAAACCCTGCGTTACAGCCGCCATTTATTGCTTGAAGAAGTTGGGCTTGAAGGGCAATTAGTACTTAAATCCTCAACGGTTGCAGTAGTGGGGGCTGGTGGTCTAGGTAGCCCAGCGCTTTTATATTTAGCCGCTGCAGGTATTGGAACGCTTATTTTAATTGACGATGATGAGGTGGAGCTTTCAAACTTACAACGCCAAGTGCTTTATAAAATAAATCACTTAGGACAAAGCAAGGTCGCTGCAGCGGGTAAAGTATTAGCGAGTCTTAATAATCAAATAAACATAGTAACGCATTGTCAAAAGCTAGATGAGAGTAATGCAGCTAACATGCTCAAAGGTGCTGACATCGTACTTGATTGCTCTGATAACTTTAGTACTCGCTATAGTGTAAACCGTTATTGTATTAGCAATAAAACACCGTTAATTTCGGGTGCTGCACTCGCAACCAAAGGGCAATTAATGGGCTTTGATTTTAGGCAAAGTGATAGCCCATGTTATGGCTGTGTTTTTCCACAAAGCGAAGCTACACAGGTTATAAATTGCAGTAACGCAGGAGTAATTAGCCCGCTACTTGGTGTAATAGGCTCTATGCAGGCGCAACTTACGCTCAATTTATTGCTGGGGCATGCAGAGGGGTGTGTGTTTATAACCTTTGATGCGCTTACTTTAAAGCAGCAGCATTTCAAAGTGATTAAAGATTCAGAGTGTAAAGAGTGTGGTAAATAGGTTCTTGAGGGAGTTGTGCCTTTTATTAAATGTAGCGTTAAAGAATTAAAAGCTGCGCTTTTCGCGTGAGAAAGCTCTACGTCTTGTATCTCTCATTGATAAATGATTAGCTATCATTTATCACATCGAAGTCAGTGAGCTTGCCTTTACGTCTAGTATTTAATACTGCGCTGTAGATAAAGCCCTACAACATATCAAACTTTTGCACCAAGCTTGTTGACGCACAGCTTGCTGGCGTGACGAGCAAAGCTCGTAATTTCTATGCTTTGGTGTCTTCTCATTTACTCCTATTTGTGCAATAAGATCTTAAGTGATTTATTCACAAAGAGGTTAAGAGGGCGCTTCGCTTTAGAGAAGTAAAAATAAATAATTACTATGTTTTATGTCTTCTCATTTACTCCTCTTTTGCTTCTCTTTGTGCAATAAGATTTTAAGTAATTTATTCACAAAGAGGCTAAGAGGGCGCTGCGCTTTTCGCGTGAGCAGGCTTTACGCCTACAAAAATAAAAAACCGCGTTTAAATAAACGCGGTTTTTTAATTTCAAATTAACGATTGATTTTAGTCGTTAATTTTTGCAAACGCAGTACCTAAGCGAGTAACCACTTCAGGTAGTTGATCTTCCAATATTTCAGCTTTATCAGCACCCCATGCTAGTACCACAGTAGAGCCTAATTTAAAGCGACCCATTTCTTCACCCTTTTTAAGCGTGATAGCGTTATCGCCAGTGGTTGGGTATTTCCAACTAAATACATCGCTACCTGCTGGTGGCGTGACAGTACCTGCCCAAATAGTTTCTATGCTGGCTACAATTGTTGCGCCAACAAGTACCATAGCAAGCGGACCAATCTCAGTTTCAAAAATTGCTACTACTCGTTCGTTACGTGCAAACAAGTTAGGCACGTTTTGCGCTGTAAGTGGGTTTACTGAAAATAAATCACCTGGCACGTAAATCATTTTGCTTAGTGTGCCATCAATTGGCATGTGAATACGGTGGTAATCTTTAGGCGCTAAATAAATAGTGGCAAACTTACCGCCTAAAAATGGTGTTGTATCATCTTGTGAGCCGCCTAGTAGCGCTTGTAAGCTGTAATCGTGACCTTTAGCTTGTATTAGCTGTCCGTCAACAATATCGCCTAGCTGGCTGATTGCGCCATCCACTGGATGAATGATTATATTGCTATCTTCTACCATTGGGCGCATGCCGTCTTTTAAAGGGCGAGTAAAAAATTCATTAAAGCTTTTATAATGAGCCGGATCTGGGTATTGGGCTTCGCTCATATCTACTTTATATTGCTTAATAAATAGTTTAATTAAAGTCGTTGTTAAAGCACCTGCTTTAGCTGCGGCTAATTTACCCACTACGCGTGAAATAAAGTGTTTTGGCATTGCGTACTGCATTGCGATTTTAAATTTGTCTAAACTCACAGTATTTATCCTAAATTATACGCGAGGCGCACGGGCGCCTGCACGGCCATCGGCCATTGTTTCTAAAATTCGGTGGTAGCTGTCAAAGCGCAATTGAGAAATTTTGCCATCTGCTACAGCTTCTTTAACTATACAGCCCGGATCGTTTAAATGTTTACAGTCTCTAAAGCGGCATCCGCCTATAAATTCTCTAAACTCTTTAAAGCACCAGGTTACACGCTCAACATCTAAATGCCATAAACCAAATTCGCGAATTCCTGGCGAGTCGATTAGGTTACCGCCACTTGGTAAATGGTGAAGGCGTGAAACAGTTGTTGTGTGCTGGCCTAGGCCGCTGTTTTCAGATACTTCTTTAGTTAATATTTCAGCGTTAGGTAATACAGTATTAACGAGGGTTGATTTACCCACACCACTTTGACCAACAAAAATGTTATTTTTACCAACAAGTACTTCTTTTAATTCATCAATACCATTACCCGATATATTACTAACAAGGAGTACTTGGTAATCAAGTTTACGATAGATATCGAGAACTTTTTGTATTTCGCTAAGACCTGCGTCATCAATTAAATCTATTTTATTGAGTACTAAAATCGGCTCAATACCCATATCTTCACAGGCTATTAAATAGCGGTCGATAATACTTGGGGTAAACTCAGGTAATACCGCCGATACCATAAGTATTTGATCAATGTTAGCTGCAATAACTTTTACGCCGTCGTAAAAGTCAGGACGGGTAAGTTGCGAGCGACGCTCTTGCGTGGCTTCAATTACTCCGGCTAAATCACCTTCACTCACTTTGGCACGGCGAAACAATACCTCATCACCACACACTAAATTTGACACGGTACGTCGTATATTACAACGAAGTACATCGCCATTTTCAGTTTCGACATCGGCGTGTTGACCAAAACGACTGATCACAATTGCGCTCTCGACCTGACCTAAGTTATCGGTTTGCCACTCTTGCGCGCCTTTTTTTGCTGGTCTTGAGTCTGCGCTATTAATGCGCTTTTGGTGGTTGGCCTTGATCTGACGCGATTGGCCTTTACTTAATTTTTTCTGTTTTGCCACTGGAGGCCTATAACCTTAGTTAAATGTCGCTTTTCCTAAAAAAAGCTTTAGCTCGACGGTTGATGCTAATATGATATATCGAAATGCGTTGGATCTAAAGGAAAGCACCGCTTAGGTAATTATGACTATTAATAAATCAAATTTAATTTGGCTCGATCTTGAAATGACAGGACTCGAACCAGAGACCGATAAAATACTCGAAATTGCGACGGTTGTCACTGACGCAGACCTGAATATATTAGCTGAAGGGCCAACCATAGCTATTCATCAAAGTGATGAATTACTAAATGGTATGGACGAGTGGTGTACTACGCAGCATGGTAAGTCGGGTTTAACAGCGCGCTGTAAAGCAAGTACATTCGATGAAGAGTATGCCGTGGAACAAACGTTAGATTTTTTAAAACAGTGGGTGCCTGCAGGTGTATCACCAATGTGTGGTAATTCAATTGGGCAAGACCGCCGCTTTATGAATAAATACATGCGTGAACTTGAAGATTTTTTTCATTACCGCAATCTTGACGTGAGTACTATTAAAGAATTAGCACGTCGTTGGAAACCTGAAGTGCTTGCAAAAGTGAACAAAAAAGGTTCGCACCTTGCTTTGGATGACATTAAAGATTCGATTATGGAATTAAAAGTCTATAGAGAAAATTTCTTTAATTTGTAAAAAACACTTGCAAACACATCGGATTATTGTAGAATCCTGCCCCGCTCAAGACGATAACCCACGCGGGGTTAGTGTGTTTGAGTGATTGAATTACCATCAATAAATGTGGTGCTAGCTCAGTTTCTAGAATGTTGAACGCGACCTGTCGCGCTTAAGCGTAAAATAACTGAAGAAGTGAAAATGCGGTACTAGCTCAGTTGGTAGAGCGCGACCTTGCCAAGGTCGAGGTCACGAGTTCGAGCCTCGTGTACCGCTCCAATTTCTAACCAAAAGAAATTGTAGTGTTGAAGAAATAAAAAATGCGGTACTAGCTCAGTTGGTAGAGCGCGACCTTGCCAAGGTCGAGGTCACGAGTTCGAGCCTCGTGTACCGCTCCAATTTCTAACCAAAAGAAATTGTAGTGTTGAATGAAAATGTAATGCGGTACTAGCTCAGTTGGTAGAGCGCGACCTTGCCAAGGTCGAGGTCACGAGTTCGAGCCTCGTGTACCGCTCC
>NZ_JASDDB010000008.1:703-272608 GCF_030407615.1 Pseudoalteromonas sp. APC 3355 | reverse complement strand
TAATGCGCTAAAATACCATTGGTTAACCAATTACCTCGTACTATTTGTATAAATAAAATTTAAGCATGGCAGTACAAGATGCATTTGAAATAAGAATTTAAAAATTAAATATTTGTGAAAGCTAGCTTAAAGAACTTAAGAGGTATTTGAACTCAGTGGGAGGAATTCTTTTTTGTAGATAATTTATTAATGATATTTATACAAAAAATACCAATAAGTTTTAAATAAAGTATTAAAAATACCTAGATGGTTAATTTAATTTAGCTCATATTAGATTTTTTAGCAGAACTCGGCGTGTTTTTTTGTGGATTGAAATTAGTTTAATCTAGGGGCTGTTAAATCGCGGCGCGAGGTTTATAACCTAGCCAGCCAGGTAGCTATTCCTACGTTATGCGACTGGCTTACCTTTATGTGAAAGTATGTAAAAACAGAGCAAAGCTTCCGCGTCCTGTTCACGCCCCTTACCACATCGATTTAGGCAACAAAGAGTTACTATCTAAAGGGCAGCGCATGTTTGCTAGCACGCTTTTACAGGCATTAAAAAAGACGAGCACTTTGCAATGATCGCCTTTTTATATAACAGTCAGCTAATTACTCTTGAAAGTAAGTGCCCCAACCGTCGTATTCAACATCGCACTCAACGGCTAGTTGCGCTAGCTTATCAACGTCTTCCATAATAACGTCTACGTCTAGCTCAGCTTCAACTACAATGTCAAAGCTCCAAATTTTACTGCCATCTTCAAGTTCAAGCTCTGCTGGCTCTTCAACATCGTAGCCTAATTTAAAAGCAGCCAATGCAGCTTGCTCTAGTTTAGGGAAGTCTTCACACACAAAATGGTGTTCTACTTCATAAAGTATTTCAGGATCTGATCCATCTTCAAGTAGTGAACTTACGATGTCTTCACTTATTTCACGCCAGTTTTCCATTATTTTTCTCTCACTTGAGCATCTAATTCAGTTATTTTAGCAGCCATAATGCTATGCACGCTTTTAGCATGCTCACGCGCGCTAATTTCTTTATCAAGCGGTATAGGCGCTAACATTTCGATGTAAATTGTACCATTATCCCAACGATTTAGCTTAATGGTTTTATGTGTTGTATTCATACATACCGGAATTATGGGTACATCTGCGCTCATTGCGGTGTGAAAAGCACCTGTTTTGAACGGTAGCAACCCTCTTCCATAGCTTCGTGTGCCTTCTGGAAACATCCATACAGATAAGCCATTATTTTTAATTTTTTCGGCTGCTTTGGAGATAGTTCCTGCTGCTTTGGAGCGATTCGATCTGTCTATTAATATATTACCCGACAACCAATAAAGCTGACCGAAAAATGGGATCCACTTTAAGCTCTTTTTCCCCAAACTTACGCAGTTTTTAGGCACCATTGCAGGCACTGTAAATAAGTCGTAGCTATTTTGATGATTAGCAACATAAACTGCAGGGCCTGCATCAATTGCATCTTTATGACGTGTTAAAACTAATTTAACGCCAATCATTTTAGCCATTGAGCCAAACCAGCCCGCTATAATATGTACATTATTGGGATGAAATGGTCTTACTATCGAAAGTAATAAACCAAAAATACAACTGAATAATATAAACATCAGCATAATAAAAACGCGTATAACAGCTAGCAAATGAGTTTCTCCAAAGATCAATTATGATTATTATAGCGTTATTTTGTGACACAGACGAGTCAATAGCGCACAAGTGTACGCTGAAATATGCAAGCTCTTTATTTTAAAACAAAAACGGCCTGCAAATGCAGACCGTTTTTATTTATACAAAAAAGTAATTGGTTACTCTTCGTTAATGGCTTCTATTGGTTCATCATCTTGTGGGGTTAGCTCAACAACGGCTTCGTCAACACGCTGTAAGCCGCGCGGTAGTTTATTACCCCTACGCCCTCGCTCACCATGATAATGCTCTAAATCAGATGGTTTAAGCGTTAGTTTACGCTTACCAGCATGAAGCGTAACACTGCTTCCTTGTGGCACAACAGCAAGCACTTTTACAAACTCTTCACGGGCTTGTACTTTAGCTCCAGGAATAGAAATAATCTTATTCCCTTTACCTTTGCTAAGTTTTGGTAAGTCACGCAGCGGGAATAAAAGCATGCGACCTTCGTTAGAAATAGCCATACAGTAATCACTAGCAACATCGTTCACCCTAATAGGAGAAAGTAATATTCCACCCTTAGGGACACTTACCAGCGCTTTACCATTTTTATTTTTACTCACTAAGTCTTTAAAGTCGGTAATAAAGCCGTAACCTGCATCTGACGCCATAAGCAATACTTGCTCGTCTTCACTCATTACCACGTGCTCAAAATTAGCACCTGGTGTTAAGTTAAAACGACCTGTCATTGGTTCACCTTGGCTACGCGCCGAAGGCAGACTGTGCGCATCGGTTGCAAATGCCCGCCCTGCTGAATCTAAAAATACAGCAGGTTGATTGCTCTTACCCCGAGCCGAGGCTCTAAAGCCATCACCTGAACGGTAATTTAAGCCTTGTACATCTAAATCATGGCCTTTACCAACGCGTGCCCAGCCTTTATCAGATAGCACAACAGTGACTGACTCTGATGGAATTAAATCTTTTTCGTTAAGTGCTTTCGCTTCTGAGCGCTCAATCACTGGCGAGCGACGATCGTCACCGTACATTTCAGCGGCTTCTTGAATTTCTTTTTTCAGCAGTGTCGACATACGACGTTCTGAGCCCAAAATTTGCGCTAATTTATCACGCTCTTTGGCTAGTTCATCTTGCTCACCGCGAATTTTAAACTCTTCAAGTTTTGCTAAATGACGAAGTTTTAATTCTAAAATAGCTTCTGCTTGCGTATCAGTTAAATCAAAGCGCTCCATTAATACAGGCTTTGGTTTGTCTTCGCTGCGGATGATTTCAATCACTTCATCGATATTTAAAAAGGCTGCTAATAAACCTTCTAAAATATGCAAACGTGCTAATACTTTATCTAAACGATACTGCAAACGACGACGCACTGTTTCGCGTCTAAATGTTAGCCACTCACTTAAAATACAGCGCAAGTCTTTAACTTGCGGGCGACCATCTAGGCCTAGCATGTTTAAGTTTACGCGGTAATTTTTTTCAAGATCGGTGGTTGCAAATAAGTGCGCCATTAATGGCTCAGCTTTAATGCGGTTTGAGCGCGGAATAATTACAATACGCGTTGGATTTTCGTGATCTGACTCGTCACGTAAATCAGCAATCATAGGTAATTTTTTAGCGTTCATTTGCGCTGCAATTTGCTCAAGTACTTTACCACCTGAACATTGATGCGGCAGCGCTGTAATAACAATATCGCCATGCTCTTCGGTGTAAACCGCACGCATTTTGATAGACCCACGACCGGTTTTATATATTTTATGAATATCGGCTTTTGGGGTAATTATTTCAGCATCTGTTGGGTAATCTGGTGCATGTACAAGCTCAAGTAATTCTTCAAGCTCTGTTTTTGGTTTATCAAGTAATAAACAACATGCGCTAGCCACTTCACGTACGTTATGTGGCGGAATATCTGTTGCCATACCTACGGCGATACCCGTTATACCATTGAGTAAAATATGCGGTAAACGAGAAGGCAATACTACAGGTTCATCCATGGTGCCATCAAAGTTTGGTGTCCAATCAACGGTGCCTTGGCCAAGCTCTTTAAGCAGAACTTCAGAAAACTTAGATAAACGCGCTTCGGTATAACGCATTGCTGCAAACGATTTAGGGTCATCTGCCGCACCCCAGTTTCCTTGTCCATCTACCAAAGGGTAGCGATAAGAAAACGGCTGCGCCATTAATACCATCGCTTCGTAACAGGCACTGTCGCCGTGTGGATGGTACTTACCGAGTACGTCACCCACTGTACGGGCTGATTTTTTGTACTTAGCGTTAGCCGACAAGCCCAATTCGCTCATCGCATAAATAATACGACGCTGCACTGGTTTTAAGCCATCACCTACATGCGGTAGGGCACGGTCCATAATTACGTACATGGAATAATTTAAATAGGCGTCTTCGGTAAAACGCCCCATTGTTTGTTGCTCAATTCCTTGCATTAGCAAGGTATCTGTATCACTCATTAAAGCTTACCTAGTTTTTCTTATAGCTTACACGGTAGATTACATTGGCGTAATCATCGCTTACTAACAGACTGCCGTCACCTAATTCTGCAAATGCAACAGGGCGTCCAAATGTTGTTTCGTCTTTCATAAAGCCAGTAATAAATGGCGTATATTTAGTTACGCGACCTACTTCGATTGTTGCAAGGCCTACTTTATAGCCTGACTTTTTAGAACGGTTCCATGAGCCATGTTCAGCAACAAATAATTGTTGCTTATAACTTGCTGGAAATTGCTTACCGTTATAAAAATGAATACCTAGTGGCGCTACGTGCGCTGGAAGTGCAAGTGCTGGCGATGTGTAATCGGCAATGTTTTTACCTTCCCCAAACTCAGGGTCAATAATTGCGCCGGCATGAACATACGGAAAACCAAAATGCTCACCCTCTTGTGTTACACGATTTAACTCATCAGGCGGAATATCATCGCCCATCATGTCGCGACCGTTATCACTAAACCATAAAGCTTGAGTAGCAGGATGAAAATCAAAACCCACCGTGTTTCTAACGCCTTTAGCTATTGTTTTTATTTGTTTTGTTTCTACATTAAGGGCAAAAATACGACCAAAACGTTCATCCTCAGCACAAATATTACACGGTACACCCACCGGAATGATTAATTCTCCCGTTGGTGCAAAACGTAAAAATTTCCAACCATGATGACGCTCACTCGGTAGTTTGTTATAGACCACATCAAACTTTGGATCTTTTAATTGGGTATCAATATTTTTAAAGCGAATAATACGATGCACTTCGCCTACATATAAATCGCCATCTTTAATTGCTATGCCAGAGGGCATGTTTAAGCCTTTAGCCACAACAATTTTTTTATCTGCTACGCCGTCGCTATTGTGATCAATAAGCGCATATACGTTGCCCGCTTTACGAGAGCCAACATACACAATACCTTTTTTAGAAACAGCTATTTGACGTGCATTTTCTACATCATTTGCAAATAAACTAATTTCAAACCCAGGTGCTACGGTGAGCTTATCAAGTATATTTTTAGCCATTGCAGGAGCGCTAGTCAGCCCAAGTAACAGCAAACTTCCTAGTAATTTTTTCATTCGTCTCTCCTAGTGTTAGGCACAAGCAATTAAACGAGCGCCTTGTTACCATGATCTTCTAACCATTGACGACGATCAGGCGATCGTTTTTTAGCAAGTAGCATATCCATCATTTCCATGGTTTCTACTTCTTCATCAAGCGTAAGCTGCACTAAGCGTCGTGTATTAGGATCCATAGTGGTTTCACGAAGCTGTAACGGATTCATTTCACCCAGACCTTTGAATCGTTGTACGTTTACTTTTCCGCGTTTTTTCTCGGCTTCTATGCGCGCCAAAATTGCGGTTTTCTCTTCTTCATCTAGGGCGTAATAAACTTCTTTGCCAATATCTATTCTAAATAATGGCGGCATTGCAACATACACATGCCCTGTTTTTACTAACTCTGGAAAATGACGAACAAACAGTGCACATAACAATGTTGCGATGTGTAGTCCATCCGAGTCAGCATCGGCCAGTATACAAATCTTATTGTAACGCAGTCCCGACATATCTGTTGATTCTGGGTCAATACCCAGTGCCACTGAAATATCATGTACTTCTTGTGATGCTAGTATTTGCCCCGACTCTACTTCCCAAGTATTTAAAATTTTACCACGTAGCGGCATAATTGCCTGAAATTCACGGTCTCGCGCTTGTTTGGCAGAACCACCAGCAGAATCACCTTCCACTAAAAACAGCTCGGTTCGGTCATTATCGGCAGCACTACAATCGGTCAATTTACCTGGTAATGCAGGGCCTGCAGTAACTCGTTTACGTACGACTTTTTTAGCTGCACGCAAACGGCTTTGCGCGTTTGAAATACATAACTCAGCTAATAATTCTGCGGTATCGGTATGTTCATTTAGCCATAAACTAAACGAATCTTTTACAACCCCCGATACAAATGCGGCACATGAACGTGATGAAAGCTTTTCTTTGGTTTGCCCTGCAAATTGTGGATCTTGCATTTTAACCGACAATACGTAACTACAACGCTCCCAAATATCATCCGGTGTTAGCTTTACGCCACGAGGTAGTAAATTTCTAAACTCACAAAACTCTCGCATTGCTTCAAGCAAGCCTTGGCGCAGACCATTTACATGTGTACCACCTTGCGCAGTAGGAATTAAGTTTACGTAGCTTTCCGCTATTGATTCGCCACCTTCAGGTAGCCATACAACAGCCCAATCAGCGCCTTCAATTGAGCTTTTAAATTCACCAACAAATGGGTCTTGCGGTAATGTTTCAAACCCTTTAACGGCTTCAATTAGGTAATCTTTTAAGCCAGTTTCGTAAAACCATTCTTTGGTTTCTTTTGTTTGCTTATTAACAAACTTAATACGCAGTCCTGGGCATAAGACCGCTTTGGCTTTTAATAAATGATTAAGCTTGGTAATTGAGTAGTTTGGTGAATCAAAGTAGCTAACATCAGCCCAAAAACGAACGGTGGTACCTGTATTGCGCTTACCAACAGTACCAATTACGCTCAAATCTTCTACTTTATCGCCATTTTCAAATGCCATTCTGTATTGTTGAGCGTCGCGCCTTACGGTTACTTCTACACGTGTAGACAACGCATTTACTACAGAAATACCTACACCGTGTAAACCACCCGAAAATTGATAGTTTTTATTAGAAAACTTACCACCGGCGTGTAACTTAGTGAAGATTAGTTCAACCCCAGGGATACCTTCCTCAGGGTGAATATCAATAGGCATACCACGTCCGTCATCGCTCACTTCGAGCGAGTTATCTTCGTGGAGAATTACGTCGATACGAGTAGCGTGGCCCGCCATAGCTTCATCGACACTGTTATCGATAACCTCTTGGCCTAAATGGTTTGGGCGTACGGTATCGGTGTACATCCCTGGGCGTCGTTTTACCGGATCTAATCCATTAAGTACTTCAATGGCTTCGGCGTTATAATTTTGATCACTCATAGTTTTTGTCTTTATATCCGCTAAGGCTCTAATACGTTTACTAGTTTTATTGTTATATGCGCTAAAGCGTTAATATAGTAACTAACCTCAGTTCAGGCTAACTAGTTTTACGTGATTTTAAGAAAATCTACAATACTTGCAAAGGTGCGTTCAAATTCAACGTAGCTATGATCGCCACCAAACTCTATCAATTGCTTGCATTGCGAATAATATTTTACTGCGTGTTGAAAGTTCAACACTTCATCGCCTGTTTGCTGTAATAAATACAGTAACTCAGGATGTGCTAATTTATCTACAGCGAGTAGTTTCAGCGCCTCAATATGACTGTTATTTAAATCGTAATGATAATCTTGATACGGATTATAATTAGGCCCAAGTAACGACTGTAATAAATTATAAGGTGCGACCGCGGGATTAATGACCACTGCAGGAATTTGATAACGCTGCGATAAATACGTGGCAAAAAAACCACCTAACGAGCTACCTAATAAAACGGTATCTGGCGTTAGTAATTGTTCAAGCTCAATTATAGCTTGTAGGGGCTCGTGGTTTAAGTTCGGTACACAATAATCAACGTCATAGTTTGCCATAAGCTCACCAAAGCGCACAGCTTTATATGATTTTTGTGAACTATTAAAGCCATGAATATAAATTACGCGCTTAGCCATACCACTTCCGTTTTTACTTCAACTTTATCTTTTTTACTCTTTATATTTAGCATTCTGTAAGCAGGCCCTGCATTTTTTTGCTCCCACTTTGGAGTGTATTTTACAAACTGGACTGAACTGGCAGGACTTGCATATATAGGCAAGCCTCTAAAGTTTTGTTCATAATCGTTGTGTACATGACCATGAAAAAGCGCAGATACATTATTACTATTAACTAAAATATTTAAAAGCTGTGGACCATTTTCTAATAAGTGCTTATCAAGATAGCCATCTATTGGCAGCGGATTATGATGGCAAAAGATAACTTTACTATTATTCGAGTTGACTAAAGTATCAGTTATTTCATCTAAATGCGCGCCAGTAACCCATCCTGCGGGCGTGGGTCCTTTAGAATTAATAAGAAGCAGCTCAACCCCGTTAGCAATAATATGTTTAGCCGAATTTATTTTTCCGCTACTTATGCGATTAAGCATTACTAGTTCATCATGATTACCTGGTACCCAAAATACAGGGCAAGTGATGTCACTGGCATTTATAAGTTCACTAAATAATAAGTACGATTCGAAACTATGGTCTTGTGTTAAATCACCACCAAAAATTACGCAATCTACTGGCTGCTCAGCGATGTGTGCCAAAGCTTGTTCAAAATGGGCTGCAGTATTTACATTAAAATATTCACCATTTTTATCTGCAAATAAATGGCTGTCGGTAATATGCGCAATGCACAAAGATGATTTATCAAATGTATATGTATCATCAAACCAAGCCATTATTTACATCCCAATTTAATGTTGCTTGCCCGTGTTCTACACAGGCCACTAACCAGTCGTATAAAAAAGCATTAAGTTGATACTTTTCATCTTTTTGATGCATTTTAGGGTTGGGGTATCCGTACGATGGTTTTATGCGTTGATGGTAATCGTGATGAATAATTTCAGCTACTTTCGCATCGTGATACAAACGCACCGTTAAATACAGCGGCGCTATCCCTTTAACCATTCCTGTTAGCTGCTTAATTGAAATATCCATAGTGTATTTTGCGCTGCCATCAATTTTTGTAGCAAATTCACTGTTGCCAAGTTTTACTTCACGAATGCTTCCTATATTGCGCTCGCTCGGTAACAACTTTAATAGTCGCACATAGTTATGCTCACAAAGTGTTAAATACTTTGGGAGGCTTTGAATATATCGATTTGTTGCTAATTGTGCTGTCAAAGTTCCGCCATAATATTAGTAAGAGTTTATGCCCATTTGCTTGCCATTTTTTCGCGATTTAGCGCAAGCCACTGCATACAAATAACCGTTGCCGCATTATCCATTTCACCGTTATTGAGGCGCATTAGCGCATCATCAACCGATAAAATATGAGTTTTTATATCCTCGCCTTCAGTTTCAAGACCATATACACCTGATTTCACTTGGCTTAAGTCAGTACGCGCTAAATATAAATGTAAGCGCTCAGTTGTACCACCAGGGCTTGATAGGTATGAAAGCATAAATTCAAGTTCAGTTAATTCAAGCCCAGCTTCTTCATACGCTTCTTTTTTTACAACTGATTCGTAATCCGTACTGCCGTCAGTCATTCCGGCTATACATTCTAGTAGCCACGGCGAATGCTTACTTTTAATAGCGCCAATACGTATTTGCTCAATTAAAAGAACAGTATCTGATATTGGATCGTAAGGGAGTACTGCAATTGCATCGCCACGTTCTAATATTTCTCGGCTAATTAGCTCTGATTTTCCACCCGCAAAAAGAGCATGTTCAAACTGGTATAAATCAACCTGAAAAAAACCTTTATAAAGGTTTTTTATTGACTTTAAATTTACATCTTTATGTGTAAATTGAACGAGCTTTTTATCAACCACGTGCCTACCTCCTACTTATCTAAAGCTTTAAAATGCGTTAATATATTCTGTTACACTTGAACATACTGTTTTACTAATTATTTTTTTTGTTATGCAGTAAAACAGGTTAACATGCTTTTAGTACAAAAATTGTCTAAGGACCGAACCCCACATGAAAAAGAACATTCTTGCGGCGCTAGTTAGTTTATCATGCGCACTAGGTGCAACAGCAGTGAAAGCTGAAGATTTACTACAAGTTTTTGAAATAGCAACAGCTAACGATCCTACTGTTTTAAAAGCAAAAGCCCAAGCCGATGCGCAGTCTTACCAAAGCGATTTGGCGATGAGTGCACTATTACCTCAAATTGGTTTAACTATGGGTTATACGAAAAGCGATGCAACGTCGTACCAAAGCGTTGGCGACTTATCTAACCAAGTTAAAGTTGAAAGTGATACAGACCAATTCTCTCGTGGTGTAAGTTTAAGCCAAACATTATTTGATTTAGGTGCTTGGAACACTTTAGATATTGCCGATAAGCAAGCTCTACAAGCAAGCGGCCTATATGATGCAGCTAAACAAAATTTAATTGTACGCGTTGCTGAAGGTTATTTTAACGTATTAAGTGCCAGTGATAACCTTGAATTTGTCGAAGCTGAAAAACGTGCCATTGCACGTCAACTTGAGCAAACAAAACAACGTTATGCAGTAGGTTTAACAGCTATAACAGACGTACACGAAGCACAAGCTCAGTTTGATAACTCAGTAGCCCAAGAAATTATTGCCAGTAATGCTGTAGAAACTGCACGCGAGCAACTTCGTGAGATAACTGGTAAATATCACGAAAAATTAGACTTTTTAAATACAGATACTTTCTCAACAACTAAGCCAACTAAGCGCTCAAGCGACTTTGTTAAAGTAGCTGAAGATAAAAATATCAACTTACAAGTCTCTAAAGTAACGGTTGATATTGCAAAAGATCAAATTGAATTAGCAAAAGCAGGTCATTATCCAAAACTAACTCTAAGTGCAAGTTATGGTGACTCTCTTACAGACACTCAAATAAATGGCGCTAATTTTGATGACCAACCGCGTTCAGACTCAAGTTCTGTTGGGCTTAACTTTAGCGTACCTTTATATTCAGGTGGCGCAACGGTTGCTGCAACAAACCAAGCGCGTGCGTTTTACGTATCAGCGAGCCAAGATTATGAAACAAATTACCGCGCAGTCACTCGCACAGTAATTACATCTTATAATCAAGTTGTTTCAGATATTGCGACTTACAAAGCGCTAGAGCAAGCGGTTGTTTCAGCTCAAAGTGCCCTTAAAGCAACTGAAGCCGGTTTTGAAGTAGGTACTCGTACCATTGTTGACGTACTAGTGAGTACGCAAAATTTATACGATGCAAAACGTAACCTTGCTGATGTGCGTTACCGTTATGTGTTATCTACCCTTCGCTTAAAACAAGCTGCGGGTACACTAACAAGTGAAGATTTGGTTGCTATAAACCAAGGTTTAAAATCAGCTTAACTTTTACAGCTAAACATAATATAGATTTATTCAAAGCCAGCATGTAGCTGGCTTTTTGTATTTTATAGCGCTTAGCGTTAAACTATCGTTTTTATTCTCAGAGAGATTTTTGTGGTCACCTCATCTCCTTTTAAAGCATCTTTTTTAGGCCCTCGATACTGGCTAACGTGGGTTGGCGTTTTATTTTTATACTTAATTTCTTGGCTACCACAAAAGCTACAGCTGGCAATGGGTAAACAACTTGGCCGCTTAGTCCATAAATTTATGAAGCGCCGTCGCCATATTGCAGAAGTAAATATTAAGCTGTGTTTTCCTGATATGAGCGAAGCAGATCAAAAAGAACTTGTACTCAAAAATATGGAAAACACCGGCATTGCAATGGTTGAAACCGGCATGGCTTGGTGGTGGCCGCAGTGGCGAGTAAAAAGTGTATATGGCTCAATCAAAGGTTTGGAGCACTTTGAGCGCGTACAGGCATCTGGTAAAGGTGTTTTATTACTTGTACCTCATATTCTGCATCTTGAAATGGCGAGTCGTGTAATGGGATTAAAATGCCAAGGTTTAGGCTTTTACCGCCCTCATAACAACGCTCTAATGGAATACTTTACAACGAATGGCCGCCTTCGTTCTAACGAATACCTAATTGGCCGAAAAGATGTAAAAGGCTTACTAAAATCATTAAAAAACAAAAAAGTATGCTATTACTTACCTGACCAAGATTACGGCCGTAACCGCTGTGAATTTGTGCCATTTTACGCCGTACCTGACGCAGCAACGACAACAGGTACTCTTATGTTTGCTGGCAGTAAAAACTGCGAAACTATGAGCTTAATCTCGCGTCGCGACGAAAATGGTAAGTATCATTTAGAGGTAGTACCTGAGCTTGAAAACTTCCCAAGTGGTGATGATAAGGCTGATGTAACACGTGTAAATCAACGCATGGAACAATCTGTTAATGCCGCTCCAGAGCAATACATGTGGCTACACCGTCGCTTTAAAACTCGACCGGATAAAAATACCCCTTCTTTTTATAAAAAGTAATGGTATAACAATAATAGGAACAAATAAGGTGGGTAATAATCATGTGGTTTTGGATTAGACATTTATCATTTGCAGCCGTGCTAATAGCACTCGCCGTATACTTTTTAGTGGGTGATGGTTCTGTATTTGATATTAAAAAATCTAAAAATGCAGCCGCCGAAGGATTATCACGCTTTTACTCCTCCATTCGTAACCAAGTAAAAAGTAATAAAGAACGAGATCAATTTGTTTTAAAACTTAAAACACCAGAACAAACCTTGGATAGAGTATTGGCTGAACGTGCGCGAACAGTAGATCCAATGCCGACAAATTGGACTGGAGAAGTTGAACCTAGGCGCTTTGAAAATGGCACAACTCTTAAAGATGTACTTAATCAATATGCTAAAAACGAGGGTATTGAGCTCTACTGGTACTTAAGTAAAGATTACGTAGTTAAAGATCATTTTAGAGTAGACAGTAACTTTACTTCGGCACTGTACCAAATTGGGCGCGCTATAAATGATGACTTTGAGCATGAGGTTTATACTTACTTTTGCCATAAACAAAGAGCAGCGGTTATTACCGAGTTACCATCAGAATTTGTACGTACAAACTGTTTAAAACTAAAGGTTTAAGGGTTTACACATACAAAAACCCAAGCAAGCGCTTGGGTTTTTCAATTCAATTCAATTCAATTCAAAAATACTATTCCAAATATTAGTTACGTTAGTAATATCTTGTAAAAACGTTTCTCGCGGGATCAATTTGCCTTTTTGCTCCAAGCTCAACACGTGATAACACGAGCGGTAATCAATATACGCTTTTATCAACTGCTGCTTTTGCTCTTTAGTAATACAACCTATATTTGCCGCATCCGTTAATATTCTTACGTTATCTGAGTAAACTGTAAGCTGTTCAAACTCGTTTGCGTGTTTAAGTACTAAATATTGCGTAATAAACTCAATATCAGCCATGCCACCAACATCTTGTTTTAAATCAAATTGATCAATATTTCCCTTCGCTAGATGGTCGCGCATTTTTTCGCGCATTTTTATTACATCAGCTTTTAGCACGGTATCATCGCGCTGCTGGCAAAGTATGTTTTTACGAATTTGTGAAAAACGATCTATCAGATCGTTTTGACCTAAAATTAATCGAGCCCGAACAAGTGCTTGATGCTCCCACGTCCATGCTTGAGTTTGCTGATAGTGATTAAAGCTCTCTAAATTGATAGCCAATAAACCAGAGGCTCCTTCAGGACGTAATCGCGTATCAAGCTCGTATAAAATGCCCGATGCAGTACGGGTATTAAATAAATGCATTAAGCGCTGAGCGAGCTTTAAATAAAACTGACGAGAATCTATCGGTTTTTCACCATTAGTTAGGCTTGAGCCATCATGGTTATGCACAAACACCAAATCTAGATCTGAGTCGTATCCGACTTCTAAGCCACCTGTTTTACCATATGCAATAACAGCAAAACCTTTATTCTCATCATCTGTGCCAGGGGGCATCCCAAAGCGCTTAACAGTGTTATGCCATGCAATATTAACGGCTTGGTCAACAATCGCCTCTGCCAGTACGGTTAAATGATCGCTTACTTTCATTACATCAAGAACACCGGTTGCATCGGCGGCAGCAATTCGTAATTGATGCGTTTGCTTAAATTGCCTAAGCGACTCCATTTGCAGTTCTAAATCGTCATGCTCTATTCGTAAAAAATACTGTCTTATTTCATCTTTATACGACGTGAGCGGGGTTGGTTTATAAAGAACTGCGGGGTCTATTAGTTCATCAAGTAATATCGGGTAGCGAGAAATATGCTCCCCTATCCATTTGCTATGACAACACAGTAAAACGAGTTGCTTTAATGCACCTTGGTTTTCGTAAAGCAATTCTAAATAGGCAGTACGCGAAATTATCTTATTAAAAATTTGGCAAACCATTGTGAAAGCTGCTGCACTGGCATTAAAGTCATTTAATTGATTTAGTAAAACGGGCATTAACTTATCAAGAGTGTCACGCCCTCGGTTACCTATATTTACCTTAGACAGCCTTAATTTAAAATCGTTAAGGGGTGCTTGCCATTCATCTCTGGCCTCTTTTAAAAAGCTCACATCACCATGATCCCAAGCACTAATAAATGCGCCTTCGCAGGTATCAAGTGGCACGGTTTCCTCGCCAATCACAAGTGCAAACTCACCGTTAACTTGTTTCATCACCTTTTCTATAGTGTTTAAAGTGGCAGAAAAATCAGCTTGTTCTAATAATAAATTTAAGCGCTGCTGATTCAATTCATCATCGGGGAGTGTTTGCGTTTGCTGATCGTCAAATATTTGAAGGTACTGCTCAACTTTACGTAAATAAAGGTAATTGCGTTTCAGCTCGCTTGCTTCTTGCTCATCTATAACTTGGTTAAGTGCCAACTCATTTAATGCTTTGAGTAAAGATTGGGTTTGTAAATTAGCCTCTCGCCCACCTCTTACCATTTGCAGGGCTTGCACTATAAATTCAACTTCACGAATACCACCAGCGCCTAGTTTTATATTATTAGTTAAGCGTTTACGGCGAACCTCTTGTGCAATCATTAACTTCATTTTACGCAAGGATTCAATCACCGAAAAATCAATATACCGGCGGTAAACAAACGGCTTTAAAAGCTTAATAAATTCATCCCAATATTTATTAGGGGTGCCAATTAAGCGCCCTTTTAACATGGCGTAGCGTTCCCAGTCGCGCCCTTGTTCTTGGTAGTAATCTTCAATGGCATTAAAGCTCATAACCAAAGGGCCGCTTTCGCCAAACGGACGTAAGCGCATATCAACTCTAAATACCTGCCCATCACCGGTGGCTTGGTTAAGTGCTGCAATCAGTTTTTGTGCAACTTTGGTATAAAATACTTGGGCCTCAAGGCTTCTGCGGCCACCTTGGGTTTTTGTGCTGCGCGGATACGCAAAAATAAGATCAATATCAGAGGAATAATTTAGCTCCTGTCCGCCAAGCTTCCCCATCCCCAATACCATTAGCGGCATTGCTTGGTTTTGCTCATCAAGCGGTTCACCATTTACTTTTGCCACCTGTGCATGCGCCCATTGGTTGGCGCTATTAATTAACATGTCAGCCAGTTGGCTTATGTAATTAATACTATCGGCAATGGGGTTGTTACAGCATAAATCTAAAAAGGCGACTTTAAGCCAGTACTTTTCACGATATTGACGAAGTACTTTATGACACTGTGCTTCATCAAGGTCAGCTAAATTCAGGTTTTTAAAAGGAGAATCTATTACTCTATTTTGTATTTCGTCTTTGCATAATAGCCAGGTATTTAAATCAGGTTGTGACTCTAAACTGCGCCAAGCAAAGTCGCTTAATGCTAATAACCTTACAACTTCACTTTGTTTACTTTGCTGCGGGTATAACTGTTCAAAGCGCATCAAGCCAAGTTTTTGTAATTGAATAGGAAGTTGCTTTACGTTACTCATCAATCCTCTCTTTTATATCATCAATAACCGTACTAGAATGATTAAAACCTAGAAAGGTTAACTTAATTAGGATCACCATGTCATATTTGTCTTTATCTAACACTAGTTTTATTGCGATTGCCATTAGTTTTGCGGTTATTTGCATAACTATTTTTTGTTTACGAGTTGTCACTCAAATCAAAGCAAAACAAGCGCTTAAAGATGAGTTAGCGCAACACGACAACTTTGCCATGGGTATTAGTTTTGCATCTGAAATATCAGTCGTTATAGCCACTATAGCCTTTTTATTTGACGAAATAAGCGTAAGCACGGCACAGTCAAACCCTTTAAAAGTGTTAATTATTATTGTTCTCTTATTCACTTTTATAAAAGTGGGCCATTTAATTCACAGAAAATGGATACTCCACAGGTTTAATGAAGAAGCTGCCATACTAAAACAAAATGTATGTGCTGCATTGGTAGACTCAGGAATGTTAATCGCTAACTGTATTATTGCTCTGGGCTTGTACACGTGGACCCACACGCAAGGGTTTAGCAACTTACTTATTGCTTGCGTTAGCTTTTTTACACTTCAGGGGATGTTTGCACTTGATAGCAAAATACGAGAACACCGTTTTGCAAAAGCAAACCAAGGTGCGTCACTACAAAGTAACTTTAACCTAGAAAATACATCTATTGGTATAAGATATGCTGGAAAATCAATTGGCTTAGCGTTGGCTGTATATGCTGGTTTATCTAGCGCAGCATTTCAAAACGGTAAAATGGTTGAAAACATATTTACACTTGTAATGCATTGCGGTGTAATGTGGATACTACTTTACAGCTTAACGTATGTGATAAAAATTATCTCTTTACCAAATATTGATACGGCTCTTGAAATAGACCATCAAGATAATATTGGGGTAGCATGCATAGAATTTGCTGTTTTTTGTGCTATAGGTTATTTACTTATTAGTATGTTTTCTCTTTAGACCTTTTTTACTGAAAATACAGCAATTAAAACGTCTGCATTTAAGTAATAATGGTAATTACTTAGATGCAACAAGGTCCTAGCTCTATGCCGCCTGAAATAACGAACTATTTGTTAATTGACATAGACAACGAATTTAGCCGCGCATTTGCCGAATACTATGTAAATAGTAATGGCATAACAAAAGCGAGTACACTTATTGCTGCAGGGAGTAATACCCGCCAATTAGTAAAAATGATGTTTGACGAGCTTATTAAAGACTATAGTTATTGCGATCTTGAAAACGAAATAAGCGTTTCTGAGTTAATTAATTATTTAAAAGATCATCACGATTTACACGGAGTCCTTTTCAATAGCACCGATTATTTACTCGCAAGTGATAAGCAGCGCTTTATTTATAACTCCTTGCATAAAGAACGCTTTTTAATAAATCTTGATGATACAGGCTATACACTAAGCCGGGTTACCGACGAGACGTTAACGGAACCTTCGCAAAATCATCACGATATAGCGCACACCCCACAAGATTTAATAGATCTCGCCGAACAACTTAATAAAAATAAATAATTGCGCACAGCCCCCAGCTTACTTACCATAGCAATATATATTTTTACGCTATGTAGTAAGTGACGCCCTATGCGAGTTCCTCATATTTATCAAACATCGAGTATTGCCCTAAACACCCCTGTAACTTTAGATGACGATGCTGCAGGGCATATTGGCAGAGTGCTGCGCATGAAAGTAGGCGAGCATGTATCTATTTTTAATGGCGAAGGTGGCGAATACCTTAGTGAAATAATTGAGGTAACAAAAAAAACAGTCGTCGTAATGCCATTAGAACTTAACCCTCACGATGTAGAATCTCCACTTAAAATTCATTTAGGTCAGTGTGTATCCCGTGGTGATAAGATGGATTTTACAATTCAAAAGTCAGTTGAACTAGGTATTACCGAAATCACCCCTATTTTTAGTCAGCGCTGTGGCGTGAAACTAATGGGCGATCGTCTTGAGAAAAAACACCAACAATGGCAAAAAATTGCAATTGCAGCAGCTGAGCAGTCAGGGCGTAATTTTGTGCCAATTATTCACCCACCTATAGATTTAAAACAATGGCTTGCACAACAAACCAATGCAATTAAGCTCACTCTTCACCCTCGTGCTGAGCACAGCATTAAAACCATTACGGTACCTAAAGATGGCGTACGCTTTTTAGTAGGCCCCGAAGGTGGCTTTACCGACGATGAAATGGCACTAACCAAACAACTAGAATTTGTAGATATTCGCTTAGGCCCGCGCGTTTTACGAACGGAAACAGCCGCTTTAACGGTCTTAAGTGCATTACAACTTCAATTTGGCGATTTAGCTAATTGAAATAACTAAAAGCACCCTCATATAAACAGTAACATTTATAGTAAGGCACAGCGCATGGCAATTAAGTTAGGTATTATTTCAGATCCTATTAGTGGATTTAACATCAAAAAAGACACCGGTTTTGCAATGATGATGCAAGCGCAAGAACGTGGCTACGAAATTTATTATATGGAGATGGACGATTTATCTCTTCGTAAAGGTAAGTCGTACGCTACAGCGTCTAAAGCGCAAGTGTTTAATAATACAGAAAAATGGTATGAGCTTGAAGAAAAAACCACTATAGCCCTTGCCGATCTTGACGTAATTTTAATGCGTAAAGACCCTCCTTTTGATACTGAATACATTTACGCGACGTATATTTTAGAGCGGGCTGAACAAGAAGGTACGTTAATAATTAACAAGCCACAAAGCCTTCGCGATGCTAACGAAAAGCTATTTACAGCATGGTTTAGCGAGCATACGCCAGACACACTTGTTACACGTAGCCAAAAACAAATTCGTGAATTTTTAGCACAGCATAAAGACATTATTTTAAAGCCGCTTGATGGCATGGGTGGCGCATCGATTTTTCGCATCAGAGAAGACGATGCCAACATTGGTGTAATTTGTGAAACGTTAACAGAGCACGGCAGCCGCTTCGCAATGGTGCAAAATTACATTCCAGAGATCAAACAAGGCGATAAGCGCGTACTAGTAGTTGATGGCGAAGTTATTCCATATTGTTTAGCGCGTATACCGCAAAATGGTGAAACACGCGGTAATTTGGCTGCAGGCGGTCGAGGCGAAGCCCGTCCTCTTAGCGAATCAGATTTAAAAATAGCGCAAGCTGTTGCACCAACGCTCAAAGAAAAAGGCTTAATATTTGTAGGTTTAGATATTATTGGCGATAAATTAACTGAAATTAACGTAACTGCACCAACGTGCGTACGCGAAATTGAAGCTGCTTATGATATTTCTATCACAGGTATTTTATTTGATGCGATTGAGCGTAAATTAGGTAAGTAATTACCACAATAAAAAGCCCATTAGTTTAAGCCTTTCATGCAATTAATGGGCTTTTTATGTCAATTTAAATAACTATGCCATACTCAAAGTTCATTAACTAAAAAGGGTGAAATCTATGCAGTCATTAGAAAATCATTTTTTAATCGCGATGCCGTCAATGCAAGACCCTTTTTTTAAACGTGCTGTTACCTATATTTGTGAGCACAATGAAGATGGGGCTATGGGTTTGGTAATAAACCAACCTATTGATGTTACTGTTGGCGAACTTTTAGATAAAATAGAAATTGATAACGACAAAACGCAAAACGCAGCAAAAGTAAGTGTCTTTGCAGGTGGGCCCGTTAAAACTGACCGTGGTTTTGTACTGCACTCTCCCCAATCGGGTTATTCAGCAAGTCAAAAACTCAGTAGCGATATTATGATCACTACCTCAAAAGACGTTCTAGCAAACTTAACCACTGCACAAGCACCAGAGCAGTTTATTATTACACTTGGTTATTCAGGGTGGGAGCAAGGACAACTCGAACAAGAGTTACTTGATAACAGCTGGTTGATCATAGAAGCCGATCCGAAGATCATTTTTGATACCCCCGTTGAAAAACGATGGGAAAAAGCAGTTTCAATGTTGGGCTTTGATATTAGCCAACTTAGCCCTGAAGCTGGTCACGCATAATAGTAACTAACCCTTAGCAAACTTAAACAAGATACACATGACAAAAAAATCGCTTAAGCCGCAAGGCGAACGCACTGTAATGGGCTTTGACTTTGGCACCAAAAGTATTGGTATTGCTATTGGGCAAGAGTTAACCGGCAGTGCGTCTAGCCTTAAGGCTGTAAAAGCACAAGATGGCATTCCTAACTGGGACCATATCGCCGTACAAGTAGCCGAGTGGCAGCCTGACTTAATGGTTGTTGGTTTACCGCTAAATATGGATGGAACATCACAAGAGGTTACCTTTAAAGCAAAAAAGTTTGCCAACAGATTGCATAATCATTATGGAATTCCTGTGCAAACACAAGATGAGCGTTTAACAACAGCGGACGCTAAAGCGCGACTTTTTGAAAGTGGCGGCTATAAAAACTTAGGTAAAGGTAACGTAGATAATATGTCTGCGGTTATTATTTTAGAAAGTTTTTTTGAATCTAGTTACGGTGAATAAGCTGGCTATATAAACAACCCTTTATACAAATAAAAAAAGCGCCAATTGGCGCTTTTTCATTAATTACTTTTTAAATTATTGATCGCTATTTTTATCATCAAGGCCATCAATAGTAACGCCCTGTAAAAAGCCCGCACCTTGTTGTTCGTTATTGCGCAGTTTTATCATTAAGCGTAAATCATTTGGTGAGTCAGCATGGTGCAGTGCATCAGCGTAGTTAATTCGCTGCTGTCTGTACAACTCAAATAACGCTTGGTCAAAGGTTTGCATGCCCATTTCTTTCGACTTAGCCATTGCCTCTTTAATTCCGCCAATATCACCATTTTTAATCAGTTCAGCGACCATTGGTGAATTAAGCAATATTTCAATAGCTGCAACTCGGCTTTCACCATCAGCAGTCGGCACTAGTTGCTGAGCAACAATGGCACGTAAGTTAAGTGCTAAGTCGTACTTAAGCTTATCGTGTTTTTCTTTTGGAACTAAATGCATAATACGGTCAATCGCTTGGTTCGCATTATTAGCATGTAGTGTCGCAACACATAGGTGTCCGGTTTCAGCAAAGCTTAGGGCGTATTCCATGGTTTCTTGCGATCGAATTTCACCAATCAAAATAACATCTGGAGCTTGGCGTAATGAGCTTTTAAGTGCCGACTCAAAGCTTTCTGTATCAAGCCCTACTTCGCGCTGAGTAATAATACTTTTACGATGCTCATGAACAAATTCAATCGGATCTTCAATGGTCAGTATATGACCTCGTTGATTACGGTTTCGATAACCAATAAGTGCAGCTAGTGAGGTCGATTTACCCGTACCTGTACCACCTACAAATAAGACAAGACCGCGTTTAGACATAATTACATCTGTCAGCGTAGATGGCAGACCTAAATCACTTACATCAGGAATTTGCGTCACAATACGACGAATAACCATACCTGCTCTATCGCGCTGCCAAAAAGCAGAAATACGAAAACGCCCTTCGTCGGTAGCAATCGCAAAGTTACATTCTTTCGTTGTATGAAACTCTGCTTTTTGCTTTTCGCTCATTGCAGATTCTACTAACTCAAGCGATTGCTCATCAGTCAGTCTATCGTCACTGAGAGCTATTAGCTCGCCGTTTATTTTTGCACTTACAGGTAACTGACTCGATACAAATAGGTCAGAACCCTTTTTCTCAATCATTATGAGTAAAAAGTCGTTTAAAGATAAAGCCATAATAATTTCTTACCCACCAAATTGTGTTTTGTCTTGCGCTTTTTCTTTCGCTGCCGCATTTGTAACAATACCGTGATTAACTAAATTAGTTAAACACTGATCCATTGTTTGCATGCCCACAGACGCACCGGTTTGAATAGACGAATACATTTGTGCAATTTTATCTTCACGAATTAAGTTACGAATAGCAGGGACTGCAATCATAATTTCGTGTGCTGCAACTCGCCCACCACCAATTTTTTTAAGCAGTGTTTGTGAAATTACCGCACGTAAAGATTCAGATAACATTGAGCGCACCATAGCTTTTTCTTCACCTGGGAATACATCAATAATACGGTCAATAGTTTTTGGTGCAGATGTTGTATGTAGCGTGCCAAACACTAAGTGACCCGTTTCGGCAGCGGTCATTGCAAGACGAATTGTTTCTAAATCACGTAACTCACCCACAAGTATTACATCAGGGTCTTCACGCAATGCACTACGTAGCGCGTTTGAAAAGCTATGTGTATCGCGGTGAACTTCGCGTTGGTTAATTAAACTTAATTTATTATCGTGAACAAACTCGATTGGATCTTCTATTGTTAGAATATGGTGATGTTTATTTTGATTTATATAGTCGACCATAGCGGCAAGTGTTGTTGATTTACCAGAACCCGTTGGCCCTGTTACTAACACGAGTCCACGTGGGGTATCAGAGATTGTTTTAAAAATATCTGGCGCGCCTAAATCATCAAGCGTTAACACTTCACTTGGTATAGTACGAAATACCGCAGCGGGCCCGCGATTAGAGTTAAATGCATTCACACGAAAACGTGCTAAATTAGGCACTTCAAACGAAAAATCCACTTCGAGATTTTGTTCGTAGTCCTTGCGTTGATTATCGTTCATAATATCGTAAACCAGACTGTTTACGTCTTTGTC
Source organism: Pseudoalteromonas sp. APC 3355 (assembly GCF_030407615.1). Taxonomy (NCBI): domain Bacteria; kingdom Pseudomonadati; phylum Pseudomonadota; class Gammaproteobacteria; order Alteromonadales; family Pseudoalteromonadaceae; genus Pseudoalteromonas; species Pseudoalteromonas sp. APC 3355. The sequence goes on along the minus strand of NZ_JASDDB010000008.1, from coordinate 250,303 downwards.
TGCAAGGGCTGGTATATTAATGCGGCGAACATCACCGTCTACGCGTATCATAGGTGAAACACCCGACGATAAATGTAAATCGGATGCTTTGTGTTGCACACTAAACGCTAATAATTCGGTAATATCCATTTATGACTCCACAACTAACTGATAAATATATGGTTACAATAGCAGAACGACTCACATCCGCCTACGCTAGAATTGCAGACGCGGCAAAAAACACACAGCGAAACACTAACGAAGTTACTCTACTAGCAGTGTCTAAAACTAAACCAAGCGAAGATATTATTGCAGCTTATGAGCATGGTCAGCGCGAATTTGGTGAATCTTATGTTCAAGAGGCTATAGATAAAATAGCTCAACTACAGTCATATAGCGACATCATTTGGCATTTCATTGGCCCTATTCAATCAAATAAAAGTGCATTAGTAGCTGCTAACTTTGATTGGGTGCAAAGTGTTGATCGCATTAAAATAGCAAAGCGATTAGATTCCCAGCGCCCAGACGATAAACCGCCTCTTAATATACTTATTCAAGTAAATATAAGTAATGAGGAAGCAAAGTCAGGTTGCCGCCGCGATGAAATAGATGAACTTGCCGATTATATTAACCAATGTGAGCACTTAACACTTCGAGGTTTAATGGCAATTCCCGCTAAAAGCAACGATCTGGATACGCAAATTCAATCTTTTGAGCAATTACAAACTTGCTTTGATAAACTAAAGACCCAATATCCTCAAGTAGATACTTTGTCGATGGGTATGAGTAACGATGTTGAAGCTGCCATTAGCGCAGGCTCAACCATGGTAAGGATCGGCACAGACATTTTTGGAACACGAACTTAAAAGGTGATAACAGATTTATGTCAGATAAAAAAATCGCATTTATAGGCACAGGTAATATGAGCTACGCCATTATTGGTGGCATGGTAAAAAACGGCTTTAACGCAAGTAACATAATTGCGACTAACCGCAACCAAGAAAAGCTTGAAAAGGTAGCTTTTGATTTCAAGGTGCAAACCACCAGTGACAATAACGAAGCCCTGCGCGATGCTGATGTAATTCTTTTGTCTGTTAAACCACAAATGATGGGCGATTTATGTAAATCGTTTCAAGAGTCAGGCGTAGACTTTAGCGATAAACTGTTTATTTCTGTTGCTGCGGGCTTAACTGTAAAACGTTTGCGTGAAATGCTAGGCCAAGACGTTAAAATGGTACGCTGCATGCCAAACACGCCATCTTTATTAGGTCGCGGAGTATCAGGTTTATATGGTGCGGGCGAAACACCAAGCGAACACGAATTTGTACAACAAGTTTTTGAATGTACGGGCATTGTTGTATGGGTGGAAAAAGAGTCACAAATTAACGATATTATTGCTGTAACCGGCTCATCACCTGCTTACTTTTTCTTATTTATGGAAGCCATAGAAGAAAAAGCTAAAGCGCTGGGCTTTAACGATGAAGACGCTCGTCGCCTGGTACAACAAACAGCCCTTGGCGCTGCCGAAATGGCACTTAGCCAGCCTGATATTAGTATTTCGCAACTACGTTCAAACGTAACATCTAAAGGCGGCACTACTCACGCAGCTGTTGAGCACTTAAAAGATGAAGGCTTAACTAAAACCGTTGGCGATGCAATGGATGCGTGTATTGCGCGTGCAGAGCAAATGGAAAAAGAACTTTAAAACCACTTTTTATTGAAGGTTACACTATGAATGCCATGCAATTTTTAATCAGTACCCTGTTTGATTTGTTTTTAATGGTGGTATTACTGCGCTTTTGGCTGCAGTGGGCAAAAGCCGACTTTTACAATCCAATGAGCCAGTTTGTGGTTAAAGCCACTTCGTTTGCGGTAAAACCACTGCGTAAAATCATTCCGAGGTTTGGCGGACTTGATCTAGCATCTCTGTTGCTGGCATTTATAGTGGCTGTAGCCAAAATTAGTACTTTAATGCTTGTTATATATAATGCGTGGGCAATACAGCCTGTGCTTATTCAAGCACTTATAACGGTACTAAAAGAAGGCCTTAATTTAGTATTTTGGGTACTTATTATTCGCGCTATTTTAAGTTGGGTTAGCCAAGGCTATAACCCTATAGAAGCGGTTTTCCACCAGCTTACTGAACCAATGCTAAAACCAATTCGTAAAATATTGCCATCAATGGGTGGCTTAGATTTATCAGTTTTAGTGCTTATTATTGGTATTCAGTTTTTGCAAATGCTGCTTATGGATTTTCTAGTCTAATATAGATTTTTTAATTAGAGGCCCAAAGGCCTCTTTTTTATATGTTTTGAGGAATACATAATGAACCGTTTAATTAAGTTTTGTTTTATTGCTTGTTTAGCATTTGCATTTAACGCGCAAAGCGAAGAAATGCAGGGCGCACAATACAAAGAGCTTGGCCCTTGGCAAGTCCATTACATCGCCTTTCCTTCTACTTTTATTCAGCCAAAAATAGCAAAAGCATACAACCTTGAGCGCAGTGGCTACAAAGGGGTTGTAAACATTTCTATATTAAAAAATGATGCCGATAAAACAGCACAAACGGCAAAGCTTACAGGCACAGCTAAAAACCTACTTGGCAACAAACAAACACTTACTTTTAAAGAAGTAAAAGAAGGTGAGTCAATTTATTACCTTGCCCAAGTTGATTACACCAACGAAGAGATTTTACGCTTTGAGATTGAGATACAACAAAATAATCAATTTCAAAAATTACAGTTTCAGCAAAAATTTTACGTAGATTAATAACATGACCAAAACTTTAGTACTTGCTACAGGTAACCCTGGCAAAGTAAAAGAGCTAGCTAACATGCTAAGCTCTCTGAATATTAATGTAGTTCCACAGAGCGATTTTAACGTAGGTGAAGTTGCCGAAACCGGCACTACCTTTGTTGAAAATGCCATTATTAAAGCGCGCCATGCCGCTAAAATTACTGGTATGCCTGCTATTGCCGATGACTCAGGTTTAGAAGTTGATGGCCTAAATGGCGCGCCCGGTGTTTACTCAGCCCGTTTTGCAGGCCCAGGTGCCAGCGATCAAGATAACATTGATAAGTTACTTGTAGATTTAGGTGATAACCCTATTCGCAGTGCACGCTTTTGGTGTGTACTGGTGTTAATGCGCCACGCAGACGACCCTACTCCGCTTATTTGTAGTGCTAGTTGGGAGGGCGAAATTACGCTCACTCAAAATGGCAATGGTGGATTTGGTTACGATCCTGTGTTTTTTGTAGCAGAGAAAAATTGTACGAGTGCTGAGCTTACAAAAGAGCAAAAAAATGCAGTGAGTCATCGCGGACAAGCGCTGCAAAAATTATTACTAGAACTACAGCAAAAAGGCGGCCTGTGAACCTTCCACCACTGAGCTTATATGTGCACGTGCCTTGGTGCGTGCAAAAATGCCCGTACTGCGATTTTAATAGCCACGGACAAAAAGGTGAAATACCTGAAGCTGAATATGTTCAACACTTAATTGATGACTTAAAAGCAGATTTGCACTTAGTGCAAGGACGTAAAATTCACAGCATTTTTATTGGTGGCGGCACTCCGAGCCTATTAACTGGTGCAGCTTATACCCGTTTATTAAATGAAGTCGACAACCTAATTGGGCTTGAAGAACACTGCGAAATAACCCTTGAAGCCAACCCTGGTACAGTAGAAACAGGTCGCTTTAAAGATTACGTAAAAGCAGGCATTAACCGTATTTCTATCGGTGTGCAAAGCATGCAAAACGACAAGTTAAAAGCACTTGGTCGGATTCATGGCAGCGACGAGGCAAACTATGCCGCGCAACAAGCTACAGAAGCCGGTTTAAATAGCTTTAATCTTGATTTAATGCATGGCTTACCTGGGCAAACACTTGATGATGCTCTGAGTGATTTAAAACAAATAATAGCGCTCGATCCACCGCATATATCTTGGTATCAATTAACTATTGAACCCAATACTCAGTTTGCTTCAAAGCCCCCTACCTTGCCACAAGATGAAACACTGTGGGACATTCAAGAACAAGGGGTTGAGTTACTCGCGCAAGCAGGTTACGTGCAATACGAAATATCGGGCTATGCAAAACCGGGCTATCAATGCCAACATAACTTAAATTATTGGCGTTTTGGCGATTATCTCGGTATTGGCTGCGGCGCACATGGTAAGGTTACTGATGCAAATACAGGGCTTATAACGCGTACCGAAAAGGTTAAACATCCTCGCGGCTATATGGATTTAATTAAACCGTATATGTATAAAAGCTGGCATGTAAAGCAAGACGATTTAGCGTTTGAATTTTTTATGAATCGCTTTCGCCTTGTTGAGCCTTGCCCAATTAATGATTTTAATAAACTAACAACACTGCCGCTGCAAAGTCAGCAAAGTGCATTAAACCAAGCAATAAATAAAGGTTTATTGACTCAAACAGACAGCCATTGGCAGGTAACCTTAAAAGGTCATCGCTTTTTAAATGACCTGCTAGAATTGTTTGTGTAGCGCTAAGGCACTGCACAACAATATAAAACTAATAAATATAAATCACCCTAATGGGTTTCTAACAACAAAAGGGAAAACAATGCGTAAACTCACTTTTATTGCGGCCGCAGTAAGCGTTGCACTACTTGCTGGCTGCCAGCAAACAACACAACAATCTACTTCAGCCCCTATTGCACAAGCAGTTCAATCACAACAAAGTGAAATAGACAAAGCCAATGCATTTTTTGAAGATACATTTAACCGCGATGTAATGAGCAGCCCTGTATATCAAACATACATGGGGATTAAGCAAGATTACGATAAATGGGACGATGGCAGCGAAGAAAGAAAGCTTAAAGATTTAGCACAAACAAAAGCTGACCTAGTTGCATTAAAAGCAATTAATCGTGATCTATTAGATGATGCAACAAAAGTTAGCTACGACTTAAAAAAACAGGATCTTGAAAGCTCAATTGCTGACTTTAAATGGCGCTACCATAATTACCCTGTGAACCAAATGTTTGGTACGCATTCTATGATCCCTGCGTTTTTAATTAATCAGCACTCAATTAGTAATGTAAAAGAAGCTAAAGACTACATTTCACGCCTAAATGGTGTAACTGGTGTTATTGATCAGCTTATCGTTGATTTAACTGTACGTGCAGAAAAAGGCATCATAGCCCCTAAATTTGTATTCCCGCATGTTATTGATTCAAGCAAAAACATTATTCACGGTGCACCGTTTGAAAAAGGCGATGATTCTACATTGCTTGCTGACTTTAAACGCAAAGTAACAGCGCTTGAAATTAGCCAAGACGAAAAAGACTCGTTAATCAGCGATGCATCAGATGCATTAAAATCGGCTGTTAAACCCTCTTACTCTAAGCTAATTAATTACCTAGCGCAGCTTGAGAAACGTGCTGATGATCGCGATGGCGCATGGAAATTACCAGATGGTGAAGCATTTTATAACAACGCACTTAAGCGCACTACAACAACAGATTTAACGGCTAAAGAAATTCATGCAATTGGTTTATCTGAAGTGACACGTATTCATGATGAAATGCGTGAAATTAAAGATAAAGTAGGCTTTAAAGGCGACTTAAAAGCGTTTATGCAGTTTATGAAAACTGACAAACAATTTTACTACCCTAATGATGCACAAGGTAAGCAACGCTACCTTGATGAAGCCACTGGACTTATTGATACAATGAAAACACGCTTAGATGAGTTATTCATTGTTAAACCAAAAGCTGATTTAAAAGTAAAAGCAGTTGAAGCATTCCGTGAAAAAGCAGCGGGCAAGGCATTTTACCAACAGCCAGCTCCAGATGGTTCACGCCCAGGCATTTACTACGCTAACCTTTATGACATGGAAGCTATGCCAACATATCAAATGGAAGCACTTGCTTACCACGAAGGTATTCCGGGTCACCACATGCAAATCGCTATTTCGCAAGAACTAGAAGGCGTTCCTAAGTTCCGTAAATTTGGTGGCTACACAGCATATATTGAAGGTTGGGGTTTATACTCAGAGTTTATTCCTAAAGAAATGGGCATGTACTCAGACCCTTACTCAGATTTTGGTCGTCTTTCAATGGAGCTATGGCGCGCATGTCGTCTAGTGGTTGATACGGGTATTCACGCGATGAAGTGGACTCGCCAAGAAGGTATTGATTACTACGTGAATAACACGCCTAATGCAACATCTGACGGTGTTAAAATGGTTGAGCGTCACATTGTAATGCCTTCACAAGCAACGGCTTATAAAGTGGGTATGCTTAAGATTTTAGAACTTCGTGAAGATGCTAAAAAGCAACTTGGTGATAAGTTTGATATTCGCCAGTTCCACGACGTAGTACTTAAAAATGGTCCTGTACCACTAAATGTACTAGAGAACTTTGTTAATGAATGGGTAGCAAGCAAAAAAGCTTAAAACCAATTTAAACAATTGCTTTAAATATGAAAGGTCGCATTTGCGGCCTTTTTTGTTTTATAGTAGTAAAAAAGATTTTTGGAAATAATAATGGATTTAAGCATACAACTACTTAATGCGCGTATTTCAAAGCAACAGTTAAATGAGCTCGATAACGACTTTAAGCAGTTAAGCCCTGCTCAGCAAACTTTGCAGCTTAACCATTTATATGACAGCGCCCAACGGTTGAGTGTTAAGTATGACTTTATGCAAAACATAGCAACGCGGATATTAAGCTCTAACACAGCGCCTTCTCCATTTATTAATCAACTCACTAATATTGACGCATTGAGCTTTTTTACCCCTGCGCTGAAAGTAAATAAAGGCTTTTTAGTACAAGATACACAAGGAAATAACGTACTGCACAATGTGTTTAAGCATGCCGATGCGACAAAGCTGCCATTTAACTATGTGCGCTCTTTGATGCTGTTTGAATCAAATGATGAGTTAGCTAAAGCGCTGGCGCAGCCCAACTCTCATGGCTTAACACCGGTGGCCTGCTACATAGCCTATGCAAATAAACCTAGCACACCGGTAAAGCATGAATTTTCAGCTTTGTTAGCATTAATGGAAATAGAGCAAAAACAAAATCCTAACGCTAAACAACAGCTTGCCAACGTAATAAAAGGGCAAAAAATTAACGAGACCACAATTTTACTGAGCGCCGCTTACTTGCAACGCTCAACGGCGCAAGTTGCTCACTTAATCAAGGCGCTTTAATTCACTCACAACTTCTGTACGCACACTGTCTATGGCATGTGTAATAGATTGCGCAGCACTTTGGTGATCAACCATATTTGGCCAATTTGTTTGCCAGACCTTTTGTAAGTCTTTTGTTTTTAAATGTACTTCATCAACGGCTAAGTAGCTTAAGTCATGAATTAGGTTAACTTTAACCCAGCCTTTTCTGGGGCTGCCATCTATTTTGTTATTATCGTAATGTGCCGCAAATACAATAAGCTCAAGCTCGGCTAGTTCTTGTAAGATTTGAAAGCTAGCAATGCGTGTATTGTTGTTATCTTCACTTGCCTCCATCCGCCATGCATTATAACTAAAGCCTATAAACGCAAATACTACGCTCGCTATAGCAGTGAAAAAATACGAACGGGGCGCCAGTACAAACTGACCATATTTAGACTCTGACATATTATTTCCTAGGGCCTGTTTATCTTTCGAGGTTAAATTTGCAGCAGTATGTTTGGTATTTAGGCAAGGCAGAGCCTATGCAGTGTGGTTATTCCCCATTAATAGGCGATAACGTGGAATAAATGCCAAACATGCGCTGCCCGAAGGGTTCTGCCTAGGGGCAATTTACTCTTTGTTGCATACATGGATGTAGGTAAGGGGCGTGAGCAGGACGCGGAAGCTTTGCTCGGTTTTTACTTAGCCCGCTAGGTTACAAACCTCACGCCGCGATTAAATCGGCCCCTAGATTGAACAAATTTTAATCCTGAAAGGTCAACAGGCCCTAATCATTTAAATAATATTCAACACTGGTTACTACTCTTATATTTTTTATTTGCGGTGTGTTTGAATCTCGATTACTGATACTAAATTGCCCTTGGCGAGCTGTTTTTATTTTGCCTAATTTTGAATTAGAGTCTTTAGCAAATTTATTAGCGACTTCACGCGCTTTTTCAGTTGCTTCTTGCACCATCGCAGGCTTTACATCATTGAGGCCAGTAAAGATGTATTCAACTTTTGTTTCGTAGCTATCTTGCACTATTGCGATATCTTGTTTAGCAAGCTGGCTTACTTTACTCAGCGCGTTTTGCACTTTATCTGACGCAGCAGAATAAACAATAATATTTGAGCGCACTATGTATCTAAATTGTTGATTTTCATTACTGTATTCACGTGCTTGCTTATCAATAACTGACTGGCTACCTATTGTTATTTCATCGTCGTCAAAACCATGGAGTTTTAAAAAAGCAGTTACCGCATCATTTTTTTTCTCAACCCGGCTTACTAATTTTTCAAGGTTATTGTCGGCATCACTAAATTGCAGAGGCCAAATTACCGTATCGGCTATTACTTCTCGCTCGGCCAATCCCTTAACCTGCACAGTACGTTCCATCCCTTTCACACTCAAAGCGGTACTTTTTAAGATAAACCCTAAGCTAATTAAGCCTATACTTAAACAAATAGCCGCTATAACAATGTAAAAACCGGGGGTTTTATTCACAATAATCTCCTTGATTGATATCAATAATAAGCATCGAGACGCTCGAAATAACACAGTAAACAGGGTACATTGAGACTATAAATAACGCAAAATTTAATCAGCCTAGGAAAAACCATGAGCCTTAAGCGTATAACCCAATTTTTTAACCCAAGCTCAGTGGCTGTTATTGGCGCCTCTAACATATCAACTCGGGCTGGTTTTGTGGTTATGCGCAACTTACTTCAGGGCGGTTTTAAAGGGCCGATAATGCCTGTTACTCCAAGCCATAGCGCAGTACATGGCGTACTTGCTTACCCCTCTATTGCTGACTTACCAAAAGTACCTGACCTTGCTGTTATTTGTACTAACAAAAACACCTTAATTGATATTATTGAGCAGCTAGGAGAGCTTGGCTGTAAAACGGCTATTGTTATTGCCGATGGGCTATCAGGGGAGCAAAAAAGCGCGCTTAAAGCATGCGCTCAAGCCAAGCAAGTTACTTTGCTTGGACCCAATTGCTTAGGCTTGCTGATCCCTCATATTGGGTTAAATGCGAGCTTTTCACATACTGTGGCAAGCCCAGGTAAAATTGCATTTGTATCGCAATCAGCAGCAGTATGCTCAACCATTTTAGATTGGGCTAAAAACAAAGAAATTGGCTTTTCATATTTTGTATCAGTAGGTGATTGCCTTGATATAAACTTTAATGAACTACTCGACTTTTTAGGTCGTGATGCTAAAACCAAAGCTATTTTACTCTACATAGATAACATTGAAGATATTCGTGGTTTTATATCAGCAGCAAGAGCCGCCGCCTTTAGTAAGCCTGTAATTGCGATTAAAACAGGTAAAACAACTGCGGGCGCACTTGCAGCCGAAATTCACACCGGCGGAAAGCAAAGCTCTGATGCTGTTTACGATGCGTTATTTCAACGAGCGGGTATGCTGCGTGTAAATGATTTAAGAGAGCTATTTGCAGCTACACAAACACTCGCCATGCATCCAAAATTATTAAAAGTAGAACAACTGACAATTTTAACTAATGGTGGCGGCCCGGGTGTTATGGCTGTTGATGAGCTTATTCAAAACTCCGGTAAATTAGCAGAGCTAAGCATTGAAACCCGAAATGCACTAAATAAAGTCATTCCACAATCAGAAACCACCTCAAACCCTGTGGATATTTTTGGCGACTCAGCACCTGCGCGTTATAAGCAAGCATTAGAAATTTTACTGCACGCAAAAGAAGTTAAAAACTTACTGATTATCCATACTCCCTCAGCGCTTGCGCCCAGCGAAGACTACGCCAACATTATTGTAGAAACCTTACAAACACTACCTAAAATGGCGCGCCCTTACGTTATAACTAACTTTATGGGTGAAGACGCATCTTACGCTGCCAGAAAAGTGTGCTCAAACAACGCAATACCCACTTATCGTACGCCCGAAGGGGCTGTTGGCGCGTTTATGCACTTGGTAACGTATCGTCGTAACCAAAAGCATTTAACGCAAACACCCGAGTCGAACACTGATGACGCTAAAATAAATAAGGTGGCAGCTAGAACCCTTATTAATGAGTTTTTAGATGATGGACAAAGCTACTTACCTACTCATCAGGCAAGCCAAGTATTAAACCACTATGGTATTAAATGCATTCAAACTGAGGTCGCTTACACCCCAACAGAAGCCAAAGAGCAAGCCATAGAGCTTGGTTTTCCAGTCGCATTAAAACTGATTAGCCCAAGTATTGCCTCGAAGTCTGAAGTAGGTGGTGTGGTGCTTAATTTAAACGACGCCAACGAAGTTGAACAAACCGCTTTTGCAATGCTTATCCGTATTAAAAACACTTATCCGGATGCTGTTATTGAAGGGTTTTCATTACAAAAAATGGCGCCGCGAGCAGGCGCAAATGAGCTGCGAATTGCAATTAAAACCGAGCCTAATTTTGGCCCAGTTATATTATTAGGTGAAGCAGGCACCGGCCTTGAATATGCACAAGCCGCCGTTGCTCTGCCTCCACTGAATATGAACTTGGCAAAGTATTTAATTGCCGCAGCGCACGACAAAGGCGTATTAAAGGAGCGCATACTCCCAGAAAAGGTTGATAAGTATCGTTTATGTGCACTGCTAACGCGTATTTCTCAGTTAGTTATTGATCAACCCGATATAAGCTCAATGGAACTTAATCCTATACTTGCCAGCAATGGACAGTTTTTAGTGCTCGATGCCACTATGACACTTAACCGCTATCAAGCTCAGAGCAATCGTAAGCGCTTATCTATTCGTCCTTACCCTATTGAACTTGTTGAAGTGGTAACACTTAAAAACAACACTCAAGCTACGCTCAGACCGATAAAACCAGAAGATGAACAAGCTCATAAAGTATTTGACGAGTCACTTAACAAAGAAGACAGATATAAACGCTTTTTTGGCGAGCTTCCACAGTTTAACCACGATCAACTCGCTAAAATGACGCAAATTGATTACGACCGTGAAATGGCGTTTATTGTGTGCCAACGCTTTGAAGGTAAAACCCGTACACTGGGTGTGTCTCGCGTCATTATGGACCCCGATAACCTACATGCTGAGTTTGCTATTGTAGTGCGCTCAGACTGCCAAGGCTTAGGGCTTGGTCGTATACTAATGAGCGCTGCAATTAATCATTGCAAACGCCAAGGTGTGGAGTCGATTGAAGGCATAACCTTACCAGAGAATACAGGGATGATCGAACTTGCCCGTAAGCTAGGTTTTAAAATTAGTCGCGACTTTGAAGAAGGCAGTATTAACATGGTACTTAAACTTAAATAATGAATGAACCGCAAACGTTACGCCAAAAAATGGCTTGCCTGTTTGAAGGTACAGGTCAATATCAACGTTCAGGGCATATTCTTGATATTGCGCTCATTAGCATAATAATGATTAACGTTGTAGCCATTGTTATTGAGTCAATCCCAAGTGTGGCAGAGCAGTATTACAACGAATTCTTAGTTTTAGAAATTGTCTCGGTCGCTATTTTTGCTATTGAGTACTTAGCCAGGCTTTGGGCTTGCGTAGATAAAACACACTATGTAGCAATGGAAGGCTCGAACAGTAAACGCAGATTAAAGTATTTTTTATCACCACTGGCGTTAATCGACTTAATAGCGATTTTGCCAAGCTTAATGATGTTTTTATTTCCTCTCGATTTACGTTTTTTACGCATACTCAGATTATTAAGAGTATTTAAACTCACTCGCTACTCACGCGCCATGCAGCTACTTTTAAAAGCCTTTAACGATGAAGGTAGTTCATTAATGGCTGCTTTTTTTATAATGGCCGTTGTGCTTATTTTAGCTTCATGCGGAATTTATTTAATTGAGCACGATATACAACCCGATAAATTTGGCTCTATTCCTGCGGCTATGTGGTGGGCAATGGCAACACTAACGACCGTTGGTTATGGCGATGTAGTACCTATAACGCCATTGGGTAAGTTTTTCGGTGGCGTTATCACACTACTGAGCATGGGTATGGTCGCTATTCCTACCGGGTTACTGGCATCTAGTTTTTCAGAACAGATACGTAAACGCCGTCAGTTTTTTGAAGACGCTGTGCACGAGTCAATTCAAGATGGCACACTTAATGACACCCAACAAGTACACCTAGAAGAGCTACGCCATAAGCTAGGCTTGAGTAAACTTGAAGCTAATAAGGCCATTAAAACGCAGTTAAATGAGCATAACAGCCATTTGTTTTGCAGACACTGCGGTAAAAGGCCCTAAATAAGTACTGCTATTATTAATTAAATATATCACTCCAATCGCGATTAATAAGCGCGAGTACTTCGGTATTAGGTACCGGTTTACTAAATAAATACCCTTGGAAATGCTTGCACCCTCTCGCCTTTAAAAAAGCAAGTTGATGCGAGCTTTCTACGCCTTCAGCGACACACTCTTTGCCTAAACTATCTGCAAGCGCGAGTGTTGATTGGATAATGGCCTCATCATCAGAATCTATGCCTATGTCTTGTACAAAGCTTCTATCTATTTTAAGTACATCAATAGGGAAACGCTTTAAATAAGTAAGCGATGCGTAACCTGTACCAAAATCATCCATGTACAATCTACAACCCAACTTTTTAAGCTGTTCCATGCTGTGCAGCGCTTCTTTTGAATCACGCATTAATATTGATTCGGTTATTTCAAAAACAATTGCCTCAGATGATACACCTGAATTATTTAACGCTTTTTTAATTTCAGGTACGAGTTCTTTAAACTCAAAATCTAGTGCCGATAAGTTAATAGATAAATACAGGTTAGGAGAGGCTTTTCGCCACTCTTTTAACTCCAATAAAGCGCGCGCAAAGGTCTGCAGCATAATTTTTGTAATTAAGCCTATCCCCTCTGCAGCCAGCGAAAACTCTTGAGTTTGTACTAGTTTATTTTCGGGCCAACGCAGCAGTACTTCAAAACCTTCTGTTTTTTGGCTCTTAGCATTAATAATAGGCTGATAATAATTACAAAACTCTTCTTCTTGATACGCTCTAGTAAGCTGAGATTCAAGATGCAGCGCTCTTTGAACATGCTGATTCATCTCTTGCTTATAAAACTGGTAGCGCCCTTCTAAAGAGTCTTTTGCATGATATAGCGCTATGCTCGCAGCTTTTAAAAGTGCAGGGCCTTGCTCTGCGTCATCTGGCGATATCGACACACCAATACTTAAATTAACGTTTACAACTTGGCCATTAATCGCAATATTTTGATTCACGCAATCCATCAACTTAGTACATATTATAAGTACTTGCTCTATCTGATGAATATCTTCTACTAGCACAACAAACTCATCGCCACCAAATCGCGCAACACTATCCGATGGTCGCAAAGAGCACTTTAAGCGCTCAGCAACTTCTTTAATTAGCTCATCAGCCGCTTCGTGCCCTAATGAGTCATTAAAGTATTTAAAACGTTTAATATTGATATGTAACAAAGCCACTTTGCATCCATGCAGTTTTGCTTGTTCAAGGGCGTGTTCAACGCGGTCATTAAATAATGTACGATTTGGCAGCCCAGTTAAGGCATCGTAGTTGGCCAATAAGTGCAGTTCGTTTTCAGCTGATTTTTGTGCGTTTATATCGGTTAAAATAATGACATAGCTATTAAGGCGCTGCTCGTTATCGGCCACTGCACTTATTTTCACAAGTACATGACGCGATTCACCATTAGCTAAAACCACACAGTCTTCACACGAAAAATGCTCCCCAACAGATAGCTTTTGCATAATGCGTAAATAATCAAAACGATTGCTGCGCGATATACCTAAATTTAAAGTCCGACTAGATAACGACTCAGCGGAGAAGTTAAAGGCGGTTTGCAGTGATTTATTAGAAGCCCGAATATTTAAGTTTTTATCGAGTATAAACACCCAATCACGCGTTTGCTCAAACGCTGCTGTAAATAGTAAAGCATGTTCTTCAAACACCATTTCTCGGGTCATATTTGTATAAGTTCCCGCTACTTTTTGTGGTGTTTTATCATCCCACTCCACTACTTTTCCAAAGTCCTTATACCAGCGCCAATAGCCTTTTGCATGACGCAGGCGATAAGTACAATTAAAGTAACCTTTATCGGTAGATAAAAACTCAAGCCACTCTAAGCGAAATAATTGTTTATCTTGCGGATGAATTTTAGATAAATATTCATCAAGGCTCACGGTTTCATTTTCGTAGCCTAACTCACTCGCTAAGCGAGGTTGGTAAATGCTTGGGTTGCTCGACTCCCAATCCCATACACCCGATTCGCTGCCTTCAAGCGCTAATTTTAAACGCGCTTCGCTTTCTTTACTTTCTTTATTTGCTGCCAATAAAATACGCTGAATTTTATTACGGCGCATAACCCACATAGCAACAAAACCAATAAACAGCATGGCGTAAAGCACCATAAAATAAGGTGCACGCCAAAGCGGATACTTTACTTTTATTTTTAAAATAGCAGGCGAGGTATATTCGCCAGTCAGGGGGTCTTTAGCCCAAACTTTTAATTGGTAATTACCTGGATTCAATTTTGGAAACAATACGCGGTTGTTATTTCGAGTATAACTTTTTTGTCCGTTATCGAGTTGATACTCATAAATGATGCGTTCTTGATTACTAAATGCCATAGCCGAAAATGCCACTTCAAGCCCAATATCATCATGATTTAACACAACTTCGTTGAGCGGCTGTTTTAAATCAAGCGATAGATCTCGTGACATTAAATCAACTCGCGTAATATTTACGTGATCAATAAGTGATTGGTAATTTTGGTTTTCCATTGGGTGAAAATAAGTAAAACCTTTTAAGCTACCATACGCAATATGGCCATCTTTGAGCTGTGCCATGGCGTTACTATTAAACTCAGCAGAGAGTAGCCCTTCTGACGTAGAAAATTGTTGAAAATGAAGTGTTTCTGGGTTTAATCGCCAAATGCCTTTATGGCTACTCATCCAGATCATGCCATCATCATCTAGCACCATATCGTAAAGCAATGTGCCTAATTTATTCTTCTCTAAATCGATTGTATGTACTAATTGATAAGTAGATGCGTCAAGGCCTATCAAGCCAAAATTAGAAAGTGATATCCACAATATATTGTTGTTATCAATTAAATAAGAAAGCACGCTAATGGCTACGTTTTCGTGCTGTTTTGGCACTTTGTAAATCATTTTAAGTGCTAAATCACTTGGGTTTACTTGATATAAAATACCGGCATTAAAAAATAATGGTGAATCTGGTTTATTGCTCAGCGCAGGTAAAAAGCCATGAGCTAAAAAGGGTTCAAACTGATCAAACTGGCCACCCAAACGCGTTATTACTTGAGAATCTATATTGTATATAAATACCCCATGATCTGAGTGTACAAAGTATAGATCGCCATTTGGCATGAGTGTAACGCCATGCACTCTACCAGTAATTAGCTCTTGATCAGCAGGATTATGTACTTTAGGTTCGCTAACTTGATGCGTTACAGGGTCAAAAATAAATAAACCACGGTTTGTATAAAGCCATAAATTATCTTTATAGGGCGTTATTTCATATACGGTAAACTCAGTGGTGAGTAAGTCGACTTTGTAGTCTTTTAAATAAGCTTTACCAATATTTGTTTTTAAATCAACCTCAGTAATACCGTTATGCGTTGCAAGCCAAAGCTTATCTTTATATTCGGTAATTCCCCAGATAGAGTGATGTGATAAACCATCTCCCCCGAGCAAAGTGCCATCGACATTATTAAAATGATAGCTGTCGTGAGATAAGTAAAACGCTCCATCAGTCTTAGTCGCAACCCACGTACCACCCGATTTATCTTTAGCCATATCAATAATACTGGTATCAGCAAGTGTGTACTTACTTTGGGCTATTCGAGTGTTTTTAATCATCTCCCCGGTGTTTAAATCAAATTTAAACAAGCCTTTGTCGGTAGCTAAATCTATTGTTCCGTGTTCGTTTACTATGCTCCAAACATTTAAGTCACTTAGTAATACTTTACTTTTAAAAGGTAAATCTGGGCGTTCAAACATTTTTGATAAGTTACTAATATCAACTTCGTATAAGCCTTGTACCGCCCCGACTAACAGTTGTTTATTTTCACCTAATGCGAACGACTTAACATTATTTTGGTAAATATGTTCAGCTTCACCTTTTAAATGCTGTAGAGGTCTAACTTGCTCTGTGGCAATATCAAATACGTATGCGCCATGGCTTGTACCTATAAATATATAACCATTGTAGGCAAACAGCTTTCTCACAAGGGTATTTTTATATTTAGCAGGCAGCTCAAAAATAGTTGTTATTTTTCCGGTTGCTATATCAAGCTTTGCAAAATCGCGGCCTCGCCCAATCCAAAGTGTTTTTTTATCAACGGCCACCATACTAAAAACAGACTGATTGATAATTTCTTCTTCACTGGTAGGTTTTTCTAGGAATTGCTGATATGAATCTGTTACGGGGTCGTACCTAAATAGGCCTGCAAGTAACGAGGCAATCCAAATATGTCCTTGAGGGTCTTGGTAAATACGATCGATGATCGCCTCTTCTAACTCACCATTAGGGCCATTTATTGGAATAACTTGATAGCCATCATAACGATTAAGCCCGGCCTCTGTCGAAAGCCAAAGGTAACCGTTAGTGTCTATAAGCATTGTATTAACGTAGCTTTGCGATAAGCCTTCGCTTGGAGATAAACGTTTTACTTGTGCCCCTACTTGGCAACTTAAAATAGTTATTAAAACTACAAAGCAACTAATGATCCCATTAACGCATTTACTCATGCTTATTCCATATTATTATTTATTATTATGGGTACTCTAGAGCGACTATATTTCGATGTTTGTAAGTATCAAAAAGTACTTGTAAAGCAAGAGTATATGTTAACACCTGGTTAAAACCAATAGCACAATATAAATCAGCTACGTTTTCATATGCGAAGGTCTTTATCTCTCTATTTTGCGACTTTAAGAGTGTTGAAAGCAATTGTTTTGCAATCCCTTTACCGCGATGTTCCAGCGCAACAAACATGGTAGATAAAAATAAAAACTCTGTTTTATCTTGTAACCTACATGCTGCCACTATTTCATTATTATAGTAAGTAACCCATACCTTATCTTGCT
This sequence comes from Pseudoalteromonas sp. APC 3355, assembly GCF_030407615.1. Classification (NCBI taxonomy): domain Bacteria; kingdom Pseudomonadati; phylum Pseudomonadota; class Gammaproteobacteria; order Alteromonadales; family Pseudoalteromonadaceae; genus Pseudoalteromonas; species Pseudoalteromonas sp. APC 3355. Next base: position 233,084 of record NZ_JASDDB010000008.1, on the reverse strand, counting down.
TATTAGCACGCCCTCTTACGCTGTGCTTTTTGTAAAATTTATTCACAAGTGGGGTTTTTAGTTCATTTAACACTTCAACTTTATACATTTTTATATCGATATTTAGCTAAGCATTAGCGCTAAATACTGTTCAAACTTTTGTTTCAAAACCATTTGCTCTGCCATTGGGCGGCTGTGGATTGTGTTGTAAACTTGCTCTCTCGTTTTTTTATTACGCTTAATTTGATACGCCCAAAAAGACGCTTCATAATCTAACTGAATTTGATATTTTTCTTCACGTGGTAATAGACATAAATTAAAACTCACAATACTTCCTCATTCGCTTTTAAGATTATTTGATTCCCCCTCTAAACTGGGCAAGAGGTAATCTCCTTGTTATTATACGCGTCTTATTTTATTTATTTCTGTAGTAATTGGAACTGATAATGAATAGACATTTTAGTATCTTGTTATTATTGGTAAATTTATTTTTTAGTGCCTCTTGTTTTAGTCATCAATACAACCTCACTTTTAATCGTCCGCAAAGTACACCTCAAGCTGATTATGCCTTAGAGCTATTAAAGTTAGCATACGCAGATATCGGTTTTAAAATACATATAATCGATTTTAGTCACCAAAATGCTTTGCTCGCTGCAAATAATGGCGTACTTGATGGGCAGTTAGGAAGAGATGCAAGCGTTGAAGAAAATTACGAAAACTTAATTAGAGTCGATTATGAGCTATTTAAGTTTGACTTAGTATTATATAAAAACTGTTTACCTAACAGTTTAGAACAGCTCGATAGCGTCGCAATCGTTGATGGCTACCCTGTGCAAGAACATTATTTAGCAAGCACACAGTTTGCAGGGAATATTATTAAAGTTAAAAGCATGAATACCCAACTTAATTTGCTTGCTCAGAAAAAAGTACAGGGAGCTTTAATGATTAACTTTATAATGCAAAATAATGAGCTCCCGTCACCTCAAGGCTGTTTTGTAAAAGAAGTATTGAGTACTTATCCGCTTTATCATTATTTAAATAAACGTAATGAAAACTTAGTAGAAAAGCTTAAAATGTCATTAATTAACCTAACTAACAATGGCACTGTGTACGCACTAAGAGCCAAATATGGATTAAGCTTTTAAAAGTCGAACCCTTGCTGCTGCGCCTGCGTGCTTGGCACTGCATTTTGCTGCTTTTTTTGAAGGTAGCGCTTGTAGCGCTGCTGGCACAAACTAAGCACCTTCTTTTTTTGGTCGTTCGATAAGGTATTCCACGAAAAGCGTTCATCCCGACTACGATAACACCCTTTGCAATATCCTCTGTTGTTAACTAAGCAAATACTTTTGCAAGGACTTGGAATATCAAATATTTCAATTTGTTGCATGCATAAGTACCGCCCAGTTGAAGAGGAGGTATTAGTATAGCGTTATTTTTGAGCAAAAAAAAAGCAGCAATTTAATTGCTGCTTAGTTTTGTTGAGCTGGGATTATTAATACTCACAGCTATTGGTATTTATCTCTGTTTTACGGTGAAATGGCTTAGCGTACATGGCCAGCACTAACGGTTTTAACTCTTCTGGTACACAGGCTAAACGCTGTTCAAACGTCGCTGTATCAGGAGAATCTATTACCGCCTCTTTACAGCCACCAGCAATGTAATTACCTGGGTGCAAATAAAACGAATCTACAATTTGCCTATCAATTGTTTTAGCAAGCTCTTCAGCACTATCACATTTAGATTCGATTGGCTGTCCAAATGCTAAATGCACATGCCCTTTAGCCGAACTAAAGCCTTCAACAATACTGGCAATATCTTCACCCGCTGACTTAATATATTCACCATGATGCTGTTTATGATAAAGCTCTTTAGCCTTAGCAATTGCACACGGTTCATATTGATAAGAAATAGAAACAGGCACTATTTTTAACTCTTTAATATAATCGCCAAATTCTTTCTTTTGTTTACGTCCATTTAATTGCAACATTTTTAAAAGGGCAGGATCTGTTTGATCAAAACCGTCTTTTGCACGCCCTTCTTTTTGTGCAATCCAAATAGAATTTCCACCGATTAAAGAGTCATAGATATATGACGATAACTGGGTTAATGCTTTTAACATTTCTTTTGGTGCTTTAGCAGAGCGCTTAACAATAAAACTTTTATTTAAACGCATAAGCTCAGTAATGTAAGGTATTTGCAATAAATTATCGCCAATAGCAATACGCACTGTTTTCATTTTATGCTGATATAAACCCCAATTAACTAATGCAGGATCAAGCACTATGTCTCTGTGGTTTGAAATAAATAAATAGGCCTGATTAGCGTCTAACTGCTCTAGCCCAGAAAAGGTAACTTTTGATGTGGTGCGCTTCACTAGTTTATCTAAGTATTGCGCCACTTCATTTTGCACATCTTCAACGGTGCTTACTTTGCCCCATTTTTTGCGTAACTGATTTCTTACCATTGGACGTGCAATAAAAGGCACTGCCGATAAAAAGCGCGGTAAATTATACTTTGCTATTACATCAATAAACGCATCATCGTTAATCAAACGTGTAAGCGATGCCGCAACTTCGTCGTCGTTGTATGGGCGTATATCTGCGTATTTATCTTCTAATTCACTCATTACTACATCTACAATGTTAAAAAACGGCACGCTAAAGCGCACCGTTTATGTCTATATCCGATTATAACTCAGCCAATCTAAAATGCGAAATAACCAAAAAAACGATTTTTTATTTTAGCAACTTGCTTTAAAGCCGAGTTTAATTACCTTCTATGACCATAGGCTTGCTTATAAGTGCAAAAAAACTGATCAGTCTAGCAAAATACCATGTTCTCAATCTGTTAGTGGGCAGACCACTACTACATAGCCCTCTAATCATTTGGTAGTAATACCATTAACAAAGCCTTTCTTTCGTAGTACCTTAAGCCCATATTTTAGATTTTTGATGGATCGTAAGCCTCTTTTTTACGATTTTAACTCTTTCAGATCCACTTATTTTAGGGCTCATAATGAACATTACTATTCTTGATAACGCAACGTTAGCTAAAACATCTCTTTCGTGTATAGAACAACTTGGTAAATTAACGACTTATGAACTTACCAGCCCAGAGCAAGTTATTGAGCATTGCCAAGGCGCTGATGTATTAATCACTAATAAAGCAGTTTTGAATCGCGATACGATTAGTCAGCTAACACAGCTGAAATTAATTTGCGTAAGTGCAACTGGTACTAATAATGTTGATTTAGAAGCCGCTAAAGAATTTGGTATTGCCGTAACTAATGTAGCGGGCTACTCAACCCCTTCAGTTGTTCAACATACATTTTCTTTAATTACTAACTTACTGGGTAACACCCACCGCTATCAGGCAGATTGTCAGCAAGGTGCATGGCAAAAAAGTGAAATGTTTTGCATACTCGATTACAGCTTTAACGACTTACAAGGTAAAACATTTGCCATTATAGGCGGCGGTACACTAGGCAAAGGCGTTGCTAAAGTGGCTGAGGCATTTGGCGCTAATGTTATTGTTGCAGAGCGCAAAGGGGTTAAATGTCGTGATAGTCGTACGCCTTTTGAAGACGTCATTAAAACAGCCGATATAATCAGCGTACACTGCCCGCTTACAGATGAAACACGTGATTTAATTGCACTTAATGAGCTTAAAATGATGAAGCCAAGCGCTATAATTATTAATACAGCACGTGGTGGTATTATTAACGAAGCCGACTTAGCAACAGCGCTTGAGCAAAATCTAATTGCTGGAGCCGGTGTTGATGTACTAACTAAAGAACCTGCTGAAGCTTCAAATCCACTTGCTAATTACACAGGCAATAACTTATTACTTACTCCACATATTGCATGGGCAAGTACTGAATCTATTGTGCGTTTAATTAATGAAGTAAGTTTAAATATTGCGGCATTTACTAAAGGTGAATCACGCAACCGCTTGGTTTAATCATTTTATTGTAGTAATCAAATAAGCTAAAAAATGGCTGTTTTTACTAATATATTTAATATTTTATTAGATAAAAACAGCTTAACTCACTTAACAAACTGATTAATAACAGTTTATAAATATGGTCTACTCTTTGCTTTAATACAGTTAATAACCAATTAAAAATCTTATTAAGGTAAATAAAAATGAAAAAATCACTTTTAGCAGCCGCTTTAATCGCTCCATTTTTAACAGGCTGTGTTATTGCCGTGTCAGATGGCGAAGCTGAGACTCATTGGGCAGGGAAAAACTCATCAAGCTGGCAAGCACAGCATAAAAATAATCGTGAAGTTATATCAGAGCTAAAAATGGATAGCAGCTATCAGTCTGTTTTAACGCAATTAAAAACGCCTAATTTCACTGAGCTATTAAAAAAAGATGATGATGTATACCAAGTACTTTTTTATGTAACGCATAGCAAGCATTCAGATTCAAAAACAACAAAAGATGAATGTACGCCACTTGTATTTAAAAATGATAAGTTAGTGGGCATTGGTGACACCGCTTTAGGTATGATCACGCAGTAACCAATAAAAAATGTTTGATACAAAAACGCCAATATATAAATATTGGCGTTTTTGTATATTAAGTTTTTAGCGTGCGACTATTCTATCTCGCCCTGCATCTTTAGCGGCATATAAGCCTAAATCGGCCTCTTCTAATAATGCTTGCTCAGCATACACTTTACCACTTTGTGTAGTGGCAATACCTATACTTATAGTGATGTGGTCTGCATTTAATGAAGCTTTGTGTTCTATATTCAAAGCATTTACAGCATTGCGTAATTTATTAGCAAACTCCATTGCTTCATGCCTATCAATTCCTGGTAGCACAGCAGCAAATTCTTCTCCGCCATAACGAGCAATAAAGTCACTGCCACGTTCACATTGAGCCGCAAGTGCTTGCGCAACATTCTTTAAACACTCATCGCCAGCACGGTGTCCGTAGCAATCGTTGTAACGTTTAAAGTGGTCTATATCCATAAGTAACACCGATAGCGGTGTTCCACTTCGCTTGCTGCGGCGCCATTCTCGAGATAAGTTTTCATCAAGGTAGCGTCTATTTGGTATTTCAGTTAAGCCATCTATCGAAGCTAGCATTTCTAGCAAATCATTTTTTTGCTTTATGAGGAGTTGGTTGCGCACTCTAACGCGAACAATAGAAGGACTAAATGGCTTGGTTATGTAGTCCATTGCACCGAGCTCTAAGCCCTTTGCTTCATCATCATGGCTACGATTGGCTGATATAAATATAATAGGAATAGACTGAGTTATTGGGTTTTCTTTAAGCTCCACAAGTACTTGATAGCCGTCAATTCCAGGCATAATTACATCAAGGATTATTAAATCAACTTGCGCTGTTTTTACAAAGGTCAGTGCTTTTTCACCACTTTCAACTAAGAACACGTCGTGTTCTGCTTTAAGTGTTTTTTCAAGTACTAATCTGTTGATTGGATCATCATCCACAATAAGTACTTTAGCTCTTTTCGACATCCCTAACCCCTAGCCCTTTTATAAAAACAATTACCTGTTCTAGCTGTATGATAAGCTCTTGTAGTGTTATTTCAATAGGCTTATTAGTTGTTTTAAGCGTTCTTTCACACAATAAAGCACAATGTGATAATCGTCTAAAACCTAAATTACCAGCTACACCCTTGATACTATGCACTAAACGTACCAAATCATCCTTATTGGTTGTTTCTTCTAGTTGCGATAGCTGGGTTTTACACAAGCTAGCAAATTTATCAATCATCGTATTAAGTAGTTTTTCATCCATACTAAACTGCGTTAAAGCAAATGATTTTTCAAAAAAGCTTGGTTTAACTAAGTTTAAATCAGCAATTGCATCAATAAGTACTTTAGCAACAACCGGTTTAGTTAAATGTTTATTCATGCCGCACTTTAAAGAACGTTCTACATCAGCAGGTTCACAATGAGCCGTTAAAGCAAAAATAGGCAGTTGCTTTGCGTCAAACTGTTGACGAATCAAAGCGGTTGCTTGACAGCCATCTATTTTCGGCATTTGCACATCCATCAATATTAAGTCAGGCTTTAAAACTTGCAATAATTCCATACCAATTGATGCGCTTAAAGCCGTGACAACATTTACGTTTGCTTGGCGAAGAACACTGCTAATTATTTCTAGGTTAAGCTGATTATCATCAATTGCTAATACAAGTAGACCCGATATATCAGCTTTACTTTCAGTTGCACTGTGTACTGCGGCACTTGTATTAACTATAGGCTTTTGCTGAGAGTTCAAACTAAATAGCCTTTGCCCTAATGCCGATGCTTTAACGTGATGCGCAGCTAAGTGCTCGCTTGTCGGTAAATTAAGTGTGTGCTGATGATTAATAATAATTACCGATGTTTCTTTAGCTGATAACGAATCATTAATCGCTTCAACATTTAAAAGTGCAGGTAAGTCAGCTGCATCAATTATTATTTTTTGAGTATTAGAGAGCTTAATTGGGTATTTTAGTACTTCATCTAAATTAATATTAGCAAGTTCGTTATATGCATTTGTCACCTGCTTAAGCTCTTTACTTTGATCAGATAAAATAGCCAATGTATTAGTCGGTAACACTGTGTTTTTAGTGGTATCAACTAAAAAGCTAATACTAAAATAAAATTCGCTGCCGTGGCCTTTTTTACTCTTTAAAGCAATCTCCCCACCCATTAACGACACTGCATGTTTAACAATAGCTAAACCTAGCCCAACCCCTTGGTGTATGCGGGTTGAAGATTCATCACCTTGAGTAAAAGCGTCGAATAAGCGACTTTGATCGGCTTCATCTATACCCATGCCAGTATCAATTACTTTAAAGCAAATATGCTGTTGCTCTAGGCTATCGCTTTCAATAAGTTCCATTTTTAAAGTAATGGAACCTGTTTTTGTAAACTTAACGGCATTAGTTAATAAGTTACCTAATATTTGCTGCAAACGTATACTGTCGCATATCAAATCAGGTGCTATTAGCGGGTCAATATCAATAAAAAACTCAATACCTTTTCCTTCGCACAATGGAGCCGTTAAGCTTTCACAAATATCTACCAGCTCAACCATGCTAAAAGATGCTTGTTTTAAATCGGTTTGCGAACCTTCAATACGTGCAAAATCAAGCATTCTATTAAGCATTAATAACAAGCTTTGTGCTGCATGCTTAGCTTGATCCGTTTGTTGTAATTGCTTTTGCGTTAAGCCTTGCTCAATTAACATATCAAGCAACCCTAAAACAGCGTTCAAAGGGGTACGTATTTCATGACTTAAATTGGCTATAAAGCGGCTTTTAGCTAGGGTTGCTCGTTCAGCATCTAGTTTTGATTTAGTTAAGGCACTTACATCCTGAATGTGTATAACATAATAAGCTGGATCGCGGTTTTCATCCCAGACAAGCGATACACTTAGTTGCAACCAGCTTGTTAAACCCCCTTGAGCAAGCGTTAAATGGTATACGCGTTTTTTGTCATCTAGCAATTGCGCTAATGTGCTTTTTATTTGCTGCCATTGGGAGTCATCAAATAATGCTTTCAACTGCTCCCCAACTAGTACTGGCTGATCAGAAAACTGCTTTCTTGCTGCTTTATTAACTTGTAATATTGTGTGTTCAAGCGAGAGTAAAACCACGCAGTTAGCCGCAAATTCAATGGCACTTCTAAATTTAGATTCAGATGATTTTAAGGCCAATAATGTTTGTTGCTGTTCAGTAATATCGCGGCCAATACCCATGGTTCCTAACAGGTGTTGGTGCTCGTTATAAAAAGGTGCAATAGTAAGTTGATACGATTTTGTATCGGTTTCTATTCGCTGTTCAACACTATTTCTGTTTTGTAATACTTGTTTTTCAAGCGCATTTATTTGCTGATCATTGTCACCTAAATCATCTACATATTTACCAACTAATGCAGTTTGATCTTTACCAATATACGCCTCAAATGCTTTATTGCATCCTAAGAATGAACCATCAATATTTTTAAAGTAAATAAGGTCTGGCACACTGTTTAGCATAGTGTTGAGCAAAGCTAAGTGGCGCTCTTTTGCTTCGTAACTGCGGCTTAGCTTTTCTGATTGCAGCTGAACTTGGTCATCCAGAGCTTTGTTTGCACTTTGTAATGAATCAACTAACTGTTTGTTTTTAGTAAATACACGCTTCACTTTAGAAAACCAAGGTTGCCAGCTCAGTGGTACTTTGTAATTTAGCTGCTCTTCTTGTTGTGTACCGTTACTCTCAAGGTATGACATTAAGTGAGTCATCGGCTTTATAAAAATGCGCTGACTTAACCAAAAAAACACGCCAAACATAATACTTAAAAATAGCGTTAAAAAAGTAAACTCTAGTAATATCTCATACTTAATTGAGCTTATTAATTGGGGTTTGTGCTCGTAAAATGCTGCGTGAATAGGTAACTCATCCATAGGCTGCATAAAGTAATTACTATCACTAGTTAATACTGTTTTTTGACTCTGATGATTGGCCAAGTCTGGCCAATAATCTTTTAACGCAGTCGCTTGCTCTATTATCTGTTTAGAGCTGGCGATAATTTGATGCGATTGGTTCATAAAAACGTATTCACCACTGTTCGGTGACACCTTTTTTAACCATCCAGAAATTGCTTGAACATCATAAATTAAAATAATGTAATCGGCTGAGCCAGTGCTTCGTTGTCGACCAATAGCAAAATACGAATTGTCATTCACTTTAACAATAGGGCTTGAAGTAAGTTTGTTTTGCGCAAATTTTGGCTTAAATTTTCCATTTAAAATTTCAGTAAGCATTAAACTTTGGCTTTTGTTGTGCCTGCTTACATAAGCAAAACCATTATCATCAACATACGCTACAGCAGATAACGACTGCATTAACGCAAGCGTTGTATTAAACGAAGGCCCTAATGTAATAGCCTGCTGCCACTGCATTAATGCCTTAGCAGATAACGCAAACTCACCTTTACCTACAATTTCCGTACTTTGATCAATAAAATGACGATAATAGTAACCATCATATTGATTTATGCCTTCGAGCAAATCTTGGTTTATTTTGGGATAAGTCGCTTGCTCGTATAAGTTAAACATGGTGGTAAGTAGATTACTCACCGAGTCCATGCCGTGGGTAACTTGCGCTGAAACATTTGTAAAATCAGCTTGGCGTTTTTCAACCGTCCGCTCAAGCTTTATATTATATAAGTGCAAGCACAGTAAAAAAGCGACAATCAATGGCACTAACAGCGCAATAAATAATGAACGATAATAATGCTTCAGAGGTAAAAAATTCAATGTACTGCCTGCCATTTGGCTCGAAAATCAATCGATAGACTATCGAGCCAATTTGTTAAGCGCAAGTTATAAATTTTCTTCTGCAAATGACGCTAAGCGACTACGCACAACACCGTTGAGGTTTATTGTTGCGCTGCCTTCAAAGTTTTTAAAGCGCTCTACTATGTACGTCAAGCCCGATGTTACTGGCGTTAAATAGTTACTATCAATTTGCGCCAAGTTACCTGTACAAATTAATTTAGTACCTTCGCCGCAGCGAGTAATAATCGTCTTAAGCTGAGATGCCGTTAAATTTTGGCTCTCATCTAAAATTACCACCGCATTTTGAATGCTACGCCCGCGCATAAAGTTAACCGATTTAAACTGTACATTAGCCTTCTCCATTATGTAATTTCGACTCGATATTGGGTTTTCGTCGCCTTTGTGCAATACCTCCAGCGTATCAGTGATAGCTGCAAGCCATGGCGCCATTTTTTCCTCCTCCGTGCCTGGTAGAAACCCAATAGACTCTGCTATTTCTGGCGTATTACGGGTAACTATTACTTTATCGTAAATACCTTTTTCGATGACCATTTCAAGGGCGCTGGCAAGTGCTAACAAGGTTTTACCACACCCTGCTGGTCCTGTTAAAATAACAAGTTCAATACCTGTATCCTGTAATGCATCTAATGCCATCCCTTGATAAATATTTTTGGGCTTAACGCCCCATGCTTGTTGATGCATTAAACGCTCAACACCAATATCTTTTAGCGTTATGTGCTCGTCATCGTACGATTTAACGCGCGCCGCAAACTGATCCCCTCCATCAAGTAAATATTCATTACAAAATACATCAGGTATTAAGTTTTTAGGCACATGATGAAACGTATCGCGTCCGTGCTGCTGCGTATTACACTCCCCTACATGGTCCCAAAAATCACCTTCAATTTTTTTATAACCACTAGTGAGCAAGCTTATATCATCAATAAGTTGGTCGGTACGGTAATCCTCAACATATTTAAGCCCGGCGCCTTTGGCTTTTAAACGCATGTTTATGTCTTTTGTGACAAGTATTACTTTTGAATCACTGTGCTGCTTTTGTAAGTACACGGCGCAATTGATAATACGATGGTCGTTTTCGTTACCAGGCAAACCAGAAATGGAGTCGGCAAATAAATGGTCGTTTACAATAATGAGGGTACCGGCAGAGCTCGCTTTTGCCTTTTTGTTACTCGGCAGCGCCACGCCTTGTAGCATTTGCTCAGGCGTTGCATTTTTAAGAACTTCATCTAATCCACGAATAGCGACGCGCGCATCACGGCTTACGTCGTGTTTTCTGTCTTTTATATGGTCAAGTTCTTCAAGCACCGTCATCGGAATTACAACGTCATGCTCTTGAAAAGACAAATAAGCGAGTGGTTCGTGAAGTAGTACGTTGGTATCTAGCACATACATTTTACTTTCAAGGTTCGAAGCTTTTTCCATAGCACTTTCCTTACGTTTTATGATTTTTATGCTATACCAAAATAACTAAGTAAAACGGGCAAAACTTAAACCTGCAATACTTAATTGCTAAGGCATAATGTAAGTTTAGTCTATTTGTCATAAAAGTCCGTTTTATTACAAACTGTAATTAGTTTTGATTTACCTAAAAAAGAGTCATAAACAAGCTGTTTTAATAGTAATAATTAACACTTACAAAATTAATTAAAAGTGAGCCAAATAGCGCCTTGCAGTGGTGTTAGCTTACAGGTAACATAGCCGCCTTTTTCATCATAGACGAGACATACATGAATTTTTCCTTAGGTCAGCGTTGGATCAGTGATACAGAGTCAGATTTAGGATTAGGCACCGTTGTTGCCATTGAAGGCCGTCAGGTCAGCATATTATTTCCTGCCAGTGGTGAAAACCGTGTTTATTCTAGTGCAGAGGCACCTGTTACCCGTGTGGCATTTAATCCTGGCGATGTGATCAAAAGCGTTGAAGAATGGGAATTAGAAGTAGAGTCTATTGAAGTACAAGGCGAGTTACTTTGTTATCACGGCACCCGTGTTGATAATGGCGAAACGGCCAAGTTAAAAGAGACCTTTTTAGATCATTTTATTAAGTTTAATAAACCACAAGATCGTTTATTTGCAGGCCAAGTCGATCGTTTTGATCGCTACACACTTCGCTACCAAACGTGGTTACATAAATTTGAACGTGAACAATCGCCTATTAAAGGCTTAATTGGTCAGCGTGCTAATCTTATTCCGCACCAGCTTTATATTGCCCAAGAAGTGGGTAAACGTTTTGCCCCACGCGTACTTTTATCAGATGAAGTAGGCCTTGGTAAAACAATTGAAGCGGGCATGATACTACATCAACAAATTATTAGTGGCCGTGCGAGTCGCGTACTGATTGTGGTGCCTGAAAACTTACAGCACCAATGGTTAGTAGAAATGCTACGCCGCTTTAACTTACGTTTTTCTATTTTTGATGAAGAGCGCTGCGACGAAGCGTTTGCAGATTCTCCAAACGTATTTGATACAGAGCAACTAGTACTTACCAGCCTTGAGTTTTTAACCAAGAAAAAACGTTGGTTTGAACAAGCAACGCTTGCTGATTGGGACCTTTTAGTAATAGATGAAGCCCACCACCTAAGTATAAATAACGGCAAACCAAGCTCAGAGTACCAACGTATGGCAGAGCTTAGCCAAGATATTCCGGGCCTTATTTTGCTTACAGCAACGCCTGATCAACTTGGTCACAGCAGTCACTTTGCGCGTTTACAATTACTCGATCCGGATCGTTTTTACGACTACGACGTGTTTAAAGAAGAAGAAGCAAATTATAAAGACGTAGCGCAAGCGGCAAATCAATTACTGCAAGAGCAAGCTCTGGACGACGCAGCCAAAGCCACACTAATTGAGCTATTAAAAGAAACCGATATTACTGATATTCTTGAAAAAGCACAGCAAGGTGATTTACCAGCACGTAAAGAAATACTTAACATGCTACTCGATCGCCATGGCACAGGTCGTATATTATTCAGAAATAGCCGCAGCGGCATTGATGGCTACCCAAGCCGTAAATTACATGCCTACCCTATGGCACTGCCAAAGCAGTATAAAACGGCTATGTCGGTTCTTGGTAACATGGGCGGCATTCAAAACCCTGAACTAAGTGCACACCGTGCTCTTTTTCCTGAAAAAATATTTCAAGAATTTGAAGGCGAAAGCGCAAGCTGGGGTTTATTCGATCCACGCGTAGATTGGTTAATCGACACCCTTAAAACACTTAAGCGCGAAAAAGTACTGCTTATATGTGCTAAAGCTGAAACAGCTATCAGCCTTGAGCAAATACTGCGTGAACGTGAAGCAATTAAAGCGTCGGTATTCCACGAAGGTATGTCTATTATTGAGCGTGACCGCGCTGCTGCATTTTTTGCAGACGAGTACGATAATGCACAAATATTACTGTGTTCAGAAATTGGCTCAGAAGGTCGTAACTTCCAGTTCTCGCATCACTTAGTGTTGTTTGATTTACCACTGAACCCAGATTTGCTCGAACAACGTATTGGTCGATTAGACCGTATAGGCCAAACACAAGATGTGAACATTCATGTGCCATATTTTGAAAACACCGCTCAAGAAGTACTGCTACGTTGGTATAACGAAGGTCTAGATGCATTCGAATCTACATCAACAACTGGGCAAATGCTTTATAAAGAATTCCGTGATGACCTACTTGAATATATTTCTGCGCATAACTGCGATGAAGACGAACTCGATCCATTACTTGAGCAAGTAGCACAACAAAATGCGGTACTGCGTAAAAAAATGGAAAGCGGACGAGATCGTTTACTAGAGCTACATTCATCGGGTCAAGGTGCTGCCGACTCGCTTGTAACTGATATCGAAAAACTCGATAACCAGTTTGAATTGCCAAGCTACATGATCAACGTGTTTGACACATTTGGCGTAAGCCAAGAAGATAAAGGCGAAAACACCATTATCTTAAAGCCAACGGAACATATGTTAAATGCATCGTTCCCATCGCTTAAAGAAGACGGCATGACGGTTACCTTTGATCGCGACACTGCACTTTCGCAAGAAGATGTACACTTTATCAGCTGGGATCACCCTATGGTGCAAGGCACCATGGATATGATTTGTGACGACGACTTTGGTAGCGCATCGGTGGCTTTACTTAAAAATAAAAAGTTACCGCCTGGTACCTTTTTTGTTGAGCTTATTTTTGTTGCAGAAGCAATGGCACCAAAAGTATTACAAGTTGGTCGCTTTTTACCGCCTACACCAATTCGTATATTGCTCGATAAAGCAGGTAATAACCTAGGTGAAAACGTGGCATTTGAAGGCTTTAATCAACAGTTATCAGCCGTTGGCCGCCAAACAGCAAGTAAGCTTGCCGGTGCATTGCAAAGCGCTGTTCACCCGATGATCACTACCGCTAAAGATATGGCACAAGAAAAACTTGAAGTTATTCGCGCAGCGTCACTTGCTAAAATGCAAACGTCACTCAGTGAAGAGCAAGAGCGACTTGTTGCCCTTAAGCAAATTAATCCGAATATTCGCCAAGAAGAAATTACCTTCTACGATAAGCAACGTAACGACCTAACTACGTATATTGAAAAAACGCAGTTACAACTTGATGCAATTCGCTTAATAGTGGTTTCACACTAAATATTTAGTTTTTGAGCCGACTCCAGAGTAAATTTAGAGTCGGCAATTAAGCTTAATTGATATAAATAGCTATATCTTTTTAAACTTCATTTAAAAACCACGTGCTCTTATTTTACTATGAGCCAATTCTACCCTCTCTAGCTATATATTAAGCCCTTTGTTGGACTGTTGATTTTGCCCAACATAACCGTATCTAAAAACTCAAGCTGCACTCTATACAACTATTCTGTGAGATAGTTGATAGGTTTATTTTCCCTTGCATAAAGTTGTTTTTTTGTTAACCTACTCGCCTTCCATTTTAGTCTTTTTGAGGTGTTTATGGCGTTTCTATCTCGTTCGATATTGGCGTTATCCATGGCGCTCTCAAGCACTAGTGTCTTTGCTCAAGCCCAATGCGATGTTGAATTACGTCATGGTTTAATTATTACTGACGATGCAATTCGCATATTAGATAAAGGCCAAACTCGTGTCCAAATTAATAACAATAACCAACTGTTTATTCGCGGTTATTGGGTTGATTTAAGCGATGACGAAAGCAAAGTACTCGAACAGTTTAGTAATGGTATTCGCCACACAGTCCCCGAATTAGTAAACCTTGCTACCGATGGTGTTAACTTAGGTTTAAGCGCTATTGAACACGTAGTTGAAGGTATGTCAGACAAAGAACCTGAAGTACTTAAAACACAATTGCAGTATGTAGAGCGCGCGCTAATGGATAAGTTTAAGCGCGGAGATGACTTCTTTTTTATAGCCCCTCAATCACTTTCGCAAATAGATGATTTTTTTACTAAAGAGATCAGCCAGCAAATTCACTCTGCTGTGCATGGATCGTTAGGTGCTATTTTGGTATCACTTGGAGATGCGTTTAAATCGCGTGAAGGTAATATAGAAGATCGCATTAACGACATGGGGCAACGCATGGATATTATCTCAAGAGAAATTGATAAATCGCTACAAAAAAAGGCACATCAATTAGAGCTTAAGGCTTCTGAGTATTGCGAATGTTTAAATGCACTCGATGTAACCGAATCTCGCTTACAGGCAATAGTACCTGGTATGGCCGATTACGATTTAGTGCAAATAAAGTCTTAGAGTACGTATTCGTTTTTAGAATAAAATAACACCGAGTATAAATATACTCGGTGTTTTGCTTTATGATTGATTAAATGATTGATTTAAAATAAGCGCTTCTACTTTTTATTCTAAATTGGTGAGCCCGGTGGGATTGGCAGCACTTTAAAGTTGTTTGGCCATTGCCCTTTAATTAAAAACTGATTTACTTGCTCAGCTAAATATTGCTTAAACGCACTCTCGCCAGTACTTGTATGGCTCAGCATTGAGTTTTGGTTAAAGTCTTCACTCAATTTAACTAAGTAGTAACGTAACTGCGCTTGCACTTCAGGGCTTGCACTATCGCTTGCTACTAAATCAGCCATGGCTTTTGCAGTTAAAAATTGCACGCGCTGAGTTATTTTACCTGTCATTGTATTAGGTGATGACGCGTTAAACACTTGGCCATATAGCTCCTCAAGTAACTCATCTAAACTATAAAAGTCATTACTACGTGCTTGCTGCTGCGCTAGGCGGTTTAAACGTTGTGCGTTTAATAAAAGCGACAAGCTGTGCTGCACTGCAACCTCGGGTAATGCCATTGCATCGAGCGTTAACCCTGTGCGCCCCACTATGCTCTCGCGCGACTTAGACTCGCCGTATGCTTTTGGTGGAATAAGTGATAGTACCGATTCAGGAAGTAACAAGTTACTTGGCTTAAGCGTTGCAAAAATAGCGTTTACCGCTTCTTGTTGCATTTTTTTATCAACCACTTGCGCACCTTTTACGGGTGAGTCACTGCGTGTTTCGTATTCGTAATCAACACCGGCTATAAGCTTCACCGCAGCCTCAACCTGAAAACGGTGAAACAGATAAAGCGGAACTAGTTTTTCCTCTAATTGCGATAATGAATCGCCCGTTTTAATATTATTAATACCAAACTGCGAAAGCGCTTTTTTACGTACGTCGAGTACTCGTAAAAGCTCCTGCGAAGGATTAGTGCCGTTATCCCATAAATGAGCGGTTGGATGTGCGCCACCTTTAGCACGAGCGTCGCTATCTGATATAAACTCAAGGCCTTTGGCTTTGCTCTCCTTTAAAATAGCAGCGAGTTCTGCGCTTTCATCTTGGTTAGTAAAATCGCTATAGCCATATTTAATTACTTGGGTATCCCATACGCCCATGCCTGTTGCATACCCGCGCGTTACATCAAGCTTACCTTGTTCATTAAAACTAAGTAGCGGATGTGGGTAATCCATTACAGAAGCTCTATCACCTACCGATGCCGCAAAGTTATGAGCAATACCTAACGTGTGACCAATTTCATGCGCACTTAATTGGCGAATACGATCAAGCGCCATTGCTTGCAAGTTTTTAGCAACTTCATTGCCTTTTAAATAAGGAGCAGCGAGTGCTTCAGCTATTAAAATATCTTGGCGAACACGCAATGAGCCAAGTGTTACATGCCCTTTAAGTATTTCACCTGTACGTGGGTCGATTACAGAACTTCCGTATGACCAACCACGCGTTGCACGGTGTACCCATTGAATGACGTTGTAACGAATATCCATAGGGTCGGCACTACTTGGCAGCACTTTTACTATAAATGCATTTTTATATCCTGCAGCCGTAAATGCGTCGTTCCACCATTTTCCACCTTCAAGCAAAGCGCTTTTAACGGGCTCTGGAACGCCAGGATCAAGGTAATAAACGATTGGTTTAACAGGCTCACTAATAGGTAAGCTTGAGTCCTTTTTAGTTAGACGATGACGTGGTATATAACGCACATACATAGACTCACCAAGCGGCGCTGCGTAATCTTTATGTTCTATACTCCAAAAACCTGATTGCGGATTAAACTTACGAGGTGTGTAGTTATCATCTGGTAATTGAATAAGTGAATGATGCATATGAACAGTAAGCGCATAAGGGTCGGCACTTACTTGGCGAACAAATTCACCTGGTTTTGTGCCTTTAAATGTAAGTACAGCTTCAAGCTCGGTGTTTTTTACAAATGCTTTTGAGCGATTCATATAAACGGCACTACGTGATTCATCAAGGCTAAAGTTGCCTTGCTTACGTGCAGCAAGCTTGCGACTTACGCCATGTACATCACTTAATAAATAAGGCGTATAATCAATAAGTGCTGTGGCTTTATCCTCTGCGACTACTTTAAAACCAGCAAGTATACTTGATGCAAACGCCTCTTTGATACTTTGCTGTTCAGCCTTGTTACTTGTGTTAGCACGATAGTAAGTATTTACAGCGCGTAGCATTACTTTGTCGCCAAAACGCTCAAACTGCACAAGGTGAGTATTACCAAGCTGACCTCTATCAAGGCCTATGTCGTTAGAGCCAATACCGTAAGGCAAGCTTTGCTGCAGTAAAAATTGTTGTTCAAACTTATCAACTTTTAAATATACTTTTCCGTTTTGGGTATCGTAAAAAAACGAATAATAGCCCGGAAAATGATTCATTTGCGTAGTAAATTCATCAATTGACTTAATTGCTGCGTGCGCTTGAGTTATGATAGAGCACAGCACAGTAAAGAATATGTAACTTAGTAGTGGTATTTTTTTCATAATCTTATCTTTGTTATTTGTGTTTTAAGTACGATTAGGTGGTCCCATTATAGGGTGCTATTTAAACAATACAGTTATTTAAGACGAATTTCAGCGCTCTAAGCTAATCTCTCTCACATTATGATTGGTTTTAACACGTTATCAGGAAAATAGAATGCGTAGACTCCCTCCAGTATTACTTGAAGATGGTTGTTCAAGAGAACTTTTATCATTAATTCGAACAGTTTTAGCGGCATGTAAAGAAATTTCGTTTCGCGTTGGTCAAGGCGCGCTTTCTGGCGTATTAGGCTCAACCCTTGATGAAAACATTCAAGGTGAAACTCAAAAAAAGCTCGATGTATTATCTAATCAGCTGTTAAAAGATATTTTACTGGAATCAGGTACGGTTAAAGCAATCGCCTCTGAAGAAGAAGACTACACAGTAGCAGGTAACCCAGACGCTAAATTTATAGTGGCATTTGATCCACTCGATGGCTCGTCAAATACGGATATTAACTCACTTGTGGGTACTATATTTTCTATTATGGAAGCGCCTGAAGGCTCTGACGCTGCTGATCAAAGCATATTTATGCAGCCAGGCCACAAACAAGTTGCAGCAGGTTACGTACTTTACGGGCCATCAACAATGCTTGCGCTGACTACAGGTAAAGGCACGCGCATGTTTACCCTTGATAAAACACAAGGCAGCTTTTTACTTACACAAGATTTTGCCGAAATCCCTGCTGATACAAACGAATTTGCCATTAATACGTCTAACCAACGCCATTGGCAGCCAGCTATGCAAAACTACATCAATGATTTGCTAGCAGGCGATACAGGCCCGCGCGCTAAAAACTTTAATATGCGCTGGATTGCAGCAATGGTGGGCGATGTACATCGCGTGCTTAGCCGTGGTGGTTTGTTTACTTACCCTACAGACACTAAAGATCCTAAAAAGCCAAATAAATTACGCCTACTTTACGAAGCAAATCCAATGGCTATGTTAGTAGAGCAAGCTGGCGGTATCGCTTCCACCGGTACTGAGCGTATTATGGATATTCAGCCTGATGCAATCCACCAGCGAGTAGCTGTTATTTTAGGTTCTAAAAACGAAGTAGAAACGTGCTTGGGATATCATAAATAATCGCTTAAAACGGTTGTTCTCAATTTAAAAAACCGCATTCAATTGAAGTGCGGTTTTTTTTAGGTGAGGTTTTACACCTCGCTTTTTAAATACCAAAGCCACGTTACATGAGCGCGAAATAAATTCGCACTTACAGGTCTATGCCCCATGTTGTAGGTGAGGTTTTATACCTCGCTTTTTAAACACCAAAGCCACGTTACATGAGCGCGAAATAAATTCGCACCTACGGTTTGGTGTATTTTGTAGGTGAGGTTTTACACCTCGCTTTTAAACAAATCAAACTTTTACTAAGGCAACTATTTGAGCAAGCTTTTGATGATTAAGCTCTCCCATTTGCTCGCTATTACTGAGCGCATAAATAAAACCTTCGTGCTCAGTACAATCAATATCATCTCGCGATTCAATTACGTTTGCCCAAAGCTCTAAATCATCTAAGTCTATTTCGTTACTTAAACAGCGTTTAAGCACATCAATTAAAACCTCGGTTGAGAGAGTATAATGAGTTTTATTGCTATCAGCAGGGCTTGAAACGATAACCGATATAGCTTCGTCCCTTTGCTCACCAAGTGTAATAAATTCAGCTAATGCTTTTTGTGTATTCATAATATTTGTTATTCTTGGCTCACTGTTACTAAAAAGAATTATAATGACTGAACTTAACTGCACTCAATGCCACAGTACTTTAACGTGTAATGTAGACGATATATCAGCGTGTTGGTGCAATGAGCTGCCGGCTATTTTACCGCTTGATATCACAGCAACAAGTTGTTTATGCCGCAAGTGCACGCTTAATAAAATAAATACTTTTTTAGAGGGTGTTTATACACAACCTATTAAAACCCAAATAGACTTTGCAAAGCAATATAGAGGTAACGACAATTTAATTGAAGGGCTCGACTACACCATGCAAAGTGGTTACATGATATTTAGTAAGTGGTTTTTTTTAAAGCGTGGTTCGTGCTGCAAAAATGGTTGTAAAAACTGCCCTTATGGTTTTAGAAAGTAAAAGCTATTTAATACAAATACGAGTAAGCACTGGTTTTTACCTTCTTATTTTCTTCTCTTTCACTTCTCCTTGTGAGTAATATTTTTAAATACTGTTATTCACAAAGAGATTTAGAGACGCTGCGCTTTTAGAGTAAGCGATTGTATAAAAATAGTATTCAAATACGAGCAAGCACTGGTTTTTACCTTCTCATTTTCTTCTCTTTCACTTCTCCTTGTGAGTAATATTTTTAAATACTGTTATTCACAAAGAGGTTTAGAGGCGCTGCGGCTTTAACGTGAGCAAGCTTTACATATCCAACACATCTATTTTTCTCCCGTGGCGATGGGTAATGAATCACTTGCACCCCACTCACTCCACGAGCCATCATAAACGCTTAAATTACTGTAACCACATTCAGTAGCAAATAACGCTAAAACACAGGCTGTAATACCTGAGCCACAGCTAAACTGTAACTGCTGCGTATCATCAACCACGTCACTAAATATCGCTTTAATTTCGGCAAGTGGTTTAGCTTCACCTTTATTAAGTAAATCCATAAAAGGCAACGAGCGACTATTTGGGATATGCCCGCTACGCATGCCTTTTCGGGGTTCACTTTCTTCGCCTGTAAAACGCTTATAAGCACGTGCATCTAGCAATACAGTGCTGGGCTCATCGATTGCGTCAACCACTTGTTGGCTATTGATAAAATACTCAGAATTATAGCTTGCCGTAAAATCACCTTTACCTAACGATTTGCTATAACCTTGCTGTGTGGCGTAACTGCTCTCTAACCACTTTTTAAGGCCACCACTGAGTACTTTTACGTTGTGATGCCCCATAGCTTTAAACATCCACCACGCCCTTGCTGCGCTAAATAAACCGCCATCTTCATATACAACTATAAACGAATCGTTATTTACACCTGCATTTTGCATCACGTGGGTAAACTGCTGCTCGCTGCATACCGTACTTGGTAAGGAATTTGATCTATCGGCCAACTCGATTTTTATGTCAAAACGTTTAGCGTTGGGCAGCATTGCTTGCGGCGAATAAGTACCCAAAACACCTGGGCGCAGCATACCTGCATCAAATATCACTAATGCAGGGTTGTGGAGTTGCTCGTGTAATTGCTGACAGCTAATTAGGTTTTTCACTACGATTCCTTATCACCATGATATTTAGCAAACTCGTCATTACCCGTAAAACGCGCTTCAATCGCTTTAATGTGTTTATCTTCAGTGTGTTTCCAAACGCCAGGAATACAATATACATGTTCAATAAAGCTAAAAAACTTATCCTTTAATAATGTATTTGGTTGCCAGCCCTGCATTACTTCGTTCAGATTTGCTGCAAGCTGCTCTGCAGTGCTCGCATGCTTTACCAAACCCTCAATGTTGTAACAGGCTTGTCCAAGAGTTAAAACTCGTTTATTTAGCAGTAATGCTTCTAAGCCGACCGTTGAATTAATCGTTAATACGGCTTCTGCGCACTTAATCAAATCACTCGTTTGATTTCCATTAGCAAAGATTGCAATCGGATCTTTTTCATAAAGATGAGCGTAATGCTTATGCCACGACGGATGCTCTTTAAAAACCACTTTTAAACTTGGATCATTTAAGCTTTTGACAGCTTTAATCACCTCGTCGTAAAACATGTCCATAGAGTTTATCCACGGAGAAAAGCTAGCTAATTGAGTATCATGAGGTACTTGAAAAGGCGCAAATATATAGCGTTCTGGCACATCGGCGCACTCAAATTCACAGCGTTTTTTATGATCAGCTCTTGGAATCAAATCCGGCGCAGAAAAGTTTAACTTATTTTGTGGGTCAAAATTTAGGTAAAAAGAAGGGTCACGGCTTAACGACGCATTATAGTTTATACCATTAGGGTCTAAACTGCTTGTACCGGGTAGTAAACCATTTTCATAATAAAACTGCTTTACACCTAATGCTTTTGCAGCCATAGCAACGGTTGTATTTGGAAGTTTATTGCCGTTCCAAATAACAATGCATTCAGGATTAGTCTCGGTTAATAAGGCTAAATACTTAGCGTATCGTAATCGTTCAAATAAAACTAAACCAGCACTATAAACCGCAGTAATGATAGAATTATTCCAAGTTGTATTACGTGCTCTTTTACGTTTTAGTTGAGAGTTTACTACACCAGTAAAATTAACTTGGAACGCATCTTTTAAATATTTCACAGCAGAAAGCTTAGGCGCTCCCATGATGTGTAATTGGCAATTCATCGACAATCTTTTGATTATTTTTTTATAGTATTTTGCGTGTACATTTTTGCGAGAAATAAATAGATAAGCCATACAAGCTATATTTGCCAATTGTTGTTTTTATGAAATAATTCTATGTGGACAATGCAATCAAAGCAAGGTTCCCTTTACTTAATAATTACTTTGAAAGCTTTATAGTTACATTTTTATAATTTCATCACGAAGTGGCGCCATTCTAGAAAGAATATCGTTTTGTAAGCTATGGCTAACATCTTGCTCATTCATTGCATTTATAAGCAAATCAACAACATGATTAAAATCTTTCTCTGTAATATGCATACCAGTATGAATTGCCACCATAGAGTCGCCATCGTATGTACACGGGCCCTCTACTAACATGCACACATGATTAATAAATCCTTGGCGGAAATGCGCTATATTACTGTGTTCAAAGTAATGAATTATCTGCTCGTCATTGCCTATTTGATAGATAAAGCTATCAACAATTCTGCCTATCCCCGCTTTACCATCCAGCTTTTGATAAAGTGAGAGCTTAGTAGAATTTGCACACCCACTAAGCAACCCTAAAAAAATCAAAAAAATACCAACGCTTTTCATTACCAATACCCTGTTACCGATAAATACCAACCTGTTTGATCGTCAGCCCCTGCAATGCTTCCTAAATCAAGGTAAGCCGCTGTCACACTCACATGCTTGTTAGGCATCCACGCTACAAATAAGTCTTTCCAATCTTGTTCGCCTAAGTTTAAGTTATTTGATTTTTGACGATACTCAACACCTACGGCTATTTCGCGACTAAAAAATAGTGCTGTGCTGCCTTCAAATAATACTTTTCCGCTAGTATTTTCTCCACCGTAACCAAGTAAACCAAGTTGATTAGCTTCGCTGTATCGTGTAGTTACGTTCCAAAACCAGTTATAGCCAGCAATAGCCCCTAAATGTAATTTACTAGCAGCGAGGTAGTAGTCAGTGCCGCTGGTATCTTCTGCACCTACAAGTGTTGCAATACTGCCATCATCCAGTGATTTATGCTGAATCCCTAAGCTAAGTTGTGGCCAATCACTGTAAACAATATCGCCATACAAACGTATTTTAGCACCTGTAATTGATTGCTCTATTTCAGCATCAAGTGCTGGTACATCAAAGCGCTGTTGGGCATAACTAAGCTCAACACGATTAAATAAATTAAGTTGTGCACCACATACGTCAAGTGTGTAGTCGGTTACATCTGCGCGGCTACAAAAGCCATTTACCGAGAATTCATCATCACTTGCGTACCCAGCAAGTTGTGCCCACGGTACAATCCCCCCGCCGCCACTGCCTTCAATTTGAGAAACTCCCGGCGTAGCTAGCAGTTTTCCATTGCTTGCAATGCTCGGCACACTAACTATTAAAAACAAACTTGCTAATAAGTATTTAATTTTTTGCATAGTATTCCTCCAGCCATTCTTCTAATAGCTCTGCTTTTAAAGGCCTACTTAAGTAATAGCCTTGTGCATGGTCGCACTGCATGCCTCTAAGTAAATTTAATGAGCCAAGCGTTTCAACCCCTTCAGCTACAACCGAGAACCCTAGCTGATGTCCCAACGTAATTGATGATTGCACTATAAATTGATCTTTTTGCGATTCATCAAGTTTTAGGATAAAGCACTTATCTAGCTTAAGCTCATCAATAGGCAGCATTTTTAATCTACCAAGTGATGTTTGCCCTACACCATAATCATCTAATGATATTTTAACGCCAATTGCCTTTAGGTTTTCGAGCGCTTTAATACCTTTTTCTTCGTTTTCGATCATATCGCGCTCAGTAAGCTCAATAGTGATCAGCTTAGAATCTACTTTGTACTTTTTAAGCGTACGAACTAATGCTGCATGAAAGCCTGGAAATGCTATATCTTGCGCAGATACATTTATTGCAGCCTGTAAGTTTATATTTTTAGACTGCCAATCAGCTACTTGTGCTACAACCGTATTAACAACCCACCCAGTAAGTTCAACAATAAGCCCCGACTGCTCAGCTAAGTCGATAAACAGTTCAGGATTGACCCAGCTACCATCTTTTCGCTGCCAGCGAATAAGCGACTCAACTTTATCTATTTTTTGCGATTTTAAATGTAATTTTGGCTGATAAGTCATAAACAATTGACCATCGTCATCACTAATAGCCTGCTTTAATTCATCAAGCATTATTAAGCGATCTAAGTGCGCTTCGTCTTCGCCATTTTGATAGTAATGTATGCTCTCTTGTTTGTTTGCAGCACTTTCAACTGCAATTAGCACACGGCGCATTAAGTCATCACTTGCAATACCTTGTGTAGGATACTGCACAATGCCTGCACTAAAGCGTAAATTAATTTTTAGTTTTTGAATGGTGTAGCACGCTTGTAATTGTGCCATTAATCCAACAATACCGCTTTTGTGTTCACGCGCTGCAGCAGTCGGAAATACAGTTAAAAACTCATCGCCGCCAATACGGGCATGAAAGCCCCCTAACTCATCCGAAAACTCACTTATTCTGCAAGCAACGGCCTTTAGGCAGTCATCACCAATGCGCGGACCGAGCTTATCGTTTATGTGGCGAAGACCTTTTATGTCTATTGCAACGAGCGTGTACTCGGCTGATGAATCTAACTCATCATCAAGCACCTCAAGCATTGCTGAGCGGTTATAAAAGCCTGTTAGGGAGTCGTGCCTAGCTTGAAAGCTAATTTGTTGCTCGCGCTGATTAATATCATTACCCATGCTATCAAACGCTGCGACTAGCGTGTCTATTTCGGTACTTTGCCTTCGCCCTTTGAATTCAAATGCATAATTACCTTGTGCAAATTGCCTTGCTATTACAGCTAATTGAGTAAGTGGCGTAGTTAAATTATTTGCAAATATGCTGCTTGTAATAACACCCACCAACATAGTTAAAATAGCTAAAATAATGAGTGTAAAAAGCAGTTTTTCGAAGTCACTATAACTTTGTGTTAAATCGGCACTCAGTAAAATAATTATGGGATGGGTCAACAACGATGGTAAATCTATATCTCGGTTACGATACACTAAATACTCACCAAAAAACCGCGATGTGGTTACGGTACTAAAATAGCTAACAGGTTCAAATTGCTCAGGGCGGTTAGCTAATGAGCTAATAACAATATCGTCAGCACTGCCTATAAAACTTACATCCATGCCTGTTAAGCTTTTTAGTTCATGGGCTACATTGTCGTCAATTTTAAAGCCCACCAAACTATAGGCTACTGTACGTGGCGCTTTTACAGGTAATAAAATAATTTGATACAGTTCGTTATTAAGCACCACAAAGCTAGACTCTTCTGGCGCACTTAAAAGCTCTTCCATCAAGGGCTTTAAGTTGTGTGCAAAAACGTCTTCATCAGTATTAGCGGAAATTAGCTTACCCGATAAATCAAGTAACAACATTAATTCGGCATCAATACGCTGACTGTGATTAAACAACACGCTGCTGATTGTACCTGCATCTCGCGTTGCTACAGCTTGCTTAAAACCAAAATCGGAGGTGAGTACTTTTGCAGCGGTTAACAGTAGGCTTTCTTTTGACTTTAAATATTGCTTATAAACATTTTGCGCTACGGTAATATCTTGATTTACTTTTTCTTCTTGAAACTTACTTGTAGACCACCAAAAACTAAACAAACTGACCATAGTGGTTAATAACACTAAGCCAACACATAAAATGGTTATGCGATTTCGTAAACTATTAGTCATTACCAGCCTTAAACTTACTACCAAAGGTATTTCTAGGTGCTGGAGTTGATGTGTTTACTGTTATCTGTAACTGTTTTTGAGAATTAATTGTTATCATTTTTTTATTCTCCAATGGTGCTGTTTGTAATGGATGCCATACACTCACTTGTGCAGGCAGTGTATTAATAGGCAAACTTACATAGCCTTTTTTATCTGTTTTATATACGAATTCGCTGTTAGCTACATAAATATAGCCAACCATAGAGTCATGTATATTACACCCCAAAACAACAACCCCTTGTTGCTCAAACGTAATGGGCTCTTTTGGTTGGCCTGAATATAATCTTAGTTGAAAAGGCTTAGCTTGTGAAAAAGAATAAACATGATGGCGAATATTATCGCTGTTAGGAAAGTTAACTTTTTGACCCTGTTGTACAACTAATAATTCGGGTAAAAACTGCTTATGGACTTGATCCATTATAGCAATGGGCAAATTTGATGGTGTGGCTTGTTTACCAGCAATATTTAGCTCAACCACAGCACCTGATAACTTTTGGCCGTGTTGATCTTCTATTACTAGTTCAATATTTGCACTTAAAGCAAACTGACTAAAAAACAAACCTATAGCTAAAAAGTAATGACTTTTAGCAAACTTTTGCAATGCCCGTTCAAACATAACAATACCTAAACATTAATGTTAGGTTAAGTTAATTAGAGACGAGCACTAATTGCAAGAATTATAGCCCAGTAACTAAAAATAAAGATTTAGTTACTGGCTTTATTAGCACTTAAGTGCTGTTATTTAACAATTAATCCGTAATCGTTATCTAAAATAGTAATAACTTCTTGGCGAGGATCTTCAGGGATCACGATATCTCTGCCAACAATTTTACTCGCTATGCCAACATAGGTATTTGACACTTCAAGCATTACTGATTCTGGTAAAATATAATCTTTAGCTAACTGCTCACGCTCACTCATGCGATCTTTATTTAATAATACGTCGCTCTCTGGCACGTTATTAATCAGTAATTGACGAAAGCCTTCTTTAGAATTTTCAACAATTTTACCGTCTTTGTAAGCAGCTTCATCCCAAATACGTGACGAATCAGGCGTGCCTACTTCATCAATATATATAAGCTGTTGCGCGCCATTTAAATCCTCTACATAACCAAACTCAAATTTAGTATCTACAAAAATTTGGTCAAGCTTCGCTAGTTCATCACTAATTAATTTAAAACCTTCAACTAACAGTTTTTCGTATTTGGTTACATCATCTGCCGATTTAAAGTTAAATACATCTAAGTTATTAGTAATGTTAGCGCGAGTAATATTTACATCATCAACTGGCGGAATATCAGCAACGCCTTCAATAATACCTTTTGTTGATGGCGTAATTAAAACGTTATCAAGCTTTTGGTTCGCTTTTAAACCCTCTGGTAATTCAATACCACAAAAGTTACGTATGCCTTTAGCGTAATCGCGCCACATGCTACCCGTAATATATTGGCGAGCAATTGCCTCCACCTTTACTGTACTGGCTTTGCGTACAATCCACACATACGGATGCGGAATATCTACAATATGATTGCCCGCAAGACCCGCTTTATCAAATAACTTAAACCAATGGGCTGCCACTGAGTTTAGCGCTATACCTTTACCTGGTACGCCATTTAAACCGTTTTCGCCTTGCCAAATGCAATCAAATGCAGAAATTCGGTCTGAAATAACCATAATCGCAAGCTCAGTACCTGTTGGTACTTGATAGCCTTTATCTTTAATTAATCGAGCGCTGTCTTCATCAGTTAACCAATAAACTGAACGAACTTTACCGCTGTGTACTTCACCTTTGGTACGAATGGGTAAATCATCGTTTACGTCTAAAACTTTATAGCTAGTCATGCTATCTCCGGGGTTAGGGATGCTCTTTGAGCAAAGTATGGTATGGGGTTATATGGGCTGTATAATAATCTAGCCAACCTCAAAGCTCAATCGGATGCTTAAAACAAATAAAGGCATATATTTATAAGCAAGTCGCAATGGGGTAAACTTAATGTGCTAACCAGCCTGAGGAGATAGCTTGAACTACTTAACTGCCACTAAAAATAAAAAATACTTAATGTATATTTCTCAGAATTATTCATACGCTATCTTGAGACCTTTGCAGGCGCAAATATTGGCACATGGTGGTGAAGTACGCTGGTTTTTAGCGGGTAGCGAAGTAAACCCCGATTTTTTAACCACAGACGAGCCACGTTTACATACCATAAAAGATGTAAAAAGCTGGGCTCCAAACATTACATTTATACCGGGTAATATAGTACCTAGCTTTATTCCAGGTAAAAAAGTAGCTGTATTTCATGGTTTTAATTCTGAAAAGCGCAGCTCTGAAGGTAATCGTGGTCATTTTACTATTCGTGGTTGTTACGATTTATATTGTACGCAAGGCCCAAATACAACAACCCGATTTAAAGAGCTAGCTAAGCAGCATGGTTTCTTTAAAGTAACTGAAACTGGCTGGCCAACACTCGATCCACTTTTTAGTAATACTTCAAATAATCCTTATGTAAGCGACGACCCTCGCCCTACTTTACTTATATGCTCTACTTTCTCACGAAAGCTATCACTTGCTCCTAAATTATATGAGCAAATAAAACATTTTAGTGAACAAGGTAAGTGGCGTATTTTGATGCAGTTTCATCCTAAAATGCCTGCCGAATGGGTTAATAAATATAAAGCGCTGAATAACGAAAATCTAACATTTATTGAAACCGATAACGTTTTACCGTTACTGCAAGCTGCTGATGTTATGCTGTGCGATACATCGTCAGTTCTTTTAATGTTTTTACTACTACGTAAACCGGTAGTCACGTTTTGTAATCAAAAACCACTTCCTCATTTACTTGATATTACCGACGCTGATGAAGTAGAAGCAGCGATTGAACACGCGCTTACTAAACCTAGTGATTTAATGCAAAATATTGAAAGCTATTGCCAGGAACTTCATCCGTATACCGATGGCCAATCTAGCCAACGCGTATTAAATGCAGCTAATGAATTTTTACAAAGTAACGAAAAACTAAAACCCAAGCCATTAAATATAATAAGACAGCTAAAAATGCGTAAAGATCTAAACTACTGGGGTTGGTAATCTGATAATGATAAACCTCAAAAACGTAACTTTTAAGTGGCATAAAAGCGATAGCTCACCCACGCTCAACATAAAAGAGTTAGTTATAGAAAAAGGTGAGCATATTTTTTTACACGGTCCTAGTGGCTCAGGTAAATCGACCTTATTAGCGATTCTTGCTGGCATTAATACAGTCACTAGCGGTGAGGTATCAATTTTAAACCAAAACCTAACTACATTAAGCAATACCACCCGTGATGTTTTTAGAGCGGATCACATTGGCTACATTTTTCAAAACTTTAACCTGCTTCCTTATTTAACTCCTATTGAAAATATAACGCTTGGGTGTGAGTTTTCAAAAAGCCGAAAACAAAAAATATTAAAGAAATCATCAAATAAAAACTCTGCCTTACAAAAAGAAGCGATACGGTTATTAAATGCTTTAGGCCTTACTGCCCAGTATCACCATAAAGATGTAGCGACATTGAGTATTGGACAGCAACAGCGCGTTGCTGCCGCTCGCGCATTTATAGGCAGCCCTGAATTAATAATTGCTGATGAGCCCACATCTGCACTCGATACAAATAACCGTGAAAGCTTTATAAAGCTACTGTTTGAGCAGGCAAAGTTATCTAATAGTACGTTGGTATTTGTGAGCCACGATGAAACACTAAAGCCTTTATTTAACCGCTCCATTGACCTTATAAATTTGCAGGGGCAGGTATGATCATCGCTAAACTTGCTTACAAAAGCTTATTAAATCGCCGCGCAAGTGTACTGCTTACATTATTTACTATCGCAATTAGTGTAATGCTACTTTTGAGTATTGAACGTGTACGAATTGATGCTAAAAGTAGTTTTAGTAATACTATTTCGGGCACTGATTTAATTGTTGGTGCGCGTACCGGCGATATACAGTTGCTTCTTTCGTCAGTATTTAGAATTGGCCATACTAATAACGGCGTAAGTTGGAAAAGTTATCAATACATAACAAGTCAGCGAGGCGTAAAATGGAGCATACCTATAAGCCTAGGCGACAGCCATAAAGGCCAAGCGGTACTAGGCACAACACTTGATTACTTTAGCCATTATCGCTTTGCAAAAAAACAAAATTTAACCTTTAACAAAGGCCACCCTTTTGCCGCAATTAACGAAGTGGTGCTAGGTAGCGAAGTTGCAAATAAACTAGGTTATAAACTTAACGACTCTATTGTTATATCGCACGGCATGGGGAACACGAGTTTTCATCATCATGACGACAACCCATTTAAAGTCGTCGGCATTTTAAACCCAACAGGCACGCCAGTTGATAAAACGCTGCATATTCCTTTGGCTGCAATCGATTTAATTCACGGCGGTAAAGCGAGCCTTGAGCATGAGCATGAGCATGAGCATGAGCATGAGCATGACGAAGATAACAACCTAGTTGGTCACCCTAAGCAAATTACAGCATTTTTAATGGGATTTAATTCGCCTTTGTACACATTACAAATTAGGCGCAATATAAATCAATATAAGCCAGAAGCCCTGCTTGGCATTATGCCAACCGTAACACTTAAAGAGTTATGGGAAATGCTCGCCATAGTAGAAAAAATACTATTACTATTCTCAGCTGTTGTCGTGTTAGTTAGCCTACTTGGCATGTTAACGACATTGCTTGCAAATCTGAGCCAGCGACGTCGCGAACTTGCTATATTGCGCTCAGTAGGCGCTCGCCCTTGGCATTTATTTACACTTATAAGTATTGAATCATTACTGACAACTTTACTTGGTTGCCTAGTGGGTAGTGCGCTTTACTATTTAGTTATTTTTTCAGCCGGCGGTTACTTACAAAGCCATGCCGGTATAAGCGTAAATATCACAATGCTCTCTTACTATGAACTGGGCTTAATCGGGGTTATTATGGCCGCAGGTTTTGTTATTGGCTTAATACCCGCTACTCGCGCTTATTTTTATTCACTCAGCGATGGCATGAGTATAAAAGCATAATTTTTAGGTATTTTATGACATTTTTTAAAACAGCTTTTCAATACATTGCTGCTATTAGCTTATTATTTATAAGCGTAGCGAGCTGTGCCAATCCACCAAAAGAAATTTTTTGGGAAGACTTAATTCCCAAAGGTCATATGCAAATAGACACTCAAGCACAAGCTAATCACGAAGGCAGCGATCAAAACTGGGTGCAACCCGATTTAGATGCTCCAGTGGTAAAAGCGCTTGATGGTCAATCGGTAAGTTTGCCAGGTTTTGTTGTGCCACTTGAGGGCGATAGCGAAGTCATTACTGAGTTTTTACTTGTGCCTTATTTTGGCGCCTGTATACACGTACCACCACCACCGCCAAATCAAATAGTTCATGTAACGATTAAAGGTGGTGTGCCTATAGATAGTCTGTACGACGCAATCGTGGTAACCGGAATAATAAGTACAGAAACATGGTCGGGCGAAATCGCGCAGGTAGGATATAAAATGAAAGCTGTCGGTGTAGCACCGTTCGAGCTTTAAAATAAAGGGCCCGCTTTTAAAGCTGGCCCTTAAATCTCATTAAATTTAGAGTCGGTAAAATTCAAATAACTACTTTTGGCAATTTGAGCAAAAAATAGTACTGCGTTGCCCTAATCTAATTTCTTCTAATTCGTTTTCGCACGTCATACATGGCTTGCCTTTGCGCCCATATACTAATAACTCTTGAGCAAAATACCCAGGCTTACCATCACTTTGTGCAAAGTCTTTAAGCGTTGTACCACCTTGTGTAATAGCCGCTGCAAGTGTGTCTTTTATAATAGGGATAAGTGCTTGATAACGTTTGAGCGATACTTTTCCGGCTTCTCGCTTTGGATGTATACCCGCTTTAAATAATGATTCATTCGCGTAAATATTACCAACACCAACAACCACTGCGTTATCCATAATAAACTGCTTTACCGGTACTTTTTTATTGCGCGATTGTTCGTACACGCGTTTAGCAAAAAAATCATCTGTAAGCGGCTCAGGACCTAGCTTAGAGAGTAGCTTATGCACTTCACCGGGCTCTTGCCATAAGCAACAACCAAAACGACGAGGGTCGTTTAAGCGCAGCGCTTTACCGTTGCCAAAAATAAACTCTACATGGTCATGCTTTTTAAGCGGCTCACTTTTATCTACTACACGCAAATTACCTGACATACCCAAATGTAAAATAGTGCTCCCAAGCTCACAATGTAAAAGTAAATATTTAGCTCGTCGTTCAATACTTGTAACAATTAGCCCTTCAAGTTGATACACGTCATCTGGCACTGGCCAGCGCATACTGGCATTGTAAATATTTACCTTTGTGACAACTTGGTTTTGTACGTGGGGAGTGATGCCCATTCGGCTCACTTCTACCTCTGGTAATTCAGGCATTAATTAGACTCACTTTGTGAAAAATCAAAACTAGGGAATAACTGCTGAGCAGTTTTTAAATCGAGTGCGAGTATTCGCTGGCTTCTCTTTTCGAGTAAATAATATTGACCATCGCCTTTGTAGAGCAAATAAACCCACGGCATACTTTCGCCAGCTAACTCAAATGTAGCAACGTATAAAGGCGCATTAGGGTTAAAAACAACAGACTCATTAACCCCCATTAACGCCGCGCTTTGCCATTGGTTAACTAAATCACTAAGCTGCTGCTCAGACGCTTTCCACACGAGCGGTATATCTTTTTGTAGTGGTGTTGTACGCCAACTTGTTCCTATGCGCTCAATTTTTTGATCAACAAATTGCAGTGTGAGTACAAAACTTTGCTGGGGGAGTACAGCTTGTAACGCTGGTTTATCCTCACCTCCTAAAAATTGCTTATGCCAGCCATTTAAAAAGAAGATCATAATCAACATCGAAAATATTATAACGTTGTTCCAACCTTTACGGCCCAGTCGCATATAAATACACCTAGTAAATTCAAGATTTTAAAGTGTAACTAAAACTTAATTGCGCTGTCTATATGTTAAAGGCCGCAGACTTTGTTAGAATATCGACAAATTTAAAGGAGTTCCGTCAATGTCTATGTATGTAGTGGGCCATAAAATCCCAGATTCAGATTCTATTTGTGGTGCAATTGCACTGGCTTATTTAAAAAACCAAATTGATGAGCCAGCAATTCCAACTCGTCTTGGTGAAGTTTCACCTGAAACTCAATTTATTCTTGATAGATTTGGTTTTGAAGCACCAGAGCTTAAGTTAAGCTACGCTGGTGAAGATGTGTATATTGTAGATCACACAGAAAAAACACAAGCACCTGATGATATCGACCAAGCTCGCGTTGTTGGTGTGGTAGATCACCATAAATTAGGTGACTTAACATCATCGACTCCGCTTGAATGTTGGATTCGTCCTGTTGGTTGTTCAAACACCATTATTAAAATGATGTATGACTTCTACAACGTAGAAATCCCTAAAGACATCGCTGGTATCATGATGTGTGCAATTTTAAGCGATACAGTTATATTTAAATCGCCAACATGTACCACAGCCGATATTAAATGTGTTGAAGCGCTTGCTGAAATTGCAGGCATCGAAGACTTTAAAGAACTTGGTATGGATATGTTCCGCGTTAAATCTGCGGTAGAAGACACACCAGCGCGTGATTTAGTAATGCGTGACTTTAAAGATTTCAACATGAACGGTAACCTAGTAGGCATTGGCCAGCTAGAAGTAATCGACCTTGCTGTTTTTGACGATATTAAAGCAGACCTTGCAGCCGATATTGCTAAGCTAAAAGTTGAGGGCAACCGCCACTCTGTATTTTTACTGCTTACCGATATAATGAAAGAAGGCTCAGAAATGCTAATTGTATCTGACGATGCAAACTTAGTTGAGCAGGCTTACGGTGTAAAACCAGAGAATGATAAAGTATGGTTAGATGGTGTACTGAGCCGTAAAAAGCAAGTAGTACCACCACTACAAGATGCATTCACAAAAATCTAATGATACCAATTTTATTAAAAACATGATTATTTTATCGCATTAAATAGCTTACTCACTGCGTTAAAAATGATTCATATAGAACAACTATATGTCATAATTTTCGCCTTGTTATTGAGCTATTTTCTCAGCGCTATAATAAATCACTAATTTAATGCTATTGGTATAACGTTTTTTGATTTAAAAGCCTTGTTGGTTATGCCAACGAGGTTTTTTTATGTCAATTCACTAATCATAGTTTAAAAACAAAAAACCCAGCCTAAGCTGGGTTTTTAAATTCTAAAAGAAGAACTAAAATTACTTAATTTTAGCTTCTTTAAAAAGAACATGTTTACGAATCTTTGGATCAAACTTTTTGATTTCCATCTTCTCAGGCATGTTACGTTTGTTTTTGTCAGTAGTGTAGAAAAAACCAGTACCGGCAGTTGAAACTAAACGGATTTTATCGCGCATGATTCAGATCCTTAAACTTTAACGCCGCGAGCACGGATTTCTGTAAGAACCGTGTCGATGCCTTTTTTATCGATAATACGCATACCTTTAGTAGTAGTGCGTAATGTTACAAAACGTTTTTCACTTTCAACCCAAAAACGGTGTGTTTGTAGGTTAGGTAGGAAACGACGTCTAGTCGCGTTTCTCGCGTGTGAACGGTGATTACCAACCGCTGGACGCTTACCTGTAACTTGACATACTTTAGACATGTCTATATATCTCCAATAACTTCGCTCGAGCTTAATTTAATCTAAGGCCGTGTATTTCCGCCCTAGAGATAAATCGAAGGGCGCTCTTTATACAGCTTTTACAGGCAAAGATCAAACACTGATCTATCCAATCAGCTCATATATGTAAATTTGATAGCGGCTAATTATAAAGATCGAATGCCCTTAGGGAAAGTAAAAACTGCATTTAAATTAAACTAATTTGCCAAAACACGTTAAACAGCTCATTTTTAACACACTTATGTGTCTAACAAAGCTAAATCAGGCCTCGCTCGGCAAACGAAACACAGGTTTCTCCACCAACAATGATGTGATCGAGCACACTTATGTCGACCAATTGCAGTGCTTGCTGCAATTTATTCGTAATAAGTTTGTCTGCTTGGCTCGGTTCTGCAATACCACTTGGGTGATTATGCGCAAAAATAACAGCGGCTGCATTATTTTTAAGGGCAGCCTTTACCACTTCACGCGGATACACACTGGCAGAATTAATTGTGCCATAAAAAAGTATTTCGTCTTTTACTAATCTATTTTGGCTATCTAGGTATAACACCATAAATACTTCTTGTTGCAAGCCTCGCATTTGAATTGTTAGATAGTCATAAACTGAGTTTGGCGAATTAAACACTGCATCTCGTTGGCAACGTTCCTGCATATAACGTTGGCTTAGCTCTAATACAGCTTGTAGCTGCACATACTTAGCGGTCCCTAACCCCTTTTGAGAGCAAAACTCCTCAATACTGGCATTAAACAAATTATGTAGGGTTTTATTTTCATTTAATAGATGCTGAGCCAACTCAATTACATTCATTCCTGGTAACCCCGTTCGTAAAAATATGGCAAGGAGCTCAGCATCAGTAAGCGCTTTAGCTCCTTTCGCGATGAGTTTTTCACGAGGTCGAAGTGAGTTTGGAAGTGAAGTAAGTTGCATTGTTCATCCTTGAGAGGCGAAAGTGTCTTATAAATGTAATGCAAATTTAAAATTTAGCCTGTTATTTCGAATTAAAAAACTTCGCTGTACGGGTAAAGATTTGTTATTTTAAGCCCAATATTTAATAAAAACTGATGAACATTCATGACTAACTTAACAAACAAAAAAATTGTACTAGGTATTACCGGCGGTATTGCAGCTTATAAATGCGCAGAACTCGTTAGGCGATTAAAAGACGCTGGTTGTGAAGTAAAAGTAGTTATGACTGAATCAGCTAAACACTTTATTACACCACTGACCATGCAAGCCGTTAGTGGAGAAACAGTCTCTGACTCATTACTAGACCCTTCTGCTGAAGCTTCAATGGGGCATATTGAATTTGCAAAATGGGCTGACTTAATTTTAGTTGCCCCAGCTACCTGCAATATTATTGCAAAAATGGCAGCCGGCATTGCTGACGACCTACTAACGACGTTACTGCTAGCAACGCCTGCAAAAGTAGCTGTAGCACCAGCCATGAACCAGCAAATGTATGCACACGCAGCTACACAAGCAAATTTAGCCACATTAAAAGCACGTAACGTACTTATTTGGGGCCCAGGTAAAGGTGAGCAAGCCTGTGGCGATATCGGCGCTGGGCGAATGTTAGAGCCACATGAGCTAGTTGCACTATGTACAGCAAAAGAGCACCCGCAATTACTTGCAGGAAAAACAATTACAATAACGGCAGGCCCAACGCGAGAGCCTCTCGATCCGGTACGTTTTATATCAAATCACAGCTCTGGAAAAATGGGTTATGCACTAGCAGAAGCCGCTTTGCAATTCGGTGCTAAGGTTAATTTAATTTCGGGTCCTGTCACTATAAAAGCCCCTACTGGCGTAAACCTTATCAATATAGAAAGCGCTGAGGAGCTATTAACTGAGTCACTTACCTATGCACCACAATCTGATGCTTTTATAGGTTGCGCTGCTGTTGCGGATTATCGAGCTGCAAACATTGCGACTCAAAAAATGAAAAAGCAAGGCGACGAACTCACCCTTACGTTAACTAAAAACCCTGACGTAATTGCGGCTATTGCAAACCTTACACAAAACCGCCCCTATACGGTTGGATTTGCCGCCGAAACTCAAAATGTAGAAAGCTATGCTAAAGGTAAACTACAAAATAAAAATCTAGATATGATTTGCGCTAATGACGTATCAAAAAGTGGCTTAGGGTTTAATTCCGATCATAATGCTTTAACACTGTACTGGCACAATGAACAACTAGAATTACCAACAACAAGTAAAGTAGAAATAGCTCGCAAGGTGATCGAACAGCTGGCTAAACATCTATAAAAAGGCTGGAAACAAACTGAATAAAACATTAACATACGCCAATCATTTGAACAAAAAATGACTAGGGTTCTTAACTGCGCCACTAAGAATAACTAATAAAAAGGAATGTTCATGCCTGCGACAAAAAGAAGTAATCGCAAAGAGCAAATACTGCAAGCACTCGCACAAATGTTAGAAACTAATTTAGGACAACGCATCACCACAGCAAAACTGGCTGCTGAGGTGGGTGTGTCTGAAGCCGCGCTATACCGTCATTTTCCGAGCAAAGCGCGTATGTTTGAGGGCTTAATTGAGTTTATTGAAGATACCCTTTTATCTCGTATAAATATTATTATTGAAAACGAAAAAGAAAGCCAAACGCGCATTTATAACATTCTATTATTACTTTTAACCTTTGCTGAAAAAAACCCAGGTATTACTCGTATTTTAACGGGCGATGCTCTGCAAGGTGAGCAGGAACGTTTACGCGAACGTGTACAAACCTTGTTTGAAAAACTAGAAACTCAGTTTAAACAAGTGCTTCGTGAGCGCAAATTACGTGAAGGTAAAAACTTTCAAAGTGATGAGCTTACACTTGCAAACTTTTTACTTGCCTACGTTGAAGGCAAAATGAACCAGTTTGTACGTAGCGACTTTAAAGCAAAGCCAAGTGTTCAATTTGAAAAACAATGGCTTGAGCTACAAAAAATTTGGTTGTAATTACTGCTCAATTAATAAATTAAATACTAAAAAACGACCTGCGGGTCGTTTTGTCGTATGTAGCTGCCATTTATCTGATCCGCTCGAATTATGAACCAAACTCGTTACAATGAAACAATGTCATAATACGAGAATCAATAATGAAAACAAAACTCACCTTATTAAGCACGGCACTCGTTGTCAGCTTTACTAGCACCGGCATACACGCCAAAGAATCGCTACAATTTAAAGACGTATTTAGTTTTAAATCAGCTAAAAGCACACAACTATCTGACAATGGTCAAGTACTCACTTTTAGTGCAACGCCGTATCGTGGAAATGCAACTGGTCAAGTTTACTCACTACAAAGCAATACACTCATCGCAGAAGTAGAACGCGGCACTAAGCCTCATATTAATAAAGCCGCTAACTGGGTCGCTTTTACACAAGTACCTACCTTACTTGAAAAAGAAACAACCAAAAAAAAAGACACACTTAAAAACAATCTGGTACTCGTAAACACACAATCAGGTGCCCAACAAAGCTTTGCTGATGTAAAAGATTACACGTTATCTGATGACGGTATGTGGCTTGCTTATCGTTTAAATAAAAAAGACGATGACGAAAAAG
The DNA here is from genome assembly GCF_030407615.1 of Pseudoalteromonas sp. APC 3355. Taxonomy (NCBI): domain Bacteria; kingdom Pseudomonadati; phylum Pseudomonadota; class Gammaproteobacteria; order Alteromonadales; family Pseudoalteromonadaceae; genus Pseudoalteromonas; species Pseudoalteromonas sp. APC 3355. The sequence goes on along the minus strand of NZ_JASDDB010000008.1, from coordinate 195,100 downwards.
TAGAAGATAAAACCGATAGCACTAAAAACGAAGAAGACAACGCTATCACGCCCGATAAAAAAGATAAGAGCTATGCGCTTGTTATCGTAAACTTATCTGATAAACGCACCCATACAATAGAAAACGTATTTAGCTACGCTATTAACTCAGCTAACAGCCAGCTATTAGTGAGTCAAAGTTACAGCGATGGTAATAACAACCAAATAGCGTTAATTGAGCTCAGTGACTTTAATAGCAGCGTATTAATTGATGAACCGGGCGTAATCGCAAATAAAATAGCGTGGCACCCCACTGACAATATTGCAGCGTTTACATTGGGTAACTATGTAAATGATGACACGCGCCGCCGAAGCTACACTTTACAGCTATATAAAAACGAGAAGCTCTCAACTATAGATTCACCTAATAAAGCATGGACGTTAGGGAAAACAGCCACCCTTGAATGGTCAGAAAATGGCGAGCGCTTATATTTTGAAAACCATCCTAAATTAGCAGCTAAAGTAAAAACTAAAGAATATACCGACGAAGCCTCACTGTACGACTTTGATACCATACGTGAGCATAAAGGTCTTAATGTATGGCACAACAACGATGCGCAAATAAAACCACGTGAAGAGCAACAATGGAACGAAGTTAATAAAAATCGCCATTACAGTGCGGTGTATCACGTTAACTCGCAAAAAGTTGCGCAACTTAGTACACCAAACATGCCTGAGGTTGCACTAAACCCTCAGCGAGATATATCTTTACTTGGCTCATCTAACATCCCCTACCTAAAAAAAATTATGTACGGCGGTTTTTTTGCTGATTACTTTGCAGTAAATATAAATACCGGTAAACAAACTCCAATTATAAGTAACTACCCGTTTAGACCGAGCCTTGCCCCTAATGGTGAGTTTGCAGCTTATTTTAGCGATAGCCAAATACAGTTAAAAGATTTAAAAAATAATAAAGTAACACCGCTTACAAAAGCGATTCAGGCAACCTTTGCTGATGATAAACACGACTACCCATCTACTCAACCTGGTTATGGTTTTGCAGGTTGGATGACCGATAGCAGCCAAGTGCTTGCTTATAGTAAATACGATATTTGGGCGTTTGATGTAAAAACTAAGCAAGCTAAACGCCTAACTAATGGTAAGCAAAGCAATACGCAGTACCGTGCTATTAAGCTTGATAAAACCCAAGTGGGCTTTAAAAAAGGCGATACATTACTTGTCTCTGCTATTAACTTACAAACTAAACAAAGTGAAGTTGCAAAGCTCGACTTAACCACTAACACACTAACTAAGGTGCTTAGCGGTAATAAACGCTTTGATATGGTTAAAAAAGCCAAAAAGGCTGACAAGTACTTATTTACTTCGCAAACTTATAGCCAATTTCCTGATTACTACCAAACAGATTTTAGCTTTAGTTCACCAAAACAAGTGACCACGCTAAACCCACAAATTAGTAATTTTGCCTGGGGCGAAAAGCCAGAGCTGATAAGCTATAAAGGCTTTGACGGTGAAGATTTACAAGGTGTACTAATAAAACCAGCGGGATATAAAAAAGGCGATAAAGTACCTGTGGTTGTGTATTTTTACCGTTACATGAGCCAGCGTATGTTTGATTTTCCAAAAATGGAATTAAACCATCGCCCTAATTTCCCTATGTTTACCTCAAACGGTTATGCGGTATTTTTACCTGACATTCGTTTTGAAATAGGTCACCCGGGTAAATCGTCAACGCAAACCATGATAAACGCCACCCAAAAATTAATAGATTTAGGCATAGCCGACCCAGATAAAATAGGCTTACAAGGTCACTCTTGGGCAGGCTATCAAAGTGCGTTTATGATAACCCAAACAGATATGTTTAAAGCGGTTGTATCTGGCGCGCCAGTATCAAACATGACAAGTGCTTACAGTGGCATACGTTTAAAATCGGGTCTTGCTCGTCAGTTTCAATACGAAACAGGGCAAAGCCGTATAGGTAAAAACTTATTTGAAGCACCAGATCTGTACATAGAAAACTCACCGGTGTTTTTTGCAGATAAAGTAAATACCCCTATTTTAATTATGTTTGGCGATAAAGACGATGCAGTGCCTTGGCACGAAGGCGTGCAGTACTACTTAGCGCTTCGTCGCGCAGGTAAAGATGCAACTTTTTTACAATACGAAGGTGAACCGCATCATTTGAAAAAGTTTCCTAATCAGGTCGATTTTTCAGTGCGTATGATGCAGTACTTTGATCATTACTTAAAAGGGAAACCAGCCGCAAAATGGATGACACAAGGCGAGGCATTCGTTGAAGAGTAAATAACCCACACAAAAAAGCCGGTATTGCATAAAACAATATCGGCTTTTTTGTTTTTAAAATGTGTATTTCTTATACCAATTCGCTTAATTAAATAAGCTATTTTGAGGCTGGAAAAACGTGTTGATAGCTAGGCAAAAAATTCGATATTTAGTTGTTCTCGGCAATTGCTCCTGCATTGCTCTACCTTCTGCATCCATGCAGTCGTAAATGAGAATTTTTTAACGCAGGTAGCGACACGTTTAGCCCCGCAAAATGATTAAGTATTATTGCGGATTGGTATTAAGCTACAAACACAACTCTCTAAATGGCAATGTGGCTGCGCCAATTGATACCGGAAAATTATCAATATTAGATACCACCAGCTTTGGCATAGGGCGTTTAGCGCCACGTCTAAATTGTGCATAAACCTCAGTTCGTGCAATAACTTTTTCAGCCAACTCTTTTGGAATATGGCCACCAATAATAATCGCTTCAGCATCTAATAATGCCGAGCAACAGGTTGCCACTAAATCAAATGAGTCTTGAACTTTAAACAGCCACTCTTCAACGCCAGGCCAATCGGGGTCAAAGTTGTCATGCAGGTCGTAAATAGAAGTAACCGCTACGCCATTTTTTTTCAAAATACGTTTTAGTAATTCAAGATTGGGGTGGGCATATAATTTAGGCGGTAGCATGTCGCCAAGCTCACCTGCGTTTCCGTATGTACCGCGCAGTACGTCGCCATTATTTACAATACCGCCACCAAATGCGGCCGACACAAACATATAAACAAAGTTTTTATACTCGCGTCCAATACCAGCAACACCCTCACCTGCGGCTGCGCCTGTAGCATCGTTAACAACCCAAGTAGGGAGTTGAAAATGCTGCGACACAATATCGATAATATCAACCTGCGACCACTCTTCTAGCATATGGTGGGTATTCATTTTCCCATCCATTGAGCTAAAAAAGCCAGAGATACCCACACCCATTCCCAGTACTTTTTCACTTGGAATGTCACGCTCAGCGCTTATATCTTCTACCAGCTTTTGTGCACATTTAAGCACATTATTAATGCTCATATCCGACATTAGCTGCATATGGGTATAAACCACCTTTCCCGTAAAATCCATTACGGCAAGCGAAATAGCATCAAGCAAAATAGCTAAGCCAAAGGTAAATCCGTAATCGGGATTAAGGGCAATGCCAAATCCAGGTTTGCCTTTTTTATTAGGAATTAGCGTATCAGTTTGTACAATTACACCGTGTTGGGTTAACGACTTAAGTAAACGCGACACAGTTTGCTGTGGAATACGAGTTGCGCTCACAATATGACTTTGAGTTACGCACTTTTCCCAAAACACCACTTTTATAATATCGCGCTCAATATCTTGAAATAGCTTTTCGCCTTTTCCAAGCTCAAAACCAGAGCGTAATAAGTTACTGTTGTTTAACGAAAACATAGGTATTAACCCTAACAAAATTGGAGCACAAGATTACGTGAAACCATTATAAAGAACAAGTGGGCAAACTGCGCCTACTCAATCACTATCACTCTAAAATCGTTCACATTTGTGTTAGTTGGCCCAGTAATAATTAAATCATCAATAGCTTTAAAAAACTGATGGCTATTATGACCTTCTAACTGTGCATGTAAGTTTTCGCCAGCATCTTGTGCGCGAGCAATCGTACTGTTATTTATATACGCACCCGCTACATCTTTACTACCATCTACACCATCGGTATCACAAGCAAGTGCGTAAATACCCGCTTCGCCATTAAGTGCCTCAGCCAACGCCATTAAGTATTCTTGATTGGGCCCGCCATCTCCATAAATATCAGCAACGGTTACGGTAAGCTCGCCACCAGAGAACAACATAACGCGCTTGCCTTGGGATTTTTGATCAAGAGCGATAGCCGCATGTTGCTTTGCAACCTCTTTAGCCTCGCCTTGAATATCATACCCTAGTACCTGGGTTTCCCAGCCTTCGTGCTGTGCAACACCTATTGCGCTATCAATAGCATGCTGTGCATTTGCAACAATAAAGTACTCACCCACGGTGTCAGCAACTCGTTCTTGCTCTGGTTTTAATAAATGCGCTTCAACCTCTGCAATTACCGGCCAATTGTACTTTTGTAAAATAGCCAGTGCATCGGCTTTAGTACTGCCATCGCTAATGGTAGGGCCTGATGCTATATCACTTGGTTTGTCCCCTACTACATCTGAAATAATGAGCGTAACGTAATTCGACTTAGCGGCCTGCGCTAACTTACCGCCTTTAACAAGTGACAACTGCTTACGCACTACATTTATTTCATCAACGCTTGCACCACTTCTAAGTAAAAACTGATTAAGCTTTTGCTTTTGTGAAAAAGGCACATCATCAACAGGTAGGCACATCAACGACGAACCGCCCCCCGAAATAATAAACAAAATAGGAATATCAGCCGGATTATTTCTTACAAGCTCCAATAACTCTTTGCCAGCAGCTAAGCTGTTATCGTCTGGTGTTGGGTGGTTTGCACTAAGCACTTTAATTCGCCCAGTATCACCGCTACTTTCGTAGCCATAACGCGTTACCACTGCGCCAAAACATTTATCACCATAAAAGCGATTAACTTCGGCGGCCATTTCAGCGGCGGCTTTACCCGCCCCTACTACACACAAACCTTTGCTTGCATCTATATTTTCTAAATACTTACTCATGCAAGCACTTGGTTTACAGGCATTTACCGCAGTGGTAAATAAATCAATTAAAAACGACTTTTTAGAATCCATTAGTCACAGCTCACGAAAAAATTGAAGGAATAGCTAAACAAATTAATATCATCACAACAAACATGCTAAGTAGCATAACGATATCTTTGCCAGTTAAAATTGAGTTTGATACGGTCTCGGCATTTTGTACTTTTGTGACTTCGTTTACCTCTCTTGGAATTAAACGACTCGTAACATAAATAATCACCGCAGCGCTTACAAAACCGATAAAATTCCACCAAAACCAAAAAACATCTGGCGCAAATACCGACACCAACAAATTAATTAATACACCGCTAATTAAGCCAATATTGGCATGCAATGCAGCACTGCGTTTACTTAATACAGCAACTAAAAATACCGCCAGTATTGGGCCATAAAATAACGAGCCGACTTTGTTAATAGCTTCAATAATGGTCGGCGCTATGTCACCGGCAAAAAGTGATAGTACTAAGGTAATTGCGCCCCATGCTAAACCTAAGTATTTAGCTAACTTTAAGTAAGATGGTTGGTCTAGCTCTCTATTAGATATACGGCTGTAATCTTCAATACTTACCGCCGAAAGTGAATTAATTGCAGAGCTAAGTGACGACATCGCTGCCGACAAAATAGCGACAACTAACAAACCAATTAAGCCATGCGGTAGGTAATCTAAAATAAATATAGGCATCATCCAATCAGGGTTATCTGCTGGAATTTTTGCTAAAAATTCAGGGTTACTCATTGCCAGAGTGCCAACAACTAAACCCGACACACAATATAAAATAGTAATAGGAAAACGCACTACACCATTTGCTAAAATCATGTAGCGTAGGTTTTTAGGATCTTTTGCACTGAGCGCACGTTGCGCTTGTGTTTGGTCACACCCATAGTAAGAAGCGTAAAGTACCACACCACCAAAAATCATCGGTAAAAAGCCAAAGCCATCACCACTAAAACCAAATGAATCAAACTTAATCGCTTCTAATCGGCTCGAATCAACATTGGCAATAAAGGTATCAACCCCACCTAAGTGATATAGTCCAAAGCCAATACAAGCAATAGTACCCAGTACAATGATGATCATTTGAATTGCATCACCGTACACTACAGCTTTCATCCCACCTTGCAGTGAATATAAAACGGTTATAACCCCCGTTAGTACAATAGCTTGCCATGCTTCTATTCCCATGGTGCCTTGTAAAATAAGCGATACCGCGTAAATCATAATGCCGGTGGCAAACGCACGGCTAAATTGAAACACCACACTAATAAGCACACGGGTTGAGCGGCCAAAGCGCACTTCTAAATAATCGTAAATACTGACAATGCCGCTTTTATAAAGCTTGGGTAAAATAGTCGCTAAAATTAAAATCATCGCCAGCGGAACACCCAACTCATACGAGAGCCATTGCATACCACCGCCTTCACGCAAACCAACAAATGCAGGAGCCGAAATAAAGCTAATAGCCGAAAGCTGAGTGGCCATTACCGACAAAGCCAAAGGTTTCCAACCTAAGCTTTTACCCCCTAAAAAGTAATCACTTTTATTGGTTTGTTCGCGTAGCATAAATCCCATTACCAATAAGGCACCAAGATAAAGAGCAACTATTGAAAAATCTAATATATTCATAATTTATTCGCGTATTCACAATATGAAAACACTGCGCCTTTTCAAAATTAAAATACCAAACGGCTACCTGCCCTTACCTTTTTGAATAAACGAGCCTAGTCAAAAAGATAAACCTGTAGCTAACTTAGCTGAAAAATGCATCACAATGCAAAAAACCTATTAACCCCAAAGTGAGTTAATAGGCATAAAGCATTTATTTAAAAGTCGTATTTAACTCTTAAAGTAACGCGTCGTGGGAGAATTGGGCGACCTACAAAGTATGGGTTATCTGCCGTTTGGCTGTTACCTAGACGAGGCGAACCTTCAGTAACACCGTCAGAATCAAACAGGTTAAATACCCCAACGCTTAAGCGTACTGTTTGCTCTGGTGCAACTTGCCAGTTATAGCCTGCATCAAATCTAAATAAGTGGAATGAATCAAGTTCTACCGAGTTTGAGTCATTTGCAAAGTTTTTACCGGTAAAGTTATGGTAAATCGATGCATCCCAGTTATCTGCGGTGTAGCTAATAGATGAGTTAAATAATATTTTTGGTTTACGACGTAATTCGTTACCAATAATAGAAGGGTCTGAGTCAAATTCAGTAAATTCGTGATCGGTATAGGTCATGTTGGCATCAACAGCCCACTCATCGGTAATATCGTAACGACCGGTAAGCTCAACACCCGTTGCTTTAGTTGATTGCATAACTGGCAGCTCTAATACGCCCCCATTACCATCATTTACAAAGTCTACGCTGCGTCTGTCTTTTAAGTCAGTTCTAAATAACGCAATGCTGCCGCTAAAGTCGTTATCAAAAAACTTAACACCTAGCTCGCCTTGCTCAACAATTTCAGCTTCGTAGCTGGCAGGCTCGCCTAAATCATTAAACTGAATACCTCTAATTTCTGGGAAGAAAAACCCGCGAGATGCATTGGCATATACATTTAAATTATCAGTTAAGCGATATAACGCCGCCCCTGATACAGCAAATTCAGACGTGTCGACTTCGCCGTAAGTCATTACACCACTGCCTGTAGTGTTAACTTGTAAGTTAGGTGCAAGCGTTGGGTCATCAGAAATCTGAACTACTTGGCTGCCTTCGCGACTAATTTTTCCTTCAATTTCTTCGTAGCGAACACCAAAGTCAAAAATCCAATCGTCGCTTTCCATTTGATCCGCTACGTACAATGCTCTGCGGGTAGCGCTAATGGTTTGGTTAGTATAAGAAATACCTGGGCCACTAATACCATTTTGAGTGTACTGAACCTCATCGCCATTAACATCGGTATACGTTAAGTCGATTAAGCGAGGGTTGTTATTAAACTCACCTAAGTAAGTTGTAATAACGTTATCGTCGTCGGCTTCACTGTGCGAGAAAAATGTACCGACTGTAATATCGTGGCTAAAATCACCTACAAAAATACTTTTGATAATATTAAATTCTGCAGAAAAATCTTCAGCTGGGCGGTCGCGGTCTAAAATACGGTTAGCAAATAGTAAGTCATCGCTTGCAAGTGCGACACCTGAATTAACATAAGAAAACTCAGCACCGCTTGCATCACCTAGCCCTCTGTTAGCTAAAAAGTCGTCTTGGCTTTCAGGTACATTAATAATACCGTCGCCGTCTAAAAATAAATTAAATTCGTGTTGGTATTTAGCGTATTTACTGCGCATATTAATGGCAAAATCGTTAGCGAGTTCTTTTTCAAACACCACTGAAATAGAACCACCTTTAGTAACTACACCATCACTGATTGGCGATTCATAACGACCATTTGCTGTATCGTACGTTAAGTTAGATACTTGCGCCGTTTGCAGTGATTCGACTTCACGACCATCGTTACCAATTAAGCGCTCGCGGCTGTCGCCATCAAGTGGAATAGGTAAGTAAAACTGAGCTTGGTCGTCAATGTACTGTCCGTAAACAGTAAATGAGCCAGAGCCATCATCAAATTCTTTACGAATATTACCACGCAACTGTGTACCTTTAGTCTCAAGGCCTGTATCTAAAGGGCCCTCGTCGTAACGGTAAAAGCCAGAAAGCGCATAATATAAGCCATCTTCGTTAAGCGGACCGCTCGTTGCAAAATCTAAGCGAGTACGCCCTTGGTCAGAAAGCTCCATTTGTACGGTACTTTGCGGATCATCACTGCCCGTTTTAGAAATATAGTTAATAATGCCGGCCACAGAACCTTGGCCAAATAAATTAGATACACCACCACGCACAAACTCTACGCGCTCAATACCCAAATCATTACGGTAATACACATCAAACGCCGATGAGTTTAAACCAAAAACACTCAAACTAGGTGAACCGTCGTACGACAGTGGCGTAAACTGAAACTGACCCGATGAAGGTAAGCCTCTTACTTGTAGGTTAGTAGCGACTTCACCGCCACCGCCTTCTACTTTAATACCCGGAATATAGCGAAGCACATCCGCTTGGCTACTTGAAGACAGCTTTACCAGCTCGTCTTCACTAATAGATGTTACTGATTGTGGAGTGTCTGAAATAACACGCCCTTTACTGGTACCAGAGACGATAATACGCTCAACGTTATTAGCTTTTTTTGCTGTATCTGGTGCAGCTTCTTCTGCTGCATAAGCGCCCTGTGCAAGGCATAAAGATACAATAGAGGCGATCGTTGTTTTATTCACGGGTATTCTCCAATTGTGCTAGTTGTCTGTGTGTATTTACTTAGAGTGTGGCTAAGCAAAGCCGAAATAATCAAGTAAACATGTTAGTTTTTTGTTACTTCGAACAGGATTTAAGCACAGAAAAAAAACATTTACAACCCATAATGAGTGCTTTAATATTATCCAAATCGGAAATAACACACAAAGAGCACCCAATATGACTACTATAAACAGCGGTAAAATTGACTCAGCAACGGCTTCATCGCTTGCAGACCTTGCTACTAAAACACTTATAGCAAACGACTTAGGTGGCTATACAGTACCAACACATGGCCTATACCCGTTTCAGTGGAACTGGGATTCAGCCATTACAGCGCTAGGCTGGATGAAATCAGACGAAAGCCGCGCATGGCAAGAAATTGATGTGTTATTTTCAGGCCAATGGGATGATGGCATGGTGCCGCACATCTTGTTTCATAAAGATTCTGATACTTATTTTCCTGGCCCTGACGTATGGGGTTCGGATAAAAAAATTAAAAGTACGTCTATTTCACAGCCGCCAGTAGTCGCCACCGTAATGAAAGAAATGCTTGCCAGCGCTAAAGATAAAGAACTTGCAGAACAAAAAGTTAAAGCGTTATTTTCACAAGTAGTTGATTATCATTTATGGTGGTACAACGACCGAGATCCTGAAAAAACAGGCTTAGTAGTAACCTACCACCCGTGGGAATCGGGCATGGATAACAGCCCATCGTGGGATGACGCACTTCATGCTGTGCCATGTGTGGATTGGGAATATACGCGCCGCGATACAAGTCATGTAGATTCTTCTCAGCGCCCACATAAAAGTGAGTACGACCGCTTTTTATACCTTGTAGACTTTTTTAAACGTAACAACTTTGACAGTAAAGTAATTTACGAAACCTGTCCGTACAAAATGAATGACCTAGGTATTATTGCTATTTTACACCGTGCAACCAAAGATTTACTCAAAATGGGTGAACAACTTGGCTTAAACGATGCTCGCACTGATTACTTAGCACAGCGCTTACAAATAACAGAGCAAGCCATAAACACTTTATGGTGTGAGCAAAGCCAGTACTTTTATTGCAGAGATGTATTAACTAACAGCTTGGCTAAAGTTAAAACATCAGCCGCGCTATTAACTGTATATGCAGGTTTAACAAACGATGAGCAAACTAAAATAATTAATACAGCCACCGAAGATTTTATTGAGTCGAGCCAGTTTAGTGTGGCATCTACTCACCCTAAAGAGGAAAAATACGAGCCACAACGCTACTGGCGTGGCCCGATTTGGTTACACATCAACTGGATGATAGCCATAGGCCTTAAAGAAGCAGGCTTTGCAACAACGGCTGACAAAATTCAAGATGACACTCGCAACTTAGTTGTTAAGTCTGGCTACTACGAATATTTTAACCCAGAAACAGGTGCAGGCTGTGGTGGTAAAGATTTCTCGTGGACGGCTGCAATAGCATTACATTGGCTACTTGACTAATAACTAAGGCAAGATCATGAAACACACAATATGCTTTGGTGAAGTACTGGTTGATTTACTTTCAAATAAATTGAGCCAAAACAGCAACGAACACGAAGCGTTTACAAAGTTTGCAGGCGGTGCGCCTGCAAACGTAAGCGTTGCCATTGCAAAGCTAGGCGGTAATGCCTACTTTGCAGGAATGCTAAGCACTGATAGCTTTGGCGACTTTTTACATAATGCATTAAAAGAGCAAGGTGTAAAAACCGACTTTATGCGTTTTACCAACCAAGCAAAAACAGCTCTCGCGTTTGTATCACTCGATAACGATGGCGATCGCACGTTTGAGTTTTACCGTGATAACACCGCCGATTTGCACTTTAGTAACGATGACTTTAGTCGCGAATGGTTTGAGCAATGCGATATTTTTCATATTTGTTCAAACACATTAACCGACAAAAACATCAGAAACACCACCGCTTACGGTGTTAAATTTGCAAAACAAAATAACTCAATTGTGAGCTTTGATATTAACTTGCGCCTCAATTTATGGCCAAGCGATGCCAACCCTCGCGAGCATATTTTACCGTTATTAAAAGACTGCTCAATTATTAAAGCCTCAAAAGAAGAGCTTGAATACTTAGCGGGTGAGCAATCGAGCGATGAGTTTATTGCCCAAACACTTAATAACGGTTGTGAGCTATTTGTAGTTACCGATGCAGGCAACCCTATGCATTGGTATACAAAAAATGCCAAGCAAACGCTTCACCCTAAAAAGGTTACTATGGTTGATGCCACCGCTGCAGGAGATGCGTTTGTAGGTGGATTGCTGTATCAACTAGGCTTACAAAACCTGACACCCAGCTCTTTTAGCGAGCTTTGCAACACGCCTGAAATACTAACAACTATTTTTGAATTTGCTTCATTATGTGGTGCCCATGCCGCATCTTACAAAGGGGCATTTAACTCCCTACCTAACCAAAAGTCTCTACACGATTTTAGGAGCGAACTATGAAAAGCACACCAGATAACTTTAAAAGCCGTGAATTTTTAACGCAGCACATTAGCGACACACTAGCGTTTTATGAGCCAAATATTGACGATGAACACGGTGGTTTTTACCAAAACTTTTCTGATAACGGTGAGGTGTTTGATAAACACACGCGCCACTTAGTAAGCTCTACTCGCTTTGTATTTAACTATGCGCGTGCGTACCAAACCTTTAATGACGAAAAGTACCTAAACCGTGTTAAATCGGGGATTGAGTTTATTCGTAAGCATCACCTTGTTGAGCAAACAGGTGGCTACAACTGGTTATTAAAAGTTGAAAACGGCCAAGCCACCGTGCTTGATAACACCAATCATTGCTATGGCTTTGCATTTGTTATTTTAGCGTACAGCTGGGCATATCGCGCAGGTGTTATAGAGGCGCGCGAATACCTAAACGATACATTTCAAACAATGGAAACACATTTTTGGGATGCAAAAGCCGGTTTATATAAAGATCAACATAACAGCGACTTCACAAAATGTGATTCATACCGCGGCCAAAATGCCAACATGCATACTTGTGAAGCACTTATTGCCGCCTATGAAGCCACAAAAGACGAAATATTTTTAAACCGTGCGCTCACACTTGCCGACAACATGGTTAACCGCCAAGCTAATTTAATGGGCGGATTAATCTGGGAGCATTACGATATAAATTGGCAGGTCGATTTAGAGTACAACAAAGACGATCCTAAAAATTTATTTCGTCCGTGGGGCTTTCAACCTGGCCATCAAACAGAGTGGTCAAAACTGCTTATGTTTTTAAATAAGCATAAGCCACAAAAATGGCTTATTGAACGCGCTCAAGCCTTATTTGATAACTCAATAAATGTAGCATGGGATAAAAAACACGGCGGTATTTGCTACGGCTTTGCTCCTGATAAAACTATTTACGATGACGATAAGTACTTTTGGGTGCAAGCCGAAACTCTGTGTTGTGCAGCGTATCTTTATCAAGCAACAGGGGATGAAAAATATCAGCAATGGTATGACAAAATTTGGCAGTATTCGTGGCAGCATTTAGTTGATCATAAATACGGAGCCTGGTTTAGAATTTTAACCGCTGACAATAAAAAAATAGACACGATGAAAAGCCCAATAGGTAAAACTGATTACCATACAATGGGTGCCTGTTTTGATGTGATCGAGCTATTAAAGTAACTATGTAGTCATAACTTTTACAGTGTTGTGTAGACCTTTTAACCGCCAGTTTGGCGGTTTTTTTTGCGCTGGATTTAATTCACCTCAAAAAGGGCTATCAACTTAACAAAATAATATTTTTTTACAGCCATTTTTTTAAACCTAATCTTTTGAATACCACACCAATAATAGAAAATTTTGCACGCCAGCAGCGTATAGTAATATTAAAGATATAAAAATAAGAGAACAGGTAATGCCCAACGAGAAATATCCCCACGCCATATGCACAAGCGAACAAGTTGCTTGGCCACGTATTGCCGCAATTGCTGCAATGCTAAGCTTTTCATTACCCACGTTTATAACCGGCTTAGAAATTCATCAAAGTTCAAGTGTGAGTAATACACTTTGGGCGTTAGTCATTGGATCTATCATTTTAACCGTAATTGGCGGTGCCATGGGCACAATAGGTGTAAAAAGCCGCTTAAGCTCTTATCTGTTAGTGAAAATAGCCTTTGGTAATGCAGGTGCTGGCATTGTAAATATAGCTTTTGCTTTGTCATTAATTGGCTGGTTTGGAGTAAATATTGACTTGTTTTCGAATGCAGTAGTACGCCTACTGAGCGCTGAATTTAATATTATTATGCCTGAGTGGCCAATTGATATAGCTGCTGGCTGCGCCATGCTCATAACCACATTATACGGATTTAAAGCTATTAATGTACTGGCTTCTATTATGATCCCCATTTTAGCTTTTGTGACCGCAATGATGCTATTTGGCGCATTAGATAACATGCCATTTATTGATTTTATTAATTTAGAAAAGTCAGCAGACTTATCACTTGAAGATGGTGTAGCCGCTATTGTTGGTGGCGTTATTATTGGCGCAATTATCTTGCCCGATATAACCCGTTTTTCTAAACAAAAACGTGGCGGCATATACACCTCTTTTATTGCTTATATGATTATTGAACTGCTCGTTATTTTTGTAGCTGTATTTGCAGCAGCCGCCATGCAAGAAACCGAAATACTCAGTTTAATGCTTGCGCTCAACCTAGGATTTTCGGCTTTTTTTATTGTGATTGCAGGAAGTTGGATTTTAAATTCACTAAACTTATACAGTACCGCACTCAGTGTAGAAGCAACTTTTCCGCATTGGCATAAAAAGTGGGTTATTGTTTTATTAGGACTAGTAGGAATTGGCGCCGCATTTATAAATATTTTAGATATGTTTATTAGCTTTTTAGCATTTTTGTCAGATATTTTTGTGCCCGTTGCAGGCGTTATTATTGTTGATGCATTATTTATAAAGCCTGATGCGTACAACGCCAGTACGCTTACCAATAACGCGCGCTTTTCTATACCTGCATTTACAGCTTGGTTTGTAGGTGCGGCATTTGCTGTGTGTAATGGGGCAATATTTAACGTGTCATTGAGTGGCATTACCGTTATTGATGCTATTATTTTAACCGCAATTATTTATACTTTTTTTGTAAAGGTAATTAAGCCAAAACCAGTTAATAAGCACTTATAACTAATCAAGGCGCTAATCAGCGCCTTGTTCGTCTTCTTCTATTTTCATTTCGTCTCGCCATCTTAGCTTTTCAAGCGGGTAGCCTAAAAAGAACTTGGCTCGCTCAAGCACGATACGTGTGGTTAATTTTTTAATCGTATAATTACTACTGCCCGTTAACTTATCGCACATTGCGTTAAGCGCCTGAATATCTGCAAAACAACAAAACGAAATGTAATCAATATCACCACTTAACTGCATGCAATCCATTATTTCAGGGATATCGTGTATTTCAGCTAAAAATTTACGCCTAGCAGCTAAATTATTGTCCTCAAGAGTAAATTCCATATAAGCAAACACATGCTCACATATTTGTTCAAGATTAATATCGGCATGAAATGTACGAAAATACCCAGCTTCTTTTAATGCTTTAACGCGTTGAAAACAAGCGCTGGGAGAAAGGTTTACTCGCTCTGCTAACTCTACATTAGTGAGATCGGCAGTAAGATGCACTATTGCTAATATTTTTTGGTTATATCTGTCTATCTTTATCGTTTTTTTCATAACTGGTTTCACATTGAAAAATAATTAATTTTGTAAACCTATTGTCAAAATGTACATAAAACTTAGCGCCTGCTAGATATTTTCACAATATGTTTGTGCTCATTTGAGGTTTTACAAAATATTATTTTGTCTGAAAAAGCGACAATGTTTGTACGTTAAAAACATTACCTTAGTCGTGACATTAGGACATATAACATGAGCAGATACAATAGAACAAAATTCCATAAAACGCTTTTAGCATCGGCGGTGAGTTTATCGTGCTTGTCACACGTTAATGCACAAGAACAAAATAATACAGCCAACACTATCGAAAAAATTTCTGTTATCTCTCGAGGACGTGTTGAGTCAATTCAAAACGTGCCAGACTCTGTTACCGCCTTTAGCGCCGATACGATTGAAAAATCTCGTATTACCAGCTTTCGTGATGTTGCTAATTTAACGCCTAATCTATCGCAACTTGATAACTTTAGACCCGGCCTTGCGCGTATAACTATTCGAGGGTTAATTACACCGCAAGTAGGCGATCCGCCACTGGCGTTTGTTGTTGATGGTGTAACCGCCCCCGATTTAGAGTTTATTAACCAAGACTTAGTAGATATTGAGCGCATTGAAGTTATGCGTGGCGCGCAAGGCGCACTGTACGGTAGAGGCGCTATTGGTGGTGCGGTCATTGTTACGACAAAAAAACCTATTGAAGACTTTGAAGGTAAAGTTAAAGGCTCAATTGGTAATGGTAATACTTATAACCTAAATGCAGTTGTGTCAGGGTCGTTAAATGATGAAAACACGGCTTATTTTAGAGCCGGTGGTTATATAAAAGATACCGATGGCCTTATTAAAAATACTTACACGGGTGATAAAGCCGATCCATTAAAAGAACAATCTGTATTTTCGCAATTAGAATTTGAATTGACTGAAGACACATCAATAAACCTTAAAGGTAAATACACGTCAAGCGAAGCAGGTTTTGCTTACTATCAAAGCGTAAACGATGACACCATTGAAGACTTCTCTATTAATACCTCGCAAAATATTATTAACGAAGATGAGCGTGATGTATATGAGCTAAGCGCTAAGCTGACGCAACATTACGATTTAGGTAAATTTGAATTTGTTACCGCTTACAGCAACTCTGAAAATGAACATTTTTACGATGGCGACTACTCAGCTGATGCAACATTTATAGATGAAGATGGCTTGTTTAGAGCCCCATTTGGAACTGAAGGGTTATACGACATTGAATCGTTAACTGTTGAATCTCGCTTTATATCTCAGTCAGATCAGGAGTTTAGATGGTCTGTGTCGGCATTTTATCAACAGCGCGACCGCGACACTGCGGTACTTTTTTATGATGACTTTACGGATGCACAAATACTCACCCGTAAAGACTTTGCAAACGATGAACCTTACTTATCTATTATCGATAATAACAGCAGTGATGCGTGGGCTCTTGCGGGGCAATTTAACTACGATATTACCTCGCAGTTAGAGCTAACCGGTGCACTACGTTACGATCACGATACTCGCGAGTCGTTTGACCCAACTAATAAAACAGATACTTACGCTAAAAAGTCGTTTAGCCAACTACAGCCAAAAGTAACTTTAGGATACCAAGTTACGGATGACTTTTTACTTTATACGGGTTATTCGCACGGATTTAGAAGTGGCGGCTTTAATGAGCCTGCAGAAGGAATTAGCCGTACCTTTGATCAAGAAGTATCTGATAGCTACGAAATGGGTTTTAAAACGTCTTTGTTTGATAGCAAATTAACCCTTAATGGAGCTGCGTTTATTATTGACCAAGACGATGCTCAATTTACGCAATTTAATGTAGATACATACACCCTCGAAAATCTATCAATTGATGAAGTGCAAACCAAAGGCTTAGAGCTAGAGGCGGCCTATGCAGCCACCAGCAATTTAAGCATAAACCTAAGCGCAGGTATTATTGATTCAGAAATAAAAAGCTTTGCACTGCGCCCTGAGCTTACTGGCAGAGCACAGTTTTGGGTCCCTGAATACAACTACAGCATATCGGCCAATCATAATACGCAATTAAACGGCCAGTGGTCACTGTTTTCCCGCGCTGAGGTATTAATAGAAGGGCCTAAAACCTTCAGCATTGATATTCCAGATGTAGAGTCATCACGCTACACCTACCTCAATGCCGGGATTGGCATTAAATCTGAGCAATGGACAGTGCAAGTTTACGTAGACAACCTCACTGATGAGCGTGCCATTGAAGATATATTTTTATATGGCGATGGAATTACTGAACTTGCGCGCCAACCTAATAAACCACGTAGTTACGGCGTAGAGCTAAGCTACGACTTTTAATTTCAACTCTCAAATAGCTGCTTTAAACAATCTTAAGGCAGCCTCTTTTTTAGATAACCAATAGCGATACACACATGCAAATTCTTAATCGTGAACAACTAATTGATATTTTATACGGCTGCGCCATTTTAGGTACCGGTGGTGGCGGTGAGCTAAGTGAAGGCATAAATTACATTGACGAAGCCCTTGCACTAGGTAAAACGTTTAAACTTATTAGCGCAGATGAAGTACCCGCAGGCGAACTTGTATGCACACCTTATATTTTAGGGGCAATCTCGCCACTAACAGATACGGAAGAGCGAGCTTACGCTAATCTCCCACGGACAGGTAAGCATTCTATTTTAGCGGCCTACGATCGCGCCCTTGAGTACATGAATAAAGAGTCCATTTACGGAACGATTTGTTGCGAACTAGGTGGCGCTAACACTGCGGTATCGTTTTATTTAGCGGCTATGTTTGACGGCTATATTATTGATGCCGACCCTGCTGGACGAGCAGTTCCTGAAATTACCCACTCAACCTATTATTTAAATAATTTACCCGCAGCACCAATTATTACCGCAAACGAATTTGGCGAATGCTTTATTTGTGAAAACGTTATGGATGACTTACGCGCTGAAACCGTAGTGCGTGCCCTTGCCAAAATAAGCCGTAACGACATCGCGGCCATTGATCATATTCTTCCTATTGAACAGATGAAAGATGCGGTTATTCACGGCACGATAAGTAAAGCATTAAAGCTTGGAAGAGCCATGCGTGAAGCCAACAACTCAAATGAAAACACTATTAATGTAGTTGCCGAGCAAGGTAATGGATTTGTCGCGTTTGAAGGAATTGTTAGTGAGTTTGAATTTAAAACACTTGAAGGCTTTACCATAGGCGAAGTTATGCTTGCTGGCACTGGCGAGTTTGCTGGTAACAGTTATAAAATTACGGTTAAAAACGAAAATATGGCTGCGTTTTTAAATAAAGAAGTACACGTTACCATCCCTGATTTAATTTGTTGCCTAAACACACAAGCGGGTACGCCAATCACCAATCCAAATTATGAAATAGGTATGCCTGTATCCGTTATTATTTTGCCAGCACCTGTTGA
This sequence comes from Pseudoalteromonas sp. APC 3355, assembly GCF_030407615.1. Taxonomy (NCBI): domain Bacteria; kingdom Pseudomonadati; phylum Pseudomonadota; class Gammaproteobacteria; order Alteromonadales; family Pseudoalteromonadaceae; genus Pseudoalteromonas; species Pseudoalteromonas sp. APC 3355. The sequence continues at coordinate 176,637 of NZ_JASDDB010000008.1, read as the reverse complement.
ATTTACAACACCAAAAGGACTTTCTATATTTGGCCCTAATTACGCAGGTGTTAAGAGTGATTATCGCCCTGCTATAAATAGTTAACTATTCAGCTCTAACCTGAATTATAATAAAGCTTAGCGTGGTTAGCGTTTAACCCGTTAAGCTTTTATATCAATAACTCACTTCCAACCTGCAATACTCCTTTAATCAAAGTTAAAAAGCTATAATAAAAATCTTATATAGGTAATAATCTTTAAATTAATGGACTCAAGGATTATTTGGTATGCTAGGTTTTTGGTATAAGGAGTTTCCGCAATACCCTAAAGATCATAAGGACTTTTGGCGTACTCGTTTAATAGCCCACTCTTTACTAATAACTACGAGTTATTTTTTAGTTTTAACACTCCTCAACCTTTTCTACTTTGAAAGCTATGACATTGCTTTAATTGATGCCTTAGGGCTGACTATATCACTAGGTATCTATACTTGGTTTAATAAAACAGCCAACGTAAATGCAGCAGCATGGGCCGTTGCCCTTATGGTTGTTAGCTTAATAATGATGTTTGTGATTTCTGTAGGCGGACATGCGCATTCTTTATTTTGGGCAACGTTGATCCCGCCTTTTAGCTTTTTTTTAGTTGGAAGAAACTGGGGAAGCCTATTTAGTACAGTCGCTTTTGCTATTTGTGCGTATCTTGTGTATTTACAACAACAGCAAACTGTAACAATTGGCTTAGGCTCTTTATTTAATCTTATAGAAGTAAGCCTTGCTCATATTTTAATTTTTAGATTTTACGAAAAAACACGGTTTTCGGCATACACTCGATTATCTATCCGTAACTTAGAAATTCAACACTTAGCAGAAACCGATAAGTTAACGGGGCTTTATAACAGGCAAAAATTTGATTTTGAATTATCACAGTTAATTGCTAAAAATGACGTTTTTAAAACCCCACATTGCTTACTTATTTGCGATATAGATCACTTCAAAAATATAAACGATACCTACGGGCATTTGGTAGGTGATAACGTGCTAACTGAATTTGCAAAAATATTAAAAAGCCGTATGGGAAATGACGCACTTATTGCGCGATGGGGCGGAGAAGAATTCACTATTATTTTATCCAACACCTCTTTAAATGATAGCGCTAAAAAAGCCGATGACCTGAGAAAGTATATTGCCGAAAACACAGTTACAAATGTAGCATTTACTATAAGTATTGGATTAGCAACGATACAAAAAGACGATACAGTGCTAAAACTACTGGAGCGGGCTGATATAGCGCTATATAAGGCTAAAAATAATGGACGCAATAAAGTATGTGTTAGCGATAACGATTCAACCGTTATCGCTCAATCAACTTACTTAAATGGGTTTATAACCTAAACTTAAGCGTGCTGCCCACAAGCAAATCCACAGCTCCACGCATATTGGAAGTTGTAGCCTCCAAGCCACCCTGTTACGTCAGTTACTTCGCCTATAAAGTATAGGCCTTTAGCTTTTTTAGCTTCAAAGGTTTTTGAGCTCAACTCGTCGGTATCTACACCGCCCAATGTTACTTCTGCTGTTCTATAACCTTCTGTGCCATTGGGTTTAATTTGCCACGCATGAATATAATTTACTAACTCATTTATTTGAGCATGGGTAAGCTGATTAATATTACAATCTGGTATCGCTTTGCTTTCGTGCAGTATTTCTATAAAGCGTTTAGGTAAAATAGTTGCAAGGCTATTTTTTAACGACTTTTGGGCTTGCGTTTCTCGCCAGTCAGCAAGTTGCTGCCTTAAATCAATTTCAGGTAATAAGTTTATAGTTACAGCCTGCCCTGCTCGCCAAAATGAGCTTATTTGCAATATTGCTGGGCCCGATAACCCTCGATGAGTAAAGAGGATGTTTTCTTTAAATACGGTGCCGTCTTCGCTTGAAACTTCACAAGGGATACTAATTCCCGAGAGCCCTTCAAAACGCTCTTTATCATGCTGATGCAAAGTAAACGGCACAAGTGCAGCCATAGTTGGTAACACGCTTAAGCCAAACTGCTCTGCAATTTTATAACCTATTGGTGTAGCCCCTAGTTTTGGCATAGTTAAGCCACCTGATGCTATAACTAACGACTCACAGCTTAAGGTTTCTTGCTCTGTGGTAACGCTATAGCCGGTTTCGGTTTTTGATACGCTGATCACTTCACTGCGTAGTTTTATATTTACCCCGGCCCACTCACATTCGGTCAGTAAAATATCAACAATGTCTTGTGCATTGTTATCGCAAAAAAGCTGACCTAGTGTTTTATGGTGATACGCCAAGCCATGTCTGTCTACCAGCTCAATAAAGTCATGCTGTGTATAGCGACTTAAACATGATTTAACAAAATGAGCATTTGCGCATAAGTAGTTATCAGGGGTTGTGTTTTCATTTGTAAAATTACAACGCCCACCACCACTTATTAAAATTTTACGACCTGGTTTTTTGCCCATATCAAGTACTGTAACGCTTCGGCCACGGTATCCAGCTTGCGCTGCACACATTAATCCTGCTGCTCCCGCACCTATCACAATTACATCTACTTGACTCATTATTTTACCCTACTAAAAAATTTTTCCGATTATAGCAAAGTTTGATAGCTAACAACGTAGCATTTAAATTATTAGCAATAACACAACAAAAACGCATCAGTAATAAGTCGGAAATAATTACCCGCACAACAAACCAACCCTTTATACTTATTTTTAATTTATATGACAAATACTAAACAACGAGTAAACTGCTAAAAACCTGAGTTATAACTAAATGAAAGAGGTACATAATAAATTGATATTTTAACCTAGTTAACAGATCGTTTACTTTTGTTCCCGCATCGTGATCTTACATCACGAAATAATAAATAAAAATCTAGGGATAATTATGACAACAAGTAAAACTTTTAAAAGATGCGCAATTGCAATTACAGTTAGTACGCTTTTTGCTGCAACATCTGGCATGGCTCAATCAGTTTCAAGTTCAATGGCCGAAACATCGGCTAAACTACAAAGCCAAGGCGGTTTCGAAACTCAGTTCATTATTAAATATAAAAATAATAACGAAATGGCGAGCCTCTCAACTGCAGACGCAAGCCCAGCTAGCATGAAAAAGCGCGCACAAAGCTTTGTTAAAAACTTCGCTTTTAAAAAAGGTAAAGTAAAAGCAAAATACGTTCGTGCAATGGCACTTAATAATCATCACGTAATGCGTGCTGATAAAAAATTAAGTGCGGCTGAGGCCCAAGAGTTTATGCAAGAAATGGTTGATTCTGGCAATGTGGAATACATTGAAGTGGATCAAATGCTAAAGCCGTTTTCAACTCCTAACGATCCACGTTTTGATGACCAATGGCACTACTACGAGCAAGCCGGTGGTTTAAACTTGCCGACCGCATGGGATACCGCAACGGGTAGCGGTGTAGTTGTAGCTGTACTAGATACGGGCTACCGCCCTCATGCTGATTTAAACGCTAATATTTTACCGGGTTACGATATGATCTCTAACCTTTCGGTAGCTAATGACGGTGGTGGTCGCGATAGCGATGCACGCGATCCTGGTGATGCAGTTGCTGCGAATGAATGTGGCACTAACGGTGCACAAAACTCTAGCTGGCATGGCACGCACGTAGCCGGCACAGTTGCTGCGGTAACCAATAACGGTGAAGGTGTTGCAGGCGTAGCTTATAACGCAAAAGTAGTGCCTGTTCGTGTACTCGGTAAGTGTGGTGGTTTAACCTCAGATATTGCAGATGGTATTATTTGGGCATCTGGTGGAAGTGTTTCAGGTATTCCTGCTAACTCAAACCCTGCTGATGTAATTAATATGAGTTTAGGTGGCAGCGGTTCATGTAGCTCTACAACTCAAAATGCAATTAACACAGCACGTAGTAACGGCACTGTGGTAGTTATTGCTGCAGGTAACGATAACGATAACTCAGCAAACTACAACCCAGGTAACTGTAACGGTGTAGTAAATGTAGCCTCAGTGGGCCGTAATGGCGGCAGAGCTTATTACTCAAACTACGGTAGCAATATTGATGTTGCAGCACCAGGCGGCGCACAAAGCTTTGCAAACGACTCTGAAGGCGTTCTATCAACATACAATTCAGGTTCGTCTACACCTTCAAGCGACAGCTATGGCTTTTCACAAGGTACATCAATGGCTGCGCCTCACGTAGCAGGTGTTGCGGCACTTATTAAGCAAGCAAAACCAGATGCAACGCCTGACGAAATAGAAAGTATTTTAAAATCAACTACCCGTTCGTTCCCTGCAACATGTACTAGCTGTGGTACGGGTATTGTTGATGCTGCCGCAGCTGTTGCAGCAGCAAGTGGCGGCACTACTCCACCTACAGGTGGCGATAGCGAGCTTATTAATGGTGAAGCTAAAACAGGTTTAAGTGGGGCTGCAAATGCACAAGCATTTTACACGATGACAGTACCAAGCGGTGCAACTAACGTAACATTCACTATGAGTGGTGGTACTGGCGATGCTGATTTATACGTACGTGCAGGCAGTAAACCTACAACTACTACCTATGATTGTCGTCCATATAAAGGCGGTAATAGCGAAGAGTGTTCTATTGATAACCCTACTGCGGGAACTTACCACGTAATGCTTAACGGCTACTCTGCGTATTCAGCTGTTAGCTTGGTAGGTAATATTACTGGTGGTTCATCATCGGGTGGCGGTTCAGGTACTCCACAAGCAGGCGGCGGCACTATAAGCGATGTGTCAGCCAATACTGGGCAGTGGAAACATTACACGTTAGATGTACCAGCTGGAATGAGTACGTTTACAGTAACAACATCGGGTGGCAGTGGCGATGCTGATTTATTTGTAAAATACGGTAGCCAACCAACAGCAAGCTCATACGATTGCCGCCCTTATAAAAATGGCAATGCAGAAACATGTACATTTACTAATCCACAAGCAGGTACTTGGCACTTAAGCGTTAACGCTTATAGCACTTTCTCTGGTTTAACGCTTAGCGGGCAATACCAACCGTAATTTAAAGTTTGGGCCTTTAATAAAAAAACCGATGTTGTTGCCAACATCGGTTTTTCAATAATAACTAGCAGATTAGTTAAAGCTAAAATCTACACTTTATTACTGTTATAGCTTCTCTAGTACTGATTCTGCGCGGCTTACAACAAACTCTTTGTCTTGTTCTACAAATAAACCTGTTACTAGCGCATTTTCAATAATCATAGCGTAACGCGTTGAACGTATACCACCAAAACTAGCAGTATCTTTATCAAGCCCTAACGATTTAGTGAAACTTCCATCGCCATCCCCAAGCATTGTAATTTCTTGCGCGTTTTGTGAATCACCCCATGCTTTCATAACAAATGCATCATTAACAGATACACAGTAAATAGCATCAACACCTTTTGCTTTAATTTTATCAGCAAGGGTAATAAACTCAGGTAAATGGGCATTTGAACACGTTGGAGTAAACGCACCAGGTACTGCAAATAACACGACTTTTTTACCTTCAAACAATTCTTTATTTGTAAGAGATTGCATACCGTCGTCAGTTAATTGCGTTAACGTCACTGCTGGTAATTCTTGGCCTTGCTCAATCATGGTAATTCCTTGAAAAGATTAATACAGAATAAGTAACAATCGTACTACGTAGCCTACTACTATGTATAAAAAGTACGGCTAACTTAGTAGCTCAAAACAGCCTACCATAGAACGAAGAATACGCGCTGTATTAAGGTAAATTCAAATCATTTATAAAACTTGAAAAATCATTACCTAGCTTTTCATCTCGCAGACTGTACTCAACAATTGCTTTTAAGTAGCCTAACTTATCTCCACAATCGTGAGAGCGACCACTCATATGAAATGCTTCAACGGTTTCTTGTGCCATTAATGCGTCAATAGAATCTGTAAGTTGTATTTCACCGCCAGCACCTACAGACGTTTTTGCAAGTAGAGGCCAAATATTCTTACTCAGTACATATCGCCCTACAACAGCTAGATTAGAAGGCGCTAAATCTGCATCAGGTTTTTCAACCATTGCTTTAATTGCAGCACTTTTACCTGGCATTAACTCAACACCGTTTATATCAGCAATACCATATTTACTAACGTCTTCTTTAGCTACCGGCTCAAGCATTATTTGGCTTGCTTGAGTTTCTTTAAAGCGTTTAATCATGGCCGCTAAGTTTTCAGTTTCTTGATCCGCAGTATAGGCATCAAGTATCACATCAGGCAGGAGCACAACAAAGTTGTTATCACCAACTATTGGTTTAGCGCATAAAATAGCATGTCCAAGCCCTTTAGCTTCACCTTGGCGTACACTCATAATAGTTACATCATTTGGACAAATAGAGCGAATTTCATCTAATAAAGCTCGTTTAACACGCTTCTCAAGAGTCGCTTCTAGTTCATAACTTGTATCAAAGTGGTTTTCGATTGCATTTTTAGAGCTATGCGTAACTAACACAATATCTTTAATACCAGCGGACACACATTCGCTGACAATATATTGAATTAGAGGCTTATCGACTATTGGGAGCATTTCTTTTGGGATAGCTTTTGTCATAGGGAGCATTCTCGTCCCTAAGCCAGCTACTGGAATTACAGCTTTCATATCTGTCCTTAGTGATTAAGTTTGTAAATAAACTAGCAGATACAAAATAGATACCAGCTGAATAAAGTTACCTCTTTTGAAGAAGTAAATTTGAAGCTGCTTTTAAAGTGAAGACTCTACACTTTAGGAATATAAAATAGATAGGTAAATAGTGAACTTATTAATGATTTTGTTGTGGGGTGAGATTACATTAGCTAAACGAAAAAAGCCTGGGTTTGCTATAAATAACAAACCCAGACCAATAAATTTCTAACTAAAGGTAGCGTTACAAAACCTTTTTATAATTAAAGACCTGCACGATCTTTAATTACTGCAATAAGCGGTGAGCTGGCAAAATTACCTTCAGCCCAAGCAATGTCAGCACCATCTGTTAACGCACTTTTTGATAAGTTTTTAACTATATACTCACCAGTATCTACTGCATTACTAGCAACAGCATGGCGTAATAAGTTATTACCATTACATTGTACTGCATCATAAATATTACGAATTTTTACACGAGAGCTTTTAAGCTTGCTGCGTAATCGGTTTTTATCGTCTGCCGCAATATATTCACAAATAGATACTGCTAATTGATCTTCAGCATTTACAGGTGCTGTATACGAAAACGAACTAACAGCTACAACGGCAGTAAGTGCAACTAGCTTTGGTAATTTAAACATGACAAACCCTTTATAATACTTTGTTCTTATATAGACTATCGAATATTATATCAATCTATCAAAATTTACGCAATAATGTTAACGTTCTTTATATAAAGTTACGAATTTATAACTAGATAAATTCTTGTCATCCGGATGGTTTTCTTGCTCTTCTTTCACGTACCAATTAGCAACTTTATTGTAATCTGGAAACTGTGTATCGCCTTTAACATCTAAATCAATAAAAGTTAGATACAGGCGTTCTGCTTTTGGTAAAAATTGCTCATAGATATTACCACCACCAATAATCATTACTTCTTCAGCAGTAGTAACGAGTTCTAATGCGGCATCTGGCGTACTTACTACTTCAATACCCTGTGCAGTATATTCGCTGTTTCGAGTAATAATAATATTACGGCGCCCAGGTAATGGACGGCCTATAGACTCAAAAGTTTTACGACCCATGATCACAGGCTTACCCGTAGTGACCTTTTTAAAATGCTGAAGATCTGCAGGTAAATGCCATGGCATTTTATTATCTAGACCAATTACACGGTTATTTGCCATTGCTGCAATCATTGAAATTATCATAATAAACACCTAGTACTTTATTCTTAAACAAAGAAAAAGGAGCATAAGCTCCTTTTTAGTAAATTCTATTTAATTAACGCTCGTAGACAACTTCTACGTCGTAATCATCTTCATCCCAGTCATCCCAATCATCATCATTGCCCTTACCTTTAGTGGCTTTTTCATGATAGGTATCCCACTTAAACTCAACTTCTTCATCTTCCACTTGTACAAACTTCTCTTTAGGCATGCTATCAAGTAGTGTCATTATGTTGTGGATTAATGGTTGAGTGTTAAGTTTATTAATTGCTGAAATGTGATAGATATTTTCAGTTTCGCCCAGCTCTTCTGCAATCGATTCGCATAACGCTTTTGCTTCATCCTCTGGTAATAAATCTATTTTATTAAATACTAACCAGCGTGGCTTCTCAGCTAATTTAGGGCTGTATTGGTGCAGCTCGTTAATAATCGAAAACGCATTATCAACAGGGTTTGAACCATCTACCGGCATTACATCAATGATGTGTAATAACACACGACAACGCTCTAAATGTTTCAAAAAGCGAATACCTAGGCCTGCGCCATCAGATGCACCTTCAATTAGACCCGGAATATCGGCTATAACAAATGATTTATTTGCTTCAGGACGTACCACACCTAAATTAGGAATAAGCGTCGTGAATGGGTAATCAGCTACTTTTGGTCTTGCTGCAGATACACTGCGGATAAACGTAGATTTACCGGCATTTGGCAATCCAAGTAAGCCAACATCAGCTAATAATAGTAACTCTAATTTTAAGTTACGGACTTCACCTGGTGTGCCTAATGTTTTTTGACGAGGTGCTCGGTTAGTACTTGATTTAAAACGCGCATTCCCCAAGCCGTGGAAACCACCTTTTGCAACCAAAATTCGTTGACCATGTTGCGTTAAATCGCCAAGTCCCTCTTGGGTATCAACATCCATGATGCGCGTGCCCACAGGCACCATAACAAATAAGTCATCAGCTTTTCGGCCTGTACAGTTACGGCTACGACCGTTAGTACCACGTTCAGCTCTATGGAAGCGCTCAAACTGATAATCAATTAAGGTATTTAAGTTTTCATCAGCTTGTAGATAAACACTACCACCGTCTCCACCGTCACCGCCGTCTGGTCCACCATCTGGAACATATTTTTCACGACGGAAAGACACGATGCCGCTGCCACCGTCTCCAGCTTCTGCGCGAATTTCTACTTCATCTACAAACTTCATGATTACTCACTTTAGGGATTGGCTTGTTTAATAACTCTATTATATACCCAAGCCAGCACAAATGCAGGCTTGGGTATATATTGGCTGACTACAAAACAAAAAACCCCGCAAAGGCGGGGTTTTTAACTACCTTACTGATTACTCAGTTACGATAGTTACGTATTTACGGTTTAAAGGACCTTTTTGTTCAAACTGAACTTTACCATCTGCTTTTGCGAAGATAGTGTGGTCTTTACCGATACCTACGTTAGTACCAGGGTGGAAACGAGTTCCACGCTGACGAACAATGATGCTACCCGCTAGAACTGATTCGCCACCAAAACGCTTAACACCTAGGCGTTTGCTTTCTGAATCGCGACCGTTACGAGTACTACCAGCTGCTTTTTTATGTGCCATTTCTAAGTACCTCTAATTAAGCGCTAATGCTAGTGATTTTAACTTCAGTGAACCATTGACGATGGCCCATTTGCTTACGAGAATGCTTACGGCGTCTAAATTTAACAACCTTAATCTTCTCACCGCGACCATGTGAAACAACCTCAGCTGTTATCTTGCCACCGTTTACGAACGGTACACCGATCTCGATTTTCTCACCATCAGCAACTAAAAGTACTGAATCAAATTCTACTGCCGCACCAGTTTCAACGTCTAATTTTTCAAGACGAATCGTTTGACCTTCAGTCACACGATGCTGTTTACCACCACTTTGGAAAACCGCGTACATAATTAACTCCGTCTGTGCACCCTCAAATCGGCGCAACTAAAATATTCTTCGATAGGGCGCGAAGTTTACGCTAACGCGAAATAACTAGCAAGCCTATTTTGTAATTAAAATGAATAAAAAGTAGCTGCTTTGAGAGCAATTCAATATTTACCCCATTTTATATTAATTGGCCCTTTTGCCAAGCGCTTTTTAACTCTTAGCCGAAATAAATTAATGTACTCAAATATGACCCTCACAGCTCAATATCTAAGCACACCATAAACTGTATATTGATTATCAATTAATCAGTTATCTTGGCTAATTCAGTCTAAATTAAGTACTTTAATAGTGTTTTTTCAATCAATCGTCACAAAATATCGAGCTAGTGCATTTTTTGTTGTACAATCTGCGCCGTTCACACATAAAAATTGGCTCGGAGATCAATGGATATAAAAGCTATCCAGGCGTTAATCGAAAGCGATATGAATGACGTCAATCAACTTATACATGCGCAAATGCGCTCAGATGTGGCGTTAGTTAATCAGCTTGGTTTATATATAGTTAGCAGTGGCGGCAAACGCGTTCGTCCAATGCTGGCTATTTTAGCAGCCAAAGCGCTCGGTTATCAGGGTAAAGATCACATAACACTTGCAACAATTGTTGAGTTTATCCATACAGCAACGCTATTGCATGATGATGTTGTAGATGAATCAAACTTACGACGTGGCACGCCTACAGCAAATGCTGAATTTGGTAATGCTGCTAGCGTATTGGTTGGTGACTTTATTTACACTCGCTCATTTCAGCTTATGGTTGGCCTTGGAAAAATGCAGATTATGCAAGTACTTGCCGATGCAACAAACATTATTGCTGAAGGTGAAGTATTGCAGCTGATGAACTGCAATGACCCAGATACGACTGAAGCCAGCTATATGCAGGTTATTTACTCTAAAACAGCTAAATTATTTGAAGCAGCTACAGGCCTTGCTGCCATTATCACAGAGCAAGACCAAGCGACACTTGATGCACTAAACCTATACGGTATGCATTTAGGTACTGCGTTTCAACTCGTAGATGACGTACTCGATTACAATGCAGATGCTGAGCAGCTAGGTAAAAACATTGGCGATGATTTAGCTGAAGGCAAACCAACCCTTCCGCTTATTTATGCTATGCAACATGGTAGCGAGCAGCAAACGCAGCTCATTCGTGATGCAATAGAGCACAGTAATGGTATGGAGCATTTAGAAGAAATTTTAACTGCACTAAAACAAACTAATGCGCTTGAGTTTACAATGCAAAAAGCAGAGCTTGAGGCCGAAAAAGCCATTGCCTGTTTAGACTTTTTAGCTGAGTCTGACTATAAGCAAGCACTTATAAGCCTTGCCCGTATTGCGGTTGACCGCGACCACTAGTTTTAACTAGTTACACAGTGTGACATTAATTCTGAGCAATAAAAAAGCCTGCAAATGCAGGCTTTTTTGTTGCTTAAACCGGCTATTACGCCATGAAATCAACACCTTCTTTGATGTCTTTTTTCAGAGTTTCAAGCATGTCATTTTTTGCTTTTGTTTCAAATGCGCTTAGTTCGCCGTAAGAAAGAATTTCTTCTACGCCGTTTTTACCTAAACGTACTGGATGTGCAAAGTACTCTGCATCGCCATTTTCAACAGCAACGTAAGCGTAATCTACAACTTCTTCACCTTGTAGGCCTTTAACTAAAGACATACAAAAACGAGCTGCAGCAGCACCCATAGATAGCGTAGCTGAACCACCGCCTGCTTTAGCATTTACAACTTCAGTACCCGCATTTTGGATACGTGGAGTAAGTGCAGCAACTTCTTCATCAGTGAAAGAAACACCTTTAACTTGAGAAAGTAGAGGAAGAATAGTTGTGCCTGAGTGACCACCAATTACTGGTACTTTAACAGTTGCTACGTCTACGCCTTTAAGTTCAGCAACAAATGCTTCTGAACGAATAACGTCAAGCGTAGTAATGCCGAATACGCGTTTAGCGTCGTAAGTACCTGCTTTTTTGAATACTTCAGCAACGATTGGAACTGTGCCATTTACTGGGTTAGTAATAATACCTACTAACGCTTTAGGACAGCTAGCAACAATGCCTTCTGCTAAAGTTTTGATGATACCAGCATTTACATTAAATAAATCAGCACGATCCATACCTGGTTTACGTGGCATACCCGCTGGGATAAGAACGATGTCAGAGCCTTCAAGCGCTTTGTTTAATTCGTCTGCGCCAAAGCCTGCTACTTTAACATCTGTTGGGATGTGAGAAAGGTCAACCGCAACACCTGGTACTACTGGTGCAACATCATAAAGTGATAATTCAGAGCCAGCTGGTAAGCCTGTTTTTAATAATAAAGACAACGCTTGGCCGATACCGCCTGCAGCACCTAATACAGCAACTTTCATTGGAATTCTCCGTAATTTGAGGTAGGAAACATTTGTGGCTCTTAAGATAATGAAATTAGCGACTAAAAACAAATTTATCCTGTCTATTTCAAGTATATTTTCGACCATAGTCGTAAACTTTTGTGATTTAACGCATCAAACTGGCAAGTTAACTAAACAACTGCTGCATAATTATTCATTTTTGTGTAGAATTTGCGGCATAAATAACAAAAACGAATAAAGACTATGCAACCACAAGATAAACAAGAAGCACTAGTAAAAGCATTTAAATCACTATTAAAAGAAGAAAATTTTGGCTCTCAAGGCGAAATAGTTGATGCATTAAAAGATCAAGGCTTTGACAATATAAGCCAAAGTAAAGTATCGCGCATGCTAAGTAAATTTGGTGCTGTACGCACACGTAACGCCAAACAAGAAATGGTTTACTGCTTACCAGCTGAAATGGGTGTACCTACGGCTAAAAGCCCATTACGCCAATTAGTAATCGACATTATGCACAACGAAATGATGATCATTATTCGTACCAGTCCAGGCGCCGCTCAGCTTATCGCTCGTTTATTAGATTCATTAGGTAAAGCAGATGGCGTACTAGGAACAATTGCAGGCGACGATACTATTTTTATCGCTCCTGCTAAAATATCTGAAATAGATGTAACACTTGAACGTGTTCGCATTTTATTTGATACGGTTTAATAGCAAACTAAATTTGTTTTAAAAACCCGACTGAAGGCGCAAAGAAAGCAGAACCCATATCGGCTTGAGTAAAATCAAGCCAGTGGTCGTAACAATCCCCTTCCCCTAAACGACTATTAAGTACTTTTTCAAATGCGGTGCCCGTACAAGCGCATGTAATTGATAACATTCCCTGCTCATACACATCGCCATAAGGCATGCTCTGATTTAATAATAGCGGTTGTCCGTCTTCGTCTTTTAGCTCACTTCGCGAAGCATGGCTGGTTTCGATCGCGGGGGTAATTAGCGTGTTATCAAGGCGCGTACGCCCCATTATTTGTTCTTGCTCGCTCAATGATAAGTGCTGCCACATAGTTAAATCATGCTTATAACGCTGTACATGAATATAACTCCCCTGATCTTCAAAATTGCCAGGGTTACTAATTAAAGCCGTAGCGCGCTTTTTTCTTCCATGTGCGGTGTCGCCACCATAAATAAAACCATTAAAATCACGACCATCTAAAAAGCGAAAATTACGAATTTGCTCCACCAGCTCAACATCGGGGGCAAATAGTTTTAAAATTTGCAGCGCAAATAAATGGTTAACGTCTTCACGGTCAGAGCGAATTTGCACAAATAAATCGCACGGTTGTACGCTCATTTGATGATCGCTATGGTTTATATTAGGAAAGCTCTGTAATTCGCTTGGGATGTATTCAGGGAGGATATGCGGCCAATATTGCGCACCAATAGCAACCATACAAGAGAGCATTGATTCTGAAAATTGATCGCTAAATTCTTCTTCAATAGCGCTTACTTGTTTTAACTTTGCGCGAAGTGATTCATCTTGACCATCAAACACATTAAAAAATAAGTGCAAACCGTGTAAGTTTGCTTCAGCACAAATCCCTGATTGCGCTTGCGCCATTGTTATTCCTTAGTTTTACAGATAAAAACACAGCGAATAACAAATTAATTACGATTCGAAAAAATTCACCGTGTGAGGTTTTATTTTTATTATAACCTGCTCATTATTTTCAAATGACTGGCCATATTGTGCAGCAACTTCAATTTCTTGTTTATCAATAACAAGTGAATAAACATACGCCGAACCAATAAAGCGACGACTTATGATTGTAGCTCGCTTGCTGAGTTTGTCACTTTGGTTATCTGCCACTAATTCTATTTGATGAGGGCGCACATATATAAGCCCTGCACTTACGTTTTGCTTACTCTCAATATAAGATTCGACTAAACCAAATGGTGTTTTGTATTCAGTTGCTGTTAATACTTCTGCGCTCAAGTATATGCCTTGACCCAGAAACTCTGCAACCTCCTTTGAACATGGAGCTGCAAAAAGCTGCTCGGGCGTGCCTTGTTGCTCAATTTTACCGCGATGCATAATGGCAAGTGTATCTGAAAAGGCAAACGCCTCTTCTTTTGAATGTGTAACAAACACAGCAGACACTTGAGTTGCTTTAATAATTCGACGTATATCGGCAATTAATTCAAAGCGCACTTGTGTGTCGATGTTTGAAAAAGGCTCATCAAGGAGTAATAAACTAGGTTTATAAGCTAATGCACGAGCGATAGCGACGCGTTGCTGTTGGCCACCCGATAACTGATGTGGAAACCTGTCAGCACAGCCAATTAAATGTACAAGCTTAAGCATTTCATCAACGCGTTGCTGCTTTTGAGCTTTACTCATTTTACTAAGCCCAAATGCAATATTATTTGCCACCGTTAAATGCGGAAACAACGCATAATCTTGAAACATCATGCCGATGTTACGATGCTCAGGTGAGACAAACGATTGCTCATCACTCACTAATTTACCGTCTATAAAAATAGACCCTTGCTTGGCTTCAATTAAACCTGCAATCGCTTTTAATGTGGTTGTTTTTCCGCATCCACTCGCCCCGAGTAGGCAAACAATTTCGTCTTTACCTACTGTTAAATCTAAATCGTGAATAACCTTTGTGCCGTTATAGTGATAGCTCACGCCTTGTAAAATTAAACTACTCATTTAACTACGCTGCTCCATAGAACGATTAATAAAATACAAAGGAATAAACCCAACAATAACAATAAATAATGCAGATATTGAAGCGAGCTCTAATTGCTCGTCACTCACATACTGAAATACATGAGTAGCTAAGCTTTCAAAATTAAACGGTCTGAGCAATAGCGCAGCTGGCAACTCTTTCATACATTCAATAAATACCAATAGGGCTGCAGTGAGTAACCCTCTTCGCAGTAAAGGTAGATGCACTAAACGCAGCGTTTGCCCTTGGCTTTTACCCATTGATTGGCTTGCCATATCAAGTGATGGACTAATACGTAAAAAACTCGACTCAATTGCTCCGTGTGCAATGGCGTAAAACCTAACAATATAAGCAATAATAATAGTAAGAATGCTACCTGTAAGCAGTAAGCCAATATCTAAATTATACGGCTCGAGCGCTGTGTTAATGGTGTTCTCTAACAATGTAAGAGGTAACAAAACCGCAATAGCGAGTACAGTTCCTGGCAGCGCATAGCCTGTGCTTGCTAAACGCCCAGGAATAAGCGGATACGTTTGCTTTGCAACACGCTGATAAAAAACCACAAAAACACTCAATGTAATGGTTATAACACTTACAACTCCTGCCACTTTTAAACTTTGCCAAGCGTAACTAAAAAACTCTACATCCCATGCTTTATCAAAGTAGGTAATGGCGTAATTTATAAGTACTGCAATAGGAATTACAAAAGCGATAAGTAAAATAAAGCTACAAAATGCCGTTGCGAGCCAAGCAGACTTTCCTTTTAATACATAGAGCGATTCGCTATTTACACTTGATTGTCGCTCAAATACCGCTTGGTTTCTGCGACTAAAACGCTCTGCCATTAATGCTAAAAATAACAGCAGTAACATCACACCCGATATTTTAGCGGCCGCTGTAAGTGAGTAATAACCAAACCACGTATCGTATACGGCAGTCGTTAATGTACTTACGGCAAAATAACTCACTGTTGCAAAGTCGGCCATGGTTTCCATACTAATAAGTGCAAGAGCCGCCACAATTGCCCCACGAG
This sequence comes from Pseudoalteromonas sp. APC 3355, assembly GCF_030407615.1. Taxonomy (NCBI): domain Bacteria; kingdom Pseudomonadati; phylum Pseudomonadota; class Gammaproteobacteria; order Alteromonadales; family Pseudoalteromonadaceae; genus Pseudoalteromonas; species Pseudoalteromonas sp. APC 3355. The sequence continues at coordinate 160,682 of NZ_JASDDB010000008.1, read as the reverse complement.
AGAGCACTAAGCTGACTTTAAAAAAGCTTTGCCAAGGAGATAACCCCATTAACTGACTAGCTTGTACTAATTTGAATGACTGCTCGCGAAGGGCCGTTTTAAAAATTAAAAATAAATACGGGTAAAGCACCAAGGCAATCATAACGATGGCGCCGGGTAGTGTACGTATATCAAAAAACCAATAGTCGCTAGGCGATTGCCAGCCAAACCATTCTCTCAGTGCTATTTGCACCGGGCCCGCATAATCTAATAAATCAGTGTATACATAGGCAATAATATAGGTAGGCATAGCAAGGGGCAGCATAAGTGCCCATTCAAACTGTTTTTTACCCGGGAAACTACAGTAAGCCGTTAGCCACCCAAGCGGCAAAGCTATGGCGCAGCTCAGGACGCAAACACCTAAAACTAACAATACGGTATTGGTTATGTAATCCCAAAGCACGGTATCCCACAGGTGAGAAAACACCTCAGAGCTACCTTGTAGAGATTCAAAAAGAAGAAAAAACAACGGGGCCGATAGAATTAAGCCAGTCGACCACGCAAAGAGCTGCCATTTAGACAGCTTAAATTTATTAGTCATTAAAGATCGAACTTCACCTCATCAATTAGCTTAAGCGCTAACGGACGATATTTACTAATCTCATCAAGTGGCAAGCTGTCTTCTTTAAAACTCCCCCAAGACGCAACCAAACTTGATAGTTCAACACCCGACTTAACTGGATACTCCATATTTAATGAGGCATACATGTTTTGTGCTTTGCTGTCGGTCATATATTCTATGAGCTTTAATGCATTTTCAGGGTTTTTAGCATATTTGGTAATAACCGCACCCGAAACATTTATGTGTGAGCCACGATTAGTTTGATTCGGAAAGTTAATATTTACGGCCTCTGCCCAACCTTTTTGTTCTTTATCTTCTAGCATTTTACCAAGGTAGTAACTATTACCTAATGCCAAGTTACATAAACCTTCTTTAACGGCTTTAACTTGAGCACGATCGTTACCTTGAGGTTTACGTGCTAAATTAGCCTTAACACCTTCAAGCCACTCTTTGGTTTGCGCTTCACCATGGTGTGCAATCATAGAAGCTACTAAACCTAAATTATATGGATGTTTGCCAGAGCGCGTACAAATTTGTCCTTTGTATTTAGAGTCTGCTAAATCTTCATAAGTGAGCTTAGGTAACTCACCAACTCGCTCTTTTGATGAATACACATTACGCACTCGCTTAGTAAGCGCAACCCATTGGCCATCACCGTCACGAAAGGCTGCTGGAACATTATTATTTACACTGTCACTTTTTATAGTTTGTGTTAATTTTAAATCTTCTAATTGAATAAGCGCGCTAAAGTTAGAGGTTAATACTAAATCAGCTTTACTGTGCTTGCCTTCGCGTTTAACACGCTCAATTAGCCCTTTTTTAGCAAAAACAACATTGGTTTTTATGCCTGTTTGCTTTGTAAAATCTTCTAAAATTGGCTGAATTAAAAACGGTTGACGAAAAGAGTAGATGTTAACAACATCGTTTGCAAAGACTGGTGCCGATGCAACTACCCCTAAAACAAGTGCAAATACTTTCTTCATTATTCCACCTAAATAACTGTTATTATCAACGAATTCTACCGTGCTCATTCTAAAAGTGCACACTTTAAATAAATGTAAATATGTAAATAACGCCCAAAAAGGAAATACGGTGTAAGAGATGTCTTACGGATGTGACAGCTAATGAGTAAAAAACAAGATAAAAAACAACCTAAAAACAGTTAAACCCATGAATTATATTAAATTTATTTTTATTACTATTGCAAAAACACTAATTGAACGTAGTTTTATCTCTATTTTAGTTGCTCTATTGCACTATAATTTACGCATCAATCAAGCAATGACGCTTATTGAGTAAAAGGAAACGGACTGCTTACTCAACCAACCAATGATTAGGTTATCAGGACAACACGGATTTTAGGACAGGCTCAGGATGAGTATCACAACGCAATGTTGTAAAAAGGACAGCGTCAGGAAGATGCGAAAAGGATAACAACAAGGCTAAGTTGTTCAACAGGATGTTGAAGGAATAAATGGACAGGCCTTTAAGGCAACACAAGGGATTGGTTAAAACAAGGATACACTAGGAAGTGTAATTAAGGATTTGGTAATAGTATTTACCCTACAGGATGTTTAGGAATTTAAGGATACAGGCCCGGACGGTCTACATTACATAGAACTAAAAAGTAATATAGTAATAAACATGGATTAGTGAAAATTGGAGTTGATTAAGTTCAATTGCAGGATGCAGAAAATTAGAAGATTCCGCAAGCGCGCCTAGAGATAGAGCGCGCTTTTCTTTGCCTAAAATTTGGGTTGAGTAAAGCTCTGAGCAACTATCACTAATTTTTACTGAGTAATATATCGCATCCCTGCCAATCAATGCTAAGACCTTAAAATACTTTATTTATATTTTAAATTTCGCTAAGTTTTTTATTAATTGCGCCGATAACTAAATAACGCAAGGATCATAAATACTCAATGGATATGAATTTTAAAACATCTCAAAGTAATGCCTTTTTATGTAAAGTATCAGACGCAAGTACAGCAAAACCAATTGGTGTTTTTAGTGCCCAAACTCCCAACGAAAATCCGTATAAAGCTTTATTTAACCCCAAAGGTTATAACTTTTTAAATATGCCAATGAGTGAGTTTAAAAATATACTTAACGAAATTATTAAGTTAGAACGCGATATTCGTATTAGCAAGTGGGGTGAAGGTGCTCGACCTGATGAGTTTAGTTATCAACTTAATAGAATAGCAAACGCAATTGCAACGACTCAATTTAATGGCAAAATAGACATTAGCTGCTACTTTTTAAAACGAGTTGAAGAAGCAAAAGAAATGATTGGTGAAGACTGTATCTCGTTTATTCAAGTGCATAATAGTATAAGTCAATTGTATAATACTGTTTTACAATTAACATCTGAAGAAGGCTTCAGAGCTATTCAAAATAAAGCACTTGCTCACTTAAAAAATCAGCAAGCATTTGCTTAGCTTCGTAAAATTAATCTTCTAGCGGTCGGCCCTTGTTGCGCTTACCCAATAAATAGGCATCACGAAACTTAATAAAATGCTGCTCTAATTTTGTCGATGCATCCATTTCGCCCGCAAGTGCTAATACCATAATAGCCACTTCAGCAGTGCCTAGTTGATGTGCATGAGGGGCTACACGTAATCGGTAATCAGATAGTTTATCAGCAGTAACAGAAAGTACAGGCAAGTTATCTAAATAAGGGCTTTTGCGAATCATTTTTTTAGCTTCGCGCCACGTACCATCTAAGAATATAAATAGCGGCTTTTTACCTGATTCAATACTCACTTCTGTAATGGCTCTGCCCTCTTCTACATCTTCTGCGGGAAAGACGACCATAGGCTGATACTGCGAATCATTTATTAAAGCTAAAAGAGCGGGGTTAGGATCTGTTCTATCCCATCTAAATGCGTGGTTATCTGGCACTATTTCAGCAATTAAACGCCCTGTATTAGAAGGTTTAAAGCTTTCATTATGATACATCAGTAAGCATACAGCGGCCTTACAATCTGCATGCTCAACACCTTTACAAATACAGTAGTGCTTAGCAATCAGGCATTGTTCACAGCGATCTAATTTACCGCCTCGAGCATTAAACTCTCGACGAGATTCACTTATTTGTTGAGCGCGTAATGCTAGAACTGAGTTTTTCACTGTATTTACCTTCAATTAATTAAGCGCGCATTGTAACGACTTCTTGTTATTTAATCTTATATTTATCTAAGTTAAAAATAGACATAAAAAAACCCAACCGAAGTTGGGTTTTTCAAGCAAATACTAAAAAGTTAAATTACTTCTTTTTAGCTGCTTTTTTGTTTGGTAAATCAGTGATTGAACCTTCAAAGATTTCAGCTGCAAGGCCGATTGATTCGTTCAATGTTGGGTGAGCATGAATTGTAAGCGCTAAGTCTTCACCATCAGCACCCATTTCAATACCTAAACCGATTTCGCCAAGCATTTCGCCCGCGTTAATACCGATCATAGCACCACCGATTATACGGCCACTTTCTTTATCAAAGATAAGTTTAGTAGAACCTTCAGTACGAGCAGATGCAATTGCACGACCAGATGCTGCCCACGGGAATACCGCAGTTTCAACTTTTAAGCCTTGCTCTTTTGCTTCTTTCTCAGTAACACCTACCCAAGCGATTTCTGGGTCTGTGTACGCAATTGAAGGAATACATTTAGGGTCGAAGAAATGCTTCTGACCAGAAATAACTTCTGCAGCAACATGACCTTCATGAACCGCTTTATGCGCAAGCATAGGCTGCCCAACTAAGTCACCAATTGCAAAAATATGGCTTACGTTAGTACGTAATTGCTTATCAACATTAATAAAGCCACGCTCATCAACGTTTACGCCTGCTTTTTCAGCATCAAGTAAGTTACCGTTTGGAGTACGGCCAACTGCAACAAGTACTTTGTCGTAACGTACTGGTTCTGCTGGTGCGTTTTTACCTTCAAACGTTACGTATAAGCCGTCTTCTTTAGCTTCAACACCAACAACTTTAGTTGAAAGCATTACGTTGAATTTTTTGCTTACGTATTTTTGGTAAATTTTGATAATGTCTTTATCAGCGGCTGGTACTAATTGATCAGCAAATTCTACAACATCAATTGCAGAACCTAGCGCACGGTAAACCGTACCCATTTCAAGACCGATAATACCACCACCCAATACAAGTAGTTTTTCTGGTACGTCTTTAAGTTCTAATGCACCAGTTGAATCAATTACACGGTCATCTTCTGGGATGAAAGGTAAGTTAACTGGTTTAGAACCTGCTGCAATAATCGCGTTATCAAACGTGATAGTTGTAGCGCCGTCTGCGCCTTCAACTACTAAAGTATTGCTGCCAGTGAATTTGCCGTATCCAGATACAACTTTCACTTTACGCATTTTGGCCATGCCTTCTAGTCCACCAGTTAACTGGCCAACTACAGAATCTTTCCAAGTACGAACTTGGTCAAGATCGATTTTTGGTGCGCCAAAAGTAACACCGTGAGATGACATTTCTGCTGCGTCATCAATCACTTTAGCTACGTGTAAAAGTGCTTTAGAAGGAATACAACCAACATTAAGACATACGCCACCTAATGTTTCGCGAGATTCTACTAATGTAACTTCTAAGCCCAAGTCAGCAGCACGGAAAGCCGCAGAATAACCACCAGGACCACCGCCTAGTACAACAACTTGAGTTTTTAATTCGTTGCTCATGCTTTTACCTTAATTGTTTGAACGGGACACTGCCCTAAAATTTAACTGCCATGTTTCTGCAAGGCAGAAAGAGTGAGCAGCGCACAAAGTGATGCAATTCGTACAAAGATTGTATCATTGCAAATGGTAAAAATCCCAGCTAAAAACAACTGGCTGGGATTTGATTCTATTTATTTTATTGCGTATACCAATTTTACTAAACTGGTTACATCACCAACTGGCGAATATCGCTCATGTAACTTGCAAGAGTCACAGTAAAGCGTGCAGCTAATGCTCCGTCAATAACCCTATGGTCGTATGACATAGACAGCGGAACCATTAGTTTTGGTTCAAACTCTTTGCCATTCCATTTAGGTTTCATTTCAGATTTAGATACACCTAAAATAGCAACTTCTGGCGCATTAACAATCGGCGTAAATGCCGTACCGCCGATACCGCCAAGGCTAGAGATAGTAAAACAGCCACCTTGCATATCAGACGATGTAAGCTTACCGTCACGTGCTTTAACAGATACTTCCATTAGTTCACGTGATAATTCAATAATGCCTTTTTTATCAACATCTTTAAACACTGGCACTACTAAACCATTTGGCGTATCAACAGCAACACCAATGTTAATGTACTTCTTAAGAATTAAACTTTCGCCGTCGTTAGACAGTGAAGAATTAAATGTTGGGAAGTCTGCAAGTGCTTTAGCCGCTGCTTTCATCACAAACACAAGTGGTGTGATTTTAACGCCAAGCTTTTTCTTCTCGCTAAGTGCATTTTGCTCTTTACGGAATACTTCAAGACTTGTGATATCAGCTTCATCAAACTGTGTAACATGTGGGATTTGTACCCAGTTACGGTGTAAGTTTTTACCTGATAGCTTTTGAATGCGAGACAGTTTTTTCTCTTCAATTTCGCCAAATTTAGCAAAATCTACTTTAGGCCATGGAATAAGACCAAGCTCACTACCACCTGCGCTACTGCCTGCAGATAATTGACCAGATTCAACTTGCTTAACTAGGTTTTTAACGTAGTTTTGCACGTCTTCTTTAACTATACGGGCTTTGCGACCAGTGCCTTTAACGTTAGCTAGGTTAATACCAAACTCACGCGCTAAACGGCGAACAACGGGTGATGCATGAGCATACGCGCTGTTTTCTGTGAAGCTTTCATTACTTGCTTTTGCAGGTGCTGCTTGAGCCGGTGCTGACTCAGTTTTAGCCGCTGCTGCAGGTGCTGATTTTTCAGCTGGTGCAGATGCCGCTGGCGCACTGCCTGCAACTTCAAATACAAAAATTAATGAACCAGTCGATACTTTATCGCCAGCGGCTACTTTAATTTCTTTAACTGTACCTGCAAATGGAGCTGGTACTTCCATTGCAGCTTTGTCGCCTTCAACGTTTAAGATTGATTGATCTTCTGAAACTTCGTCGCCAACGGCAACCATAATTTCAGTTACTTCAACTTCATCGCCACCAATATCAGGTACATTAACTTCTTTAGTGCTTGGTGCTGAACTTGCTGTTGAGCTATCAGCTGGCGCTTCTACAGGAGCCGACTCTTTAGCCGGTGCTGCAGATTCACTTCCTGCTACTTCAAAAACAAACACTAACGAGCCTGTTTTAACTGTGTCGCCAGCGGCTACTTTAATTTCTTTAACTGTACCGGCAAATGGAGCTGGAACTTCCATTGCTGCCTTGTCGCCTTCCACGTTTAAGATAGATTGCTCTTCTTCAACAGTGTCACCAACAGCAACCATGATTTCAGTTACTTCAACTTCATCATCGCCAATATCTGGTACGGTTACTTCTTTAATTGAAGAGCCTGTAGAAGCAGCTGGTGCTGCCTCTTCAGATTTAGCTGGAGCAGCGGCTGATGTATTTTCCTCATCAGTGCCTTCACTCTCGCCTTCAAATAAAAATACTAAAGAGCCTGTTGTAACGGTGTCGCCAACGTTAACTTTAATCTCTTTTACAGTCCCCGCTTGAGAAGCAGGTATTTCCATTGATGCTTTGTCGCCTTCAACATTTAGTAATGATTGGTCAACATCTACTTTATCGCCAACGCTTACTAATATTTCGGTTACTTCTACTTCGTCGTCACCAATATCAGGTACTTTAATTTCAATACTCATTGCAAACCTCTTATGCGTACAGTGGGTTAAGTTTGTTAGTGTCGATGTTGAACTTTTTAAGTGCTTCAACAACTACTGACTTCTCAACTTCACCGCGTTTAGCAAGTTCAGATAACGTAGCAACAACAACGTAGCTTGCGTTAACTTCAAAGTGACGACGTAGGTTTTCACGGCTATCAGAACGACCGTAACCATCTGTACCTAACACTTTGTAGTTGCTGCTTGGAATGAATGAACGCGCTTGTTCTGCGTAGTTTTTCATGTAATCCGTTGCTGCAACAGTCACAGAGTCGTTTAATACGCTTGTGATAAATGCTGTTTTTTGCTCGCTTTCAGGATTAAGCATGTTGAAACGCTCAACATCTTGACCATCACGCGTTAGCTCATTGAAAGATGTTACTGAGTAAACATCTGATGCAATACCATATTCTTCGCTTAAGATTGAAGCAGCTTTGCGCACTTCAGTCATAATAGTACCTGAGCTTAATAGCTGTACGTTGGCTTTTTTACCTTCGTAACTTTCAAGCTTGTAAATACCTTTACGAATACCTTCTTCAGCGCCTTCTGGCATAGCTGGCTGATGGTAGTTTTCGTTCATAAGCGTTAGGTAGTAGTAAATATTTTCTTGGTCGTCACCGTACATACGACGAATACCGTCTTGTACAATAACTGCAACTTCAAACGCGTAAGTTGGGTCATAAGAAACACAGTTAGGAACCGTGTTTGCAAGAATGTGGCTGTGACCATCTTCGTGTTGTAAGCCTTCACCATTTAGCGTTGTACGACCCGCTGTAGCACCTAATAAGAAACCACGTGCTTGTTGATCGCCCGCCATCCATGCCATGTCGCCAACACGTTGGAAACCAAACATAGAGTAGTAAATGTAGAATGGGATCATTGGTAAATCGTTAGTGCTGTATGATGTTGCAGCAGCAACCCATGACGACATAGCACCTAACTCATTGATACCTTCTTGCAATACTTGACCTGAAGTTGCTTCTTTATAGTAAGAAACAATATCACGATCCTGTGGCGTGTAGTTTTGGCCATGCGGGTTGTAAATACCGATTTGACGGAATAAACCTTCCATACCAAATGTACGCGCTTCATCTGCAATAATTGGTACGATATTTTTACCAATGCCTTTATCTTTTAATAAGATATTAAGTGCACGAACAAAGCCCATAGTAGTAGATATATCACGCTTTTGCTCTTCAAGTAGTGGCTTAAATGCATCTACTTCTGGCAACGTAAGTTTTTCACTAAAACGTGGAATACGCTTAGGTGTGTAACCTTTAAGCTCATCACGACGCGCATGTAGGTACTTGTACTCAGGTGAACCTTCTTCAAGCTCTAGGTATGGTAATTCTTTTAATTGCTCTTCAGATACTAAGTCATCAAGACCAAGGCGTGAACGTAAATGTGCAACATGCGACATGTCCATTTTTTTCACTTGGTGTGCAATGTTTTTACCTTCAGCTGCTTCACCCATGCCGTAACCTTTTACAGTTTTAGCAAGAATTACAGTTGGACGACCTTTTGTCTCTTCTGCTTTTTTAAATGCAGCAAATAGTTTTGATGGCTCATGACCACCACGCTTAAGCGCAAAAATTTCATCATCTGTCATATCTGCAACAAGGGCAGCTGTTTCAGGGTAGCGACCAAAGAAATGCTCGCGCACATATGCGCCATCTTTAGCTTTATATGTTTGGTAATCGCCATCAATTGTTTCGTTCATCAATTGTAGTAATTTACCTGTTGTGTCTTTAGCAAGCAGAATATCCCAACCGCTGCCCCACACTAGTTTAATTACGTTCCAGCCAGCGCCTTTAAACAAGCCTTCTAACTCTTGAATAATTTTACCGTTACCCATAACTGGGCCGTCTAAACGCTGTAAGTTACAGTTGATTAAATAACAAAGGTTATCTAGTTTTTCACGTGCAGCGAAAGAAATAGCACCACGTGATTCCGGCTCATCCATTTCACCGTCACCTAAAAACGCATATACACGTTGGTTTTTAGTGTCTTTTAAGCCACGACCATCTAAGTATTTTAAGAAGCGTGCTTGATAAATTGATGAAATAGGACCTAAGCCCATTGATACCGTAGGGAACTGCCAAAACTCAGGCATTAACTTAGGGTGTGGGTACGATGGTAAGCCTTCGCCATCAACTTCTTGGCGGAAGTTATCTAGTTGCGCAGCCGATAAACGACCTTCAACAAATGCACGTGCGTAAATACCTGGAGAAATATGACCTTGGTAATAAACTAAGTCACCACCGTCTACATCATTTGGTGCTTTAAAGAAGTGGTTAAAACACACTTCATAAAATGCAGCAGATGATTGGTAAGACGCCATATGGCCGCCTAAGTCGAGATCTTTTTTAGATGCACGTAGAACGATCATAATCGCGTTCCAACGTATAATTGAACGAATACGACGTTCAAGATTTACATCACCTGGGTAAGCAGGCTCTTGATCTACAGGAATAGTATTAACGTAGTTCGTGGTAATACCCGTTGGCATATCAACGCCGTCTAAACGGGCTTGCTCTAATACTTGCTCAAGTAAAAACTGAGCTCGTTCAACACCTTCTTCGCGCACAACTGATTCAAGAGCTTGTAACCACTCTTGTGTTTCTAGCGCGTCTACGTCAATTTTATTGACTTCAGACATATGGAGGTTTCCTTATGTTTAAAATACGAATATTGTTAATTTAATATCACAGCTACTTAATTTGTGTGTTCAAAGTAGTTATGTACTAACTTAATTTTGTTTAGTGCGTCTTAAACTACGTTCAATTCGCGAATGTTCTTTGCCTGCTTCAAGTAGTGCTTCTTCGATAAATGCTAAGTGCGCATTACTTGCTAAACGGGCTTGTTCTGGATTACCGTCAATAACGGCATCCATTAATAAACGCCTGTGTTGGGCTAACTGACTGCTAATATCTGACTTTTTTAATAGAACAGTTAAATTTTGCAATACATTTTGCTCAAGCAGCGCTTTCATACCTCTAACTAAATGCAGTAACACCACATTGTGCGAGGCTTCTGCCACGCTAAAGTGAAATGCATTAATTGCTTTTGCTTTTTGCTGTAAATCATCATTAACTAAGGCAATTTCATCAAAGCTTTGTTTTACTTTGCTAAAATCGTTGCTGGTCCCGCGCAGTGCTGCGTAGTAAGCAGCAATCCCTTCTAATGCATGACGAAATTCAAGTAAATCAAACTGCGACTCAGGGTGTTTACTAATCAAATCAAAAAGTGGATCAGTAAGCCCTTCTTCGAGCTGATTTTTTACAAACGTGCCGCCACCTTGGCGACGCGTAACTAAACCTTTCGCTTCTAATTTTTGAATTGCCTCACGCAGTGACGGGCGAGACACTTCAAATTGCTTTGCTAGTTCACGCTCTGGTGGCAACTTTTCACCTGGTGCTAACGAGCCTTCAAGAATCATATTCTCAAGTTGCTGTAAAATAACATCAGATAATTTTGCTGCTTTAATCTTTAAAGACATGAATCAACGTCCGCGTTGTATAAATACCAAGAGCCCATAAAACGGGGCTTTAAGTAGTATGATTTACCCAAAAGGTAAATTGGTCATACCAAAAATTTTCAATACGGTATCAAAAACACTATTAGCTGTCAATTTACAGGTAGTTTGAGCAATTAAAGTAGCGTAACGCATTTTGAACGAAGATCAAACAATGCGCAATTTGCAAAAATTGCTATAACGTATTTGGGATGAAAACAATTGGTCTGACCAGAATGAATTAGAATATTAGCTCTATTTTGTTGTACTTAAAAACTGCAGGAAGAGATTAAAGAACCTTACATTGCATAAGGTACTTTATTAAAAAGGCATCAACTTAAGACAGCCCGCCAAATAATGTAAGCAACGCTATAAGTACTAAGTAAAATAATACATTACGCTTAACAAGTTTAATCATACACGTGGCTTCGTAGGTACAGCCGTAATAACGCTTTTCAACTTGCTCTGCAGCAAGTGCAGTACATGTTACTACTTCGCGATTTGGAGATTTAAAGTTTAGTACGTAACGTAGCCAACAGCTTGTGCCTTTATTAAAGTTACCTATTACTAAATAACCAAAGCTGGTGATGCGTGCAGGTAACCAGTCAAGCCAGAACAGTAGTTTATGTATAAGTTTAAAACGCTTAGCAAATATTACTTTATGATCATCTCGTACTAAATCAGCTAAAGTACGTACCAGTGCATATAAAACTGCGCCCGGCGCGCCTAAAACAACAAACCAAAAAATCACCGCACAGTAAAATCTAAAGTTTACCCATGCCAATGTTTGCCCAAAGGTTTCACCACCATCTTGATCATCAGTACGCTTTTGACCTATTTGCAACGCATATAAAGATGCAGCAGTACCGTCATCTCGCGTTAAGGCATTTAAGTAAGACTTATATAAAGCACGCTGCTTGGCACAACCAAAGCAAACCAAAAGCACAACAATATTAATAGCTAACTGCCATAGTACAAAATCAGATAAGCAATAAATAAACGCTATTGCTATTACCGGGAGTAAAAGCCAAATTAAAAAGCCCAGTGCAGAACTAAATAAGCCTTTGTCACCTAGTAGCTTATTAGAGCGATTTAAATAACCATTTGTGTAATAGCTTATCTGCCAGTAATTAGACCGAGCCCCTAAACGCTCCAGTATTAATGCAATTATTATAGAAACTAAAATCATGGGAATAACTCTCTTAACTTAGTTGTTCAAGCATATTAAAAAACAATGGCCAATTAAAGCTACTGCCAGGATCGGTTTTACGTCCCGGGGCAATATCGCAATGCCCAACAATACGCGAAGGAGTAATTTTTGGATAGCGTTGTATTATAGATTTACTAAGTGTAGTTAATACTTCATATTGCGCTAAAGAATATGGCGTGGTGTCGGTACCTTCAAGCTCAATGCCAATGCTAAAGTTATTACAAGCAGATACGCCCTCAAACTCAGATTGGCCAGCATGCCAAGCACGCTTTTCAAAAGGCACGTATTGTATAACCTCACCGGTACGCTTTATAAAGCAATGGGCCGATACACGTAAATTTTTTAAGTCACTAAAACTCGAGTGAGCATTACAATCAATGCTACCCATAAATAACTCATCAACAAAAGAGGTACCAAACTGCCCGGCTGGCAAAGATATATTGTGAATAACCAATAAAGAAATATCAGCCTCATCAGGGCGTTCATCAAAATGCGAACAAGGCCGCTGCGCTACAGTACTTAACACACCGTTTAAATCTATTTTCATGATACGTTTATTATATAAATATCAAGATATACATAGCACTGATGCTAAAGGATTTATTAAAACAATGATAGTAACAAACAGGTATAAAACCCTACCTGCAAATAATTCAAACCCACACGTAGGTACTAATTTACTATACGCGCTTATCTTTATATTGGTGAAAAGGCAATCGCTTCTCTTTCTTTTGTAAACATAGTAAAATTTGCTTAATTTATTAACGCTTATGAGCATTCCATGTCTATTTCGCACACTCTTATTACTCAGCTTGTTACTCTAGCACTTGACGAAGATTTAAATTATCAAACAGCACAAGAAGGCGATATTACCGCGCAATTGATCCCCCAAAATGAGCAAGCAAGCGCCAAAGTAATCACCCGCGAAGACTGTATTTTTTGCGGAAAAGACATCATCCTTGAAGTATTTAAACAAGTAGACCCAAGCGTTAAGGTTAATGTACTTATTAATGATGGCGACGCAGTTAAAGCAAACAACACATTATTTACAGCCACTGGTTCAGCGCGTTCAATATTAACTGCCGAGCGTACTGCACTTAACTTTGTACAAACGTTATCGGGTACAGCCACTACTACAGCACATTATGTAAAAGAGCTAAGCGGCACGACAACGCAACTACTCGATACACGCAAAACCATACCAGGCCTGCGCGCACTTCAAAAATACGCAGTAAAATGTGGCGGCGGTGCAAATCACCGTATTGGTTTATTTGACGCATTTTTAATAAAAGAAAATCATATAGCGGCTTGTGGCACAATAAACAAAGCAGTAGCTCAAGCTAAACAAAATCACCCAAACAAACCTGTCGAAGTAGAAGTAGAATCACTCCCTGAACTTAAGCAAGCAATTGAAGCTGGCGCCGACATAATTATGCTAGACAACTTTAGCGTAGAGCAAATTAAGCAAGCTGTAATTTTAACCAATAAGCGCGCAAAATTAGAGGTTTCAGGCAATATGACCCTAGAAACGCTCAAAACTTATTCACAAGCGGGCGTCGATTTTATATCCAGCGGGGCGTTAACAAAAAACTTACAATCAATCGATTTATCGATGCGTTTTGAACAATTTTAAAGCAATAACTGCCAATTAATACCGCTAATCGATTGACAAGTTAAGTAAAAAAGCATTAAATAACCCAAAAGGCTTACTTTGTAACAAATTGTTAAATAAAATCGCTTTTTTATAAGAAGATACGTGCTAAATACTAAAATAAAATGGTAGACTAATTCTGTGGTACTATTTTATTTTAAAAGGTAGTCATAAATAACTAGTACCTTTGGTTTTTAAAGACTAATTAAAAACTAAAGCAACTAAACTACTTACTTTATGCCTATACTATTTATTGCTACAACATGTAGTGCTCTTAGTAAACTTTTATAGTTAGTACTAAACATAATGAATTCACATACGGCTTTTGTGTTTCATACTCTAAAGCTAAAGTGTAATAAAATTAATTTTAAGTAAAACTGTAAAGTAAATCAGTTAAATTAAGTGAGGCATTTTGCCGCTTAAGTGATTTAAGTTACAAAAATCTATCCTTTAGGAGAGGAAACATGAAAACAATGACTCAAAAACAACAGGGTTTCACCCTAATTGAATTAATGATTGTAGTAGCAATCATCGGTATTCTTGCTGCAATTGCCCTTCCACAATATCAAGATTACACTGCCAAGTCGCAAGCTACAGCTTGCTACCAAGAAATTATTCCTGGTAAAACTCAATTTGAAATTTTATCTTTAGAAGGCACTGCAGTTACTGCAGAAACTGATATTGGTTTAGGTGAACCGAGCGCATGTGAATCACATACAGTTGCAGCAGGATCAATCTCTGCAGCTTTACAAGGAAGTGCCCCAATAGACTCAGGTATTATTACTCTTACGCGTAATGCAACCTCAGGGGCTTGGACTTGTACTAGCTCAGGTGTAACTGAAACTGACCTTCTACCTGCGGCTTGTAGAACTTCAACTGACACAGAATAATTAATCATAACGGCTGGTTTAAATTATATTTTTACCAGCTTCTATAACTACCAAAGCTAAGCGCGATATGAAAAGCGATGGGTTTACTCTAGTTGAACTTATGATTTCAGTACTTATACTCGCTATTCTAGCGAGTATAAGCTTTTCGGTTTACCAAAATATTTATTCAAAAAGTATTATTACCAGCTGCTTCGCCGAAATATCGAGTGCTCGCTCAGCTTTCGAAGTAATAAAAAATGAGAGTATAGATATAATACCATCCGATAACTTAACACAACTAAATATTCTATCTGCCAAGTCCTGTAAATACCACGAGCTAAGAGTAGATGAAATAATAGGACACATAGCTGATGGAAAAAATATTTCTGGCTCAAAAATCAGTTTAGTTAGAGAACCATTAAGTGCAGTGTGGCAATGTCAAATTTATGATGCTCCATCTACATTCCAAGTTGATTATTTACCTAATGGTTGTACATTAAGGTAAGTCATACACCGATTAATTAAGGCTCTACGATGTCTAAAAAAAGTGATAAAAAAGACATAAGTACATTTCAGTGGATAGGCGTTAGCGCCAGAGGGAAACGTCTTGAAGGAGAGCTTAGCGGGAATAGTATCGCACTAGTAAAAGCACAACTTCGAAAACAAGGTATTACGCCTTCAAAAGTAAAGCGTAAAGCAAAGCCCTTATTCGGTCTTCAAAGCGTTCAAAAAATCACTCCTAAAGATATATCCCTAGTCACTCGTCAAATTGCTACCATGTTGATGGCCGGTGTCCCCTTAATACAATCGATTGAGATGATAGGTACTGGTGCAACAAATAAGAGCCTCGGTAAACTCATGGAAACCATTGCAGATGAAGTTAAAGCGGGCCAACCACTATCACTAGCTCTTAGAAAACATCCGCGCTATTTTGATGATTTATATTGCGACCTTGTAGCCTCTGGCGAGCAATCAGGTGCGCTTGATAGAATATTTGATCGCGTGGCTTTATATAAAGAAAAGTCTGAAGCGCTCAAATCAAAAATTAAAAAAGCGATGTTTTACCCTATTTCAGTGTTAGTTGTTGCTTTAATAGTAACATCTATTTTGCTCATTTTTGTGGTGCCTCAATTCCAAGAAATATTCGCAGGCTTTGGTGCTGAGCTTCCTCCATTCACTTTATTTGTTATTGGTATATCTAACTTTATGCAAGCGTATTGGTGGATTATACTAATTACTATTGTTGCGTTTGGTTACGCGTTTAAAGAAGCCAAGCTTAGAAGTTTAAAGCTCAGAGATGCAACAGATAGAGCCATATTAAAACTACCAGTCATTGGTATGATTTTAAATAAAGCAGCAGTTGCTCGCTATGCACGAACTCTTTCGACTACATTTGCAGCAGGTGTGCCGCTGGTTGATGCACTTGATTCTGCCGCAGGCGCTTCAGGTAATGCTGTTTATCGTTATGCCATTTTAGACATAAAAGCCGAGGTTAGCTCAGGTAATCAGATGAACTGGGCTATGCGTAACTCTAAAATATTCCCTGATATGGTTATACAAATGGTGGCTATTGGTGAGGAGTCAGGATCGCTAGACGGCATGCTCGCAAAAGTAGCCACTATTTACGAGCAAGAAGTTGATGATGCAGTAGATGGCCTTTCAAGCTTGCTTGAGCCACTTATTATGGCTGTACTCGGTGTACTGGTTGGTGGTTTAATTATCGCGATGTATTTACCTATTTTCCAATTAGGTTCTGTAATTTAATTGCCAAAAATAACAATTTACAGGAAATAAAAGAGAGGCTTACCTTTTTGCTAAGGTATAGCTATTAATGTCTTCTCATTTACTCTCTTTTATTTCTCTTTGTGATAATAATTTCACTTAATTTTTAGACACTTAATCTTTTAGAACAGTTTTCAGGTAACATAATGCAAAGTATTATTGAAGTAATGCAAAGCCAATTGTGGTTTTATTTAACCACAATTGGCTTAATTAGTTTATGTATTGGTAGTTTTTTAAATGTGGTTATTTATCGCTTACCATTGATGATGCAACGTGAGTGGCAAAGTGAATGCAGATTACTGTTAGAAGATGAACTTACAGCTAATAAACCTAGACAAGCCAATATCAGCGAGCCTTTTAACCTATTAAAACCCAATTCTACCTGCCCCAAATGTAAAACTGCCATTAAGCCTTGGCAGAATATTCCTATTATTAGTTGGTTAGCACTCAAAGGTAAATGCGCAAGTTGCAGTAACCCTATTTCGGCCCGTTATCCTGCTGTAGAGCTAATTACTGCCCTATTAAGTTTAATTGTTGCCTATAGCTTTGGTGCGACCGAGCAAGCCCTTTTATATATTTTTGTAACGTGGATCTTAGTAGCACTAACCTTTATTGATATTGACCACATGTTACTGCCAGATCAACTTACACTTCCGCTTGTATGGCTTGCACTTATTGCCTCGGTAATGGGTTACACAATAACACCAACCGATGCAATTATTGGCGCGGCTTGCGGTTATTTAAGCTTATGGAGCGTGTTTTGGTTATTTAAGTTATTAACCGGTAAAGAAGGCATGGGCTATGGCGATTTTAAGTTGCTTGCTGTATTTGGCGCTTTGCTTGGCTGGCAGTCATTACTTACTATTATTCTGCTTTCGAGCGTAGTGGGTGCCATTATAGGTATTGCACTGTTAAGCATACAAGGTAAAGACAAAGCGACCCCTATCCCTTTTGGCCCTTATTTAGCGATAGCAGGCTGGATCACTATGCTTTGGGGCAACCAAATTCAAGGCGCTTATTTTAATTTAATTGGTTATTAAAATGAGTGAGCAAATTACTAAAGTAAACAGCTGGGTATTAGGTTTAACAGGCGGTATTGGCTGTGGTAAAACAGCCGTAAGCAATATGTTTGAAGAGCTTGGTATTACAATAGTTGATGCCGATATAATTGCGCGCGAAGTAGTACTCCCTAATAGCAAAGGGCTAAAAGCGATTACAGCCCGCTTTGGTGAGGATATTTTATTGCCTGATGGCACATTAAATAGAGCACAATTGCGCGCAAAAATATTTACTAACAACAATGACAAAGAATGGCTTAATGCGTTATTGCACCCTCTTATACGGATAAAAATACTAAACGATTTAAATAATGCAACTAGCCCTTATGTTGTTTTAGTAGCGCCTTTATTGTTTGAAAACAACCTTGATAAATATTGCGACCATACCTTACTTATTGACGTACCAACCTCTGTGCAAATAGCGCGTACAGCAAAACGTGACAACACAAGTAGTGAGCAAGTTAAAAGTATTATTGCCTCCCAAATGTCACGTGCCGATAAACAGCAAAAAGCGGATGATATTTTAAATAACGACCGTAGTTTAAACCTAGTGCATATAGAACTTGTTGATCTACATAAAAAGTACCTACAATATGCATTACACAACAAAACTAACTCACTTTAACACTGTCCTAACTCACACAAACTCGTATTTTAGTTAGTAAAATCACAACAAAGAATGAAAGGTGATGTAATCCCCTTCTTTTTTCTGATAAATTGCTTACTATTGAAGGAATAAAACAGGTGCGCAATGAATATTAACTCACCGTTATTGAGAAAATTTATAACCCTTGGCCGCATTGATGCCGACACGGTTAAAAACAAACAAAATGAATTTGCCTCAACAGCTGAGCTTATTTCTAAATGTGGAAAAATCGATAGTAAAGATTTAGCTGAACAATGTATTGATTTGTTTCGCGTACCTTATTTTGATTTAAAAGACTTTGATCCTACAAGAATCCCGGCCGATCTCGTAAAAGAAAAACTCATACGTAAACATCACATTTTACCGCTTGTTCAAAAAGATCGAAAAGTTTATATAGCAGCATCAGACCCAACAGATTACGGCGCATTCGAAAACTTTGAGTTTAGTACCGGTCTTTCATGCGAAATTGTTGTTGTTGATTATATTCAACTCGATAACAAAATTGAGCAGTTGCTAGATGCCACTGGCAGCTTAAATCTAACTGATGACGAGTTTCAAGAATTTGCTGACTTAGATTCAGAAAGCCAAAGAGATACAGCACCACAAGATGACGATAAAGATGATGCGCCTATCATCGTATATATCAACAAAATTTTAATGGATGCCATTAAAAAAGGCGCCTCTGATTTACATTTTGAACCGTATGAGCACAAGTACCGTATTCGCTTTCGTATTGATGGCATTTTGCATGAAGTGGCAAGCCCACCCAATACATTAGCCACCAAGCTTTCTGCGCGTATTAAGGTTATGTCGAGACTCGATATTGCCGAAAAACGCAAACCACAAGATGGTCGTATTAAACTAAAAATTACTGAACGCAAAAGTATCGATTTTCGTGTAAGTACCATGCCTACCTTGTGGGGCGAAAAAATAGTAATGCGTATTCTTGATTCATCAAGCGCTATGTTAGGCATTGATGTATTAGGCTATGAGCCTGAGCAGAAAAAGCTCTACATGGATGCGCTTGCCCAGCCTCAAGGGATGATACTTGTAACAGGGCCAACGGGTTCTGGTAAAACAGTATCGCTATACACAGGTTTAAATATATTAAACCAGCCTGAGCGTAATATTAGTACTGCGGAAGATCCGGTTGAGATTAACCTTGAAGGTGTAAACCAAGTACAAATTAATATTAAAGCCGATATGACTTTTGCCAACGCACTGCGCGCATTTTTACGTCAAGATCCTGATGTGGTTATGGTAGGTGAAATACGTGACTTAGAGACCGCAGAAATATCAATAAAAGCGGCGCAAACAGGTCACTTGGTTTTATCAACATTGCATACAAACTCAGCGCCGGAAACAATCACTCGTTTATTAAATATGGGTGTACCCGCTTATAACGTAGCAAGTTCGATTAGCTTAATAATAGCCCAGCGTTTAGCACGTCGCTTGTGCCCTAAATGTAAAACGCCAGAACAACTTCCGAGTGAAGAACTAGCTCGCCAAGGATTTAGCGCCGAGCAAATTGAAGAAATGACGTTATATATGCCTAAAGGGTGTGATAGCTGTACTGATGGTTACAAAGGGCGTGTGGGTATTTACGAAGTAATGCAAATTACTCCTGAAATTGCCCAAATTATTATGCGCGGTGGTAATTCGCTTGAAATAGCAGAGGTATCACTTAAAGCCGGTTTTAATAATTTACGTTTATCGGGTTTACGCAAAGCAGCCGATGGCCTTACATCCCTTGGTGAAATTAACCGCGTAACCAATTTTTAAAGTCCCACAGTAAAAGGTATAAGGCTTTAAGCTTTAAGCTCAGAGCCTTATAGCTAGAGACTCATATCTAAGTAATGTAATATGCACCAAAAATTTGTAGAGAGTAATTTATGCCTACTGTTGTAAACTGCCCAACCTGTAAAACTAAAGTTGAATGGTCAGAGCAAAGCCCATTTCGCCCTTTTTGCTCAAAGCGCTGCCAACTAATTGATTTAGGTGAATGGTCGTTTGAAAATAATAAAATTTCTGCACCAATCACCTCGGCTGAAGAGTTTAGCCAAGACATGATTGAAGATATTGAAGCAATGATGGCTAAAAATGAAGATGACTTTTTTAAATAGTTTATCTTCATAATGCCCTAAATACGAAAACCAGCATTACGCTGGTTTTTTAGTATTTACAAAAAAAGTAAAATTAACTTTTTTGTTTACGGTGCTTTTTATTCATACGCTTTTGCATTTTAGCAAACTTCTCTTTTTGCTCAGCGTTAAGCACTTGCATTACTTGGTGCTGCGTTTTTAGTTTAATTAAACCAAATTGCTCACCCTTTTCATGACGTTCATTTAATAGCTCTTTTGCTGCATTTTCGTCAAATGTTGCAGCCGAAAGTAATGCATCCATTTTTGCTTTGTGCGCTTCACGCATCGCTTTACGGGCTTCTTTATCGTCGCCACGCAGTGCTTTCATTTGTGTTTTTTGCGCTTCAAAAATAGCCTTTAGCTTAGTTTGCTGCTCATCTGTTAGGTTTAATTTTTCAACGCCGCGCTCAGAAAGTAAAAAACGAGCTTGAGAATGGCCTTGCTTATGTCCGTCGCCTTTAGCTAACACGCTACCAGCACCAAGCGTTGCTGTTGCTAAGCCACAGATAAGTACTAATTTTGAAAGTGTGTTTAATTTAGTCATAATCATTACCTTAATATTGGGTTGGTTGTGGCTGCTAAGCCAGTGAGTTAACTATACCTAACTCAACGCAAAGTAACGCAAAGCAGTGTAAAGGTTGTGTAAAGATTCACCTTTGCACTATTTAGCGGGTAAAATAACGCTATAAATAACTCTAAGGGTTTGTAAATGAAACTATTAATGATTGATGACGACACTGGCCTTTGTGAGCTATTAAGTGAATATTTAACTGCCCAAGGCTTTGAAATACAAAGCGTACACGACGGTGAACAAGGCCTTAAACTAGCACAAGCAAATGACTACGCCCTTATATTGCTAGATGTAATGTTACCAACGCTTGATGGTTTTGAAGTACTTAAACAACTTAGGCAAACAAAACTCACACCGGTAATAATGCTTACAGCAAAAGGTGAAGACTTTGACCGTATTTTTGGTCTAGAGCTAGGCGCTGACGATTACATTCCAAAGCCTTTTAATCATCGTGAATTACTAGCCCGCGTAAAAGCGATAACTCGCCGTATTGAGCACATTAATAGCTTAAATGTAGCTACAACGAGTAAGTTACTCGTTAATGGCATTACTGTTAACCTTGCAGCTCGAGAAGCCTCAATAGACAGCTCTACACTAACGCTTACTGGCACAGAGTACGAAATACTCACGCTATTGTGTAAAAATGCAGGTGAAGTGGTTAGTAAAGAGCAAATTAGTGAAGAAGTACTAGGTAGGCGTTTAGCTTCTTTTGATCGCTCTATCGATATGCATGTAAGTAATATCCGCAAAAAAATAGCAGAGCATATTCCAGGTGAGCGAATTAAAACAATGAGAGGTACGGGTTATGTCTTTATCCAAGGCGAATAAAAGCAACTACTTTGCTTGGTTAAAACACCCTGGGCACTACCTGTTTTTTAAAATATTTATTTGGTTTTGGTTAACTATAATCGGCACCGTTGCAGCGCTTATATTTTTAAGTAACATTACCGCTATTAACGCGGTAACTAACGAGCCGCTTTATGGCCCTATGAAAAAAAACCTAATATATACCGCCAAAAGTATTGAGCGCACTGCTATTAAACATAAGCGCAGCCTAAGCGATGTATTAGTACACCCTCGCCTATCAAAGCGTAAACTTTTATACTTAAGCGCAGCTCAAAGCGAAGACTCTCTTAGCAGTAAAGAGGTGCCAGAGAGCATCGACTTAAGTTTATTAAACTTTACTCAAAATATGTCACCACAAATTATTTTCACTGAAAAATATCAAGCCTTCGGCCCTGTTAACATAAACGTGCCTGAAGGGAGTTTTTATCTTTATGAAATAGATATTAACCATCAACCGCCGCTATTAATGCGCTTTAAGCTTATGCCTAATTGGATGAAAATAGTCATCGCAATTGTTGCCTCTCTTATTTTAAGTTTTGTATTTAGCCGTAACTTAATAGCCCCTATAAATAGTCTTAAAAAAGCAGCTATTAAACTATCAGCGGGCAACCTAAGCGCAAGAGCCGACATTTCTGTAAACCGAAAAGATGAGCTGGGAATACTTGGGCGAGACTTTAACAGTATGGCCAATCAGTTAGAGCTTTTAATTAGTTCACAAAAACGCTTATTAGCCGACATATCACATGAGTTACGCTCGCCCCTTACGCGTTTAAAAATGGCTACCGGTCTTGCACAAATGCAAGCTAACGACGCTAGCCAATCGTATTTATTACGCATAGAAAAAGAAGCAAACCAACTTGATAAGATGATTGCCGACGTGCTGCAAGTTTCTCGCTTAGAAGCAAAAAGCCAAGCGCTTTCACTGCAAAAACAATCATTACAAATAATTGTAGATCACGTTATTAACGATGCGCAGTTTGAAGCAAAACAAAATAATAAGCAGCTAAATATAGTGGGCGCTGTAGACGTAAATATTAATTGCGACGAAACACTTATTGCCAGTGCGCTTGAAAACCTACTTCGCAACGCTATTAAATACGCAAACAATACAATTAGCATTACTCTAAAGCACACAGATGCCATTTATATAGAAATATGTGATGATGGCTCTGGTGTGCCCGACGACCAACTGAGCAAGCTTTGTGAGCCCTTTTTTAGGCAATCAGATGCGCGGGATCGCGTAAGTGGCGGCACGGGTTTAGGGCTGGCGATTGCTAAAAATGCTATTACTGCGCATGGCGGCAGTTTAGTATTATCAAATAAAGAACTAGGTGGCTTGTGTGCTAATATAACCTTGCCATTAATAAAAGAGTAAAGCATGTTTTATAGTTCAGAAGCCCAGCTTGAGAGCAATCAAGAGGCCATTAATGTTTTTTATACTGAAAATTTAATTAAAAGCTACTTAGATACGCCATCAGGAAAGCTATTTTACGCATACGCAATCCCTAAAAACGCGACAACCGCAATAGTAGTAAGTACAGGGCGTATTGAAGGCCTCGAAAAATATAAAGAACTACTCTGGGAGCTGTATTGTAATAATTTTGCTGTGTTTATTATGGATCATCAAGGTCAGGGCCGCTCTTACAGGCACCTTAAAAATAAACATAAAGGCTTTGTAAAACATTATAATAACTACAGCAGTGACCTAAATAACTTTGATCAGCAAATAGTTTCAAAACATTGGCAAGGTAAAAAAGTCATGCTGGCTCATTCAATGGGTGGCGCCATTGCTATTGATTATTTAGCAAAATTTGAAAATAGCTATAAAGGCGTGTTTTTGTCTGCTCCTATGTTTGATATTTTTACAAAAGACGTACCAAAAATACCAACGAAGTTTATTGTTAAATTAGCCACTTTACTTGGTTTACACTCTTGCTATGCATTTGGACAAGGCAACTACAACCCGATCCCATTTACCGAAAACGTACTTACTAGCAGCGAGAAGCGTTACACCTACTTTAGGCAAACCTATAAATTAGAACCTAACATACAATTAGGTGGCGTTACGTTTGGCTGGCTAGCAGCTACAATATCGTTTTTAAAGTCTGTTGATAACCTAAACGTACCAATCCCTTTGTTTATAGCAAGCGCAGCTAGCGATACAGTGGTAAACAACGAAGCACAGTACAGTCTTGCAAAAAGGCATGCTCATGCAGCGATTGAGAGTTTTGAAGGGGCTAAACACGAGCTACTTTTTGAACGTGACGAAATTCGAAAGCCGCTATTAACTAACTTTTATCAATTTTGTGAGTCGGTGACGGCTTAACAAGTACTGACAAGGGATCGAGGTGGATCAGTATATCTACCTCCGACTCAAAACGTTCTTTGAGCATTGCCTCTACTTCATCAGCCACATTGTGCGCGCGAATCAAGCTTAAATGATCATCAAGCTCTAAGTGCATTTGAATAAACTTAACTTTTCCGCCTTGGCGAGTACGAATATCATGCACGCCATGCACATCAGCATGGGCTCTGGCAATGTCAAATATGCTTTGCTTTTCATCATCAGGAAGTTCTTTATCCATTAAGTGATCGGCACTATCGCGAGCTATATCCCAACTGTTATAAAGCAAGTAACCCGCTACACCTATTGCAAAAATAGGATCTGCATACAACACGCCATAATAAGCTAACAAAATAGCTAACAGCACAGCAGCGTTTAATATTAAATCGCCTTTGTAATGTACTGAGTCGGCTTTTATAGCAATTGAATCGGTATACTTAACCACTTTGTTTTGTACAAATACAATGACGAGCGTACACGCAATAGCAAAAATACTTACCCACACACCTAATAAAGAATGGCTTAACTGTATAGGGTTAAATAATCGCTCAATACCATGAAAAGCAAGTAGGCAACCTGAGCCTGCAATAAATGCGGCTTGGCCAAGTCCTGCAAGTGCTTCAGCTTTTCCGTGCCCAAACCTATGGTCATCATCTGCTGGGCGCAGTGCGTAACCCAACACTAAAAAGCTCATAGCGGTGGCAGTAATATCCATTAACGAATCAGTTAACGAGCCAAGCATTGAAGCCGAGCCAGAAGCCAGCCAGGCCCATGTTTTTGCGCCGATCATTAAGCTAACCATGACCATGGTAACAATGCTGGAAGTTTTAACCCAAAATTCGTAGCTACGGTTATGCACGCGTGTATCCATTAATCACTGTATTGAATGTGTTGAGTATATCATTTTTTTAAAAGGTTTCGTGTATACTGCCCTTCGTCAAACTACAGATTATTTTATAAGGCTCATTATGCTGGATATTGTTTTATACCAACCTGAAATACCGCCTAACACAGGTAATATTATTCGCCTATGTGCCAATACTGGCTACGCATTACATTTAATTGAGCCATTAGGTTTTGAATGGGACGATAAACGCGTGAAACGTGCGGGCCTTGATTACCATGAATTTAGCCATGTTCAACGCCATGCCTCATTTGAGGACTACCTTGAAAAATGCAAACCTAAAAAAGTGTATGCCTGTACAACTAAAGGCAGTCAATTTCATCATGAAGCAAGTTACGAAGCTGGCGACTGTTTGGTATTTGGTCCTGAAACACGCGGCCTGCCTGATGAAATGATTCAAGCATTACCAAACGATCAGCGTGTACGTATTCCTATGCAAGCAAATAGCCGTAGTATGAACCTGTCAAATGCAGTCGCCGTGTTTGTCTACGAGTCGTGGCGTCAGTTGGGCTTCCCTAACGCCCAGTAAATATAATCCGTTAGGCAATAAAAAACCGACATAATGTCGGTTTTTTTAGTTAAGGCCTAGCTCAAGCGCTTATTCAGCGCGTTGTTCTCGTCCTAAAAGAGCCATAGCGGCTTCTTTCATGTCTTTATTTTCATAAAGTACTTTATAAATTTGCTCAGTGATTGGCATTTCTACGCCAGCACGCTGCGCTAGTAAATACACTTCTTTAGTGTTTCTAAAGCCTTCAACTACTTGGCCAATAGACTCAATAGCAGCATCAACACTCTCGCCTTTACCTAACGCCAAACCAAACCGACGATTACGTGATTGGTTATCTGTACAGGTTAGTATTAAATCACCAAGGCCTGCCATTCCCATAAAGGTTTCTGGCTTAGCACCCAGAGCGCAACCTAAACGAGTGAGCTCTGCAAGGCCTCGGGTAATGAGCGCGGTACGCGCATTAGCACCAAAACCTACACCGTCCGAAATACCGGCGCCAATTGCAATTACATTTTTAACCGCACCACCGAGCTGTATACCAATAAAGTCATCATTGTTATACACACGGAATGAGCGACCACAATGAAGTAAATCGGCCAGCTGCTGCGCAAATTCAGGTGACGTTGAAGACACTGAAATAGCTGTAGGCGACCCCATCGCCATTTCTTTTGCAAACGTAGGACCCGAAAGTACCGCAAGTGGAATGTCATCACCCAATTCTTGCAAAGCAACTTCTTGTAATAAACGTCCAGTATTAGGCTCAAGCCCTTTAGTTGCCCACGCTACTTTAGCACCGTCTTGCAATGCAGGTTTTATCTGCGCAAGCGTGTCGCCAAAAGCATGGCTTGGCACAACAACAAGTACAATAGCACTGCTAGCAACGGCATGTTGTAAGTTAGCTTCAAGAGTAAGAGTATCTGGGAAAGGAGCATCGGGTAAGTAACGTTGATTTTTCCGCTCAGCTGCAAGCGTGGCAACGTCGTCGCTATTTCTTCCCCAAAGTATCACCTGGTGACCATTTCGGGCTAAACAAATAGCAAGGGCGGTGCCGTAAGACCCCGCCCCTAATACAGTAACAGCTGTAGTTGCTGTACTCATAAGTTATGCGTCTGCTGAAGCCTGGTCAGCTTGCGCAGTACGTTGTTGCATGTATTGTGCAAATAACGCATCAAAATTAACTGGCGCAAGGTTAAGCTGTGGGAAAGTACCACGGTTAACAAGGTTTGAAACAGCTTCACGTGCATATGGAAATAATACGTTAGGACAAAATGCACCTAGCATGTGCGCAAGTTGCACTTCTTCAACTTCAGCAATAGTAAAAATACCTGCCTGTTGAATTTCACATAAGAACGCAGTTTCTTCACCAATAGATGCAGTTACAGTTAGCGCTAAAACAACTTCAAATACACCTTCGTCCAACTTGTTTGAGCGTGTATCTAGGTCTAGCTTAACTTCTGGTGTCCATTCTTTTTGAAAGATGGCCGGAGAGTTTGGCGTTTCAAACGATACATCTTTAATGTAAATGCGTTGAATAGTAAATTGTGCGCCAGCTTCTGCAGCTGCTACGTTTTGATTTTCTTCGTTCATTGTTATTCCTAACTTGTTCGTTATTATAATTAAATTAAGCGTTTAGCTTAGCGTCAAGTTTACCTTGCGCTTCAATAGCCATCATGTCGTCGCAGCCACCGATATGTTCATCATTAATAAAAATTTGCGGTACTGTGCTTGCACCACCTGCTTTGGCAATCATTTCATCGCGTAGCTCAGGCTGCACACCAATATCATAATTTGTGTATTCAACGCCTTTGCTGTTTAAAAGCGAAAGAGCACGCTGACAAAATGGACAATACGCCTTGGTGTATAAAACAACATTACTCATAATAAATCCTCTATCGGCCTAGCTAAACTGATTAGCGACCTGTTGTAGTTGGTAAGCTGGCAGATTGCCACGCACCCATGCCACCTGCTAATAAGTAAACTCGTTCAAAACCAGCTTTACTCATAGCGGCTGCAGTACCTTGGGCAGTCATACCTGTAGTACATACAACTATAATGGGTTTAGTCTTGTACTTTTCAAGGCTTGAAAAGTCAGATTTTTTCGCATTCTCTGGGCTTAAGTGCTCAGCACCAGAAATACGCCCTGCATTAAACTCTTTTTGCGCACGTATATCGATTACTTGACCGTCATCACGGTTAATAAGTAACGTAAGCTGCTGGGGATTTATTTGACGAACTGCTGAAAGCTTACTTTTTATCCAGCCACTAACAATAAGGAAAACAATACCAACCCAAGCAAGGCTTAAAATGGGATGATTTGTAATAAATTCAATATATTGATCCATTCTACTTCCACTATGAAATTATGTTTTAAAACGTGATGTTTTAATTATTTTGTACTTTAGCCACGCAAGTATACCCAAACCAACCTAAAATGCGAGTTTAGGAGCACTTAGAGACGTTTAAAAAACGATAAAGCCCCCCATATATAGTTAACAGAACTCTGGATAATAAATCTATCTCAAGCAGAGTTCATGTTAGTCAATAAGGTATAAGTAAAAATATTTAATATCTTGTTTTCAATGCTGATCCTAGCTTAAAAACACGGTATGCTAAAACCACGCTAATAAACCTTTTTAGGTGCACAGTATCCATCAACAGATACTAATTTTCAGGAGCTATTATGACAGAGCATAAAAAACCACTGGTATTAATGATTTTAGACGGTTGGGGACACCGCGAAGATACGCAAAGTAATGCTATTCTTGCAGCTAACACACCTGTATTAGACAACTTATGGGCCACCCGCCCACACACATTAATATCTGCTTCGGGTTTAGATGTTGGTCTTCCTGATGGTCAAATGGGTAACTCAGAAGTTGGCCATGTAAACTTAGGTGCCGGGCGCATTGTGTATCAAGATTTTACCCGTATCACCAAGGCAATTAACGATGGCGAGTTTGATTCAACCCCAGCCTTAGTTGAAAACATAGACAAAGCAGTAAGTGCTGGTAAAGCGGTTCACATAATGGGTCTTTTAAGCCCAGGTGGTGTGCATAGCCATGAAGATCATATAGTTGCAAGTATTGAGCTGGCGGCAAAACGTGGTGCTAAAGAAGTCTATTTCCATGCATTTTTAGATGGCCGTGACACACCTCCACGTAGCGCAAAAGCATCAATAGAACGAATTGAAGCGTTATTTAGTAAACTTAAGTGCGGACGTTTAGCATCACTTATTGGCCGTTACTACGCAATGGACAGAGACAACCGTTGGAACCGTGTAGAAAAAGCTTACAACGTAATGACGCTCGCCGAAGGCGACTTTAACTTTGATAATGGTGTTGAAGCACTTAATGCAGCGTACGAGCGCGACGAAAACGACGAGTTTGTAGCAGCTACGACTATTACGCCAACAGGTGCCACTCCGGCTTCAATAAACGATGGCGACACCGTTATTTTTGCTAACTTTAGAGCAGATAGAGCCCGCGAAATTACCCGCGCTTTTGTTGAGCCTGAATTTGATGGTTTTACTAAAAAAAGAACGCCAGAGCTTAGCGCATTTGTAATGATGACAGAGTATGCAGCCGATATAGACGCACCTGTTGCATTTGGACCTACACCACTAATAAACGTACTTGGTGAATGGTTTGAAAAAAATAATAAAACACAGCTTCGTATTTCAGAAACCGAAAAATACGCACACGTTACGTTTTTCTTTAGTGGCGGACGTGAAAGTGAATTTAAAGGTGAAACACGCGAGCTAATTCCTTCGCCGCAAGTAGCAACCTACGACCTACAACCTGAAATGAACTCAGAAATGCTAACCGACAAACTAGTAGAAGCAATTAAAAGCGGTAAATACGATGCTATTATTTGTAACTACCCTAATGGCGATATGGTTGGTCACTCAGGTGTATTTGAAGCCGCTGTTAAAGCTTGTGAAGCTGTAGATAGCTGTATCGGACGTGTCGTTGATGCACTAGAAGAGTTTGGTGGTGAAGCACTAATTACAGCCGATCATGGTAATGCTGAGCAAATGGCTGATCTCAAAACTGGCCAAGCACATACTGCCCACACTAGCGAACCGGTGCATTTTATTTATGTAGGTCGCGATGCAGAGCCAATGCAAGGTAAAGCCTTAAGTGATGTAGCCCCAACAATGCTTCACTTAATGGGTATGGAGCAACCAAAAGAAATGACTGGTACGCCTATCATGATGTTGAAATAACACATGAATAAACGTATTAACCGGTTAATTAAGTGCGGTTTGATACTAACTTCATTAGTGGCTGCATCTGCAGTTGCTAATGAAGATCGTACTAAAAAAGACTTATCAGAGGTTCAAAATGCACTTGAGCAAAGCCAAGCTGAATATAACGCCCAAAGAAAAAAAATAGCGTCGCTACAAAAAAATCTAAAGAGCCATGAACTCGATATAGCTAAAAATGCTAAAGCACTTAACATGGCAGAGCAATCCGTAAAAGAGACCAAAATACAGCAAAAAGAGTTACAAAGTAAAGCCGATGAGCTTGATAAAAAGCACACTCAGTTTCAGAAAATTTTAGCCGCGCAACTCAAAAGTGCCTATATGGCCGGTGGCGACGACTACTCTAAAATGCTGTTGAATCAAGAAGACACAGCCAAGTTTGAGCGCACACTTAGCTATTACAATTACTTAAATAAAGCCCGTATTGAACAAATCGAAGATCTAAAAGTTCTTCAACAGCAAATAGTACAAAACCAAGAAGAGCTCGTTAAAACACAAGAAAAACTAGAGCTTTTATTTGATGAACAAAAAAGGCGCCAAACTGCATTACTTAATGCACAAAGTGAACGCCAAGCTAATCTTAAAAACTTACAAGCTCAGCTCAACAGCACTAAAAGCTCGATAAATTATTTAAAAGAAAACCAACAGACTTTAGTAACAACGATTAAAGAGCTCGAAAAAGAAAAAACACAAAAAATAGAATTACTTGGCCTAAATAAGAGCAAGGGAAAATTAGACTGGCCGAGCAAAGGCAAGTTAGAGCACACATTCGGCCAACGTAAGCATGGTGGTATTGATTGGAAAGGCGTATTAATTGGTGCAAAAGAAGGTACTAATATTAATAGCGTGCACAACGGCCAAGTTGTATTTGCCGATTGGCTAAAAGGCTATGGGTGGGTAATTGTTGTAGACCATGGTGAAGGTTTTATGAGCCTATATGGCCACGCTCAAACGCTACTAAGAGATGTAGGGGATATGGTACGTGAAGGCGAAACCCTCGCTTTGGTAGGCCAAAGCGGCGGACAGGCAAGTTCTGGTCTATACTTTGAAATACGCCACAAAGGACGCGCAGTAAATCCTGTAAAATGGTGCAAACGTATTTAATTAGATAAATCGCTGCACCGCCCTGGAGCAGCTGATGACAACTAAAAAACACACAATAAATACCGTTAATAAAAAAAGTGCAGACTTTTATATAAGTCTGTACTTGCTTGTATTACTAACCCTAATTACCTTTACTAGTAATGCACTAGCAAGCTCAATTAAAGATCTTAAAAGACAACAAATAGACGAAATACTCTTTAACATTCATACCTATTACGTTGAAGATCTCACCTTACAAAATAGCCACCATATTAAATATAACAACCAGCAGTTTGAGCGTTTATATTCAAAACTCGACTCCTATTCTAAGTACTTAAATGAGTATGAATTAGCCTCATTATTTGATAACACAAATGGTCGTTACACAGGTATTGGTATAGAAGTTAAGAACATAGACGAGAATATGACTATTGTTAACGTGGTTAATAATTCGCCCGCAAAAGCGGCAGGTATTTTACCAGGCGATATTATTGTAAGTGTAAACAACAACGCAGCCCAAAACCGTACTATCGACGAAGTAGCAACACTAATAAGAGACAGTGAATTTTCGAATATAGATATAATTGTAAATCGCGATAACAATAAAAACCCACTCACTTTTCATGTTACACGTCGCCAAATAAACCTCGAAAGTGTAACAAGCGAACTTTTAGATTTTGGAACTGGCTACATAGCTATCAATAACTTCTCTAACCACACATTACATGAAGTTGCACTACAAGTTGCCGCCCTGCAAAGCCATTTTGGATACCCACTTAAAGGCTTAGTAATTGATTTACGTGATAACCCAGGGGGGACATTAAAAAGCGCAGTGGCTGTATCAGACCTATTTTTACAAAGTGGGACTATAGTGACGACTAAAGGACGTTTTTACGATGCCAACCAAGCATTTTACGCAAAGCGTGGAGATATTCTAAAAAATGCGCCCATAGTTGTGCTTATAAACGAAAATTCAGCCTCTGCAGCCGAAATACTTGCAGCAGCACTTAAAGATAATAAACGAGCAACCATTGTTGGCAGCCAATCTTTTGGGAAAGGCTCTGTACAATCACTCATTCCACTCGGTGATGGCAATACCGCATTAAAGCTCACCACAGCGAAATACTTCACACCGTTAGGTAAATCGATTGATGGAATAGGAATAACCCCAGATGTGGCGGTTAATCAAACAAACCTTTCACAAAGTAATAAAGCCGTTATAATAAAAAATGAACACACTAACAATAATGCGCAATTACTTACTGGTAATCTAACCGATTTACAGTTGGTTAAAGCCAAACAATTACTCAGCATGCAATAGCTTGTATAAGCTGTTAAACAAAGCTAAAAAGATAATAAAAACTATAAACGTGAAAATAATAAAATGGCTAACATTAGTTATTTGTTTTAGCTCTGCAACAATTAGCGCCAAGCAAATAGCAATAGTGATAGACGATATAGGCTATCATCAACGGGACTTAGAGTTCCTTTCCTTACCTGGGCAATTGTCGTATTCAATTTTGCCCCATACCCCTTATTCGCAAATTTTTGCAACACTTGCCAGTCAATCAAATAAAGAGTTATTGCTTCATGTACCTATGCAAGCACTTAACGGTAAAGAACTAGGGCCTGGTGCGCTTACTTTAAATATGAATAAAGAGCAGCTTCAGCAAACTCTTGGAACCGCTCTCGCTAGTTTACCGCAAGTTAAAGGCGTTAATAACCACATGGGCTCAGCGCTTACGCAAAAAAGCCAAGCTATGAAGTGGACAATGGAAGTACTTAAAAAGCGTCATTTATATTTTTTAGATAGTCGCACAACCGATTTGAGTCAGGCACAAAATGCCGCTAACTTTTTGGGTGTTGCTAATATTAGTCGCCAAGTGTTTTTAGACAACATAACTACACCAGAACAACTGCAGCTAAGGCTTGAAGAGTTAAAACAATTAGCCATTTCCCATAGCTTTGCCATTGCAATTGCTCATCCTTACCCTGAAACCATCGAATTTTTACGCCATGCCTTACCAGAGCTAACTAAGCAAGGTTTTGAACTCGTACCGGTTTCGCAATTAGTTGAACGTAAGTACATTCAGTTAGCGCATGCTGAGGGAAAAAGAGTGAGTGCTCGGTGATATAAGCTTTAAATAATGCTATATCCGAATAATAAACTAATACCAATTTGCTTAATTAAGTGGTCTATTTTGAGGGCGGAAAAACGTGTTGATAGCTAGGCAAAAAAATTCGCTATTTAGTTGCTCTAAATGAGAATTTTTTAACGCAGGTAGCGACACGTTTAGCCCCGTAAAATCATTAAGTATTATTGCGGATTGGTATAACCATTTAATAATGCAGAGTATCGGTATTACTTGATAGGGTACTTTTAGATTTCGCTTTGCTAAACCAGCTTACTGAAAAGCAAAAAGCCCCGCATTTTCATGCAGGGCTTTTTAAATTTTGCTGCTTGAGCAATATTAGCTCATAGCGCTTTGTAACTTTTTCATCGCTGTTTTTTCAAGCTGACGAACACGCTCAGCAGATACACTGTACTTTTGTGCAAGCTCCTGAAGCGTCGCTTTATCATCAGACAACCAACGTGCGCTAACAATATCTTGTGAACGTTCATCTAGTGTTTTAAGTGCGCTAAATAAACGAGTATGCGCTTGCTCTTTCCACTGCTCTTGTTCAACGTCGTCAGCTAAGTCTGCTGCGCCATCTGTTAAATACTGTACTGGAGAGTATGTACTTGTTGGTGCATCGTCGTTATCGTCACCAGTTAGGTCAAAGCCCATGTCTTGGCCGCTCATGCGCGATTCCATTTCACGTACTTCTTTTTCACTCACACCTAACTCGCTAGCAACAGTGCTAACCTCAGCTTGGTTGAACCAGCCTAAACGCTTTTTGTTTTTACGAAGATTAAAAAACAATTTACGTTGCGCTTTAGTGGTTGCAACTTTAACTATGCGCCAGTTTTTAAGAACAAACTCGTGAATTTCGGCTTTAATCCAATGCACTGCAAACGACACTAAACGTACACCCACTGTAGGGTCAAAACGTTTAACCGCTTTCATCAGGCCTATATTACCTTCTTGAATAAGGTCAGCTTGTGGTAAGCCGTATCCCGAGTAGCTTTTAGCAATATGTGCTACAAAGCGTAAATGCGACATAATGAGTTGCTTGGCAGCACTAAGATCGCCTTCTTCCTGAAGTCTTTTAGCAAGTTCTTGCTCTTGTTCAACTTTAAGCATAGGAATAGTGCTTACCGCTTGAAGGTAACCGTCCATGCTTGCGCTTTGTTGTCCGACTGTAAGTGCCATTGCGTATAAATCTTTACTCATTTTTCACCTCGGTGATAAACATTTGAAACTATCTTAGCACTCTTTCTCCAAGAGTGCTAACCCCAATTTAAAACTTTTTAAAAGTATAAATCAAGCAGTTTTTAGTATGTGTTTAGTCTACTACAAGCGACTGAATAAGTGATGAATTGAGGGATTGCAGCCAATTAACCTAACCGCATCACCTTATTTACAACTCATTACTTTATGGGAGGATAGTACACAAACATGACAGTTTTAATAACGGGAGGTACAACCCAGTCCGATACGATACGCATATCAAGCTGGGTTGGTTCACTTATAGTTTGCAGGGTTTTTTATACTTTATCGGGTTCTATTTCTTTAATATATCGATTTACAGAAAGGTACGAGCCTACAAATCCTAAGCTTGTTGCAAGTAACACTAAAAAGCCGAGTTCATTAAGCGATAATCCTATTAACGAAAAACTTGTTTGATACACCCCCGCCACACTGCTCACAGCGCTTGAAAGCCACCACATCATCAGTCCTACGCATATAAAGGCAAACAAACCACCTATTACACCATACCAAATACCGGTCCACAAAAATGGGGCATGTATAAAGGTGTTAGTTGCGCCTACTAGCTTCATTACTTGTATTTCTTCTTTTTTATCCATGATCGACAAACGAATGGTGTTACCAATAATAAGTGTCACTGAGGTAAGTAGTAATAATGCAATGGTTATTACACTTTCTTTGAGTAAATCTAGTAATGCATTTAAACGCTCTAACCAGGCTATATCGAGCTTACCAAAATCAACTTCACGTTCACTTTCTAATTTAGTTAGCAGTACTTTAGCGGCATTTGGGTGTCTGTGACGTTTTGTAGGAGTAACAAGTACCACATCCGGTAATGGGTTTTTATCTAAGTACTCTAAAGCTTGCCCAAAGCCAGATACATCTTTAAATTCAGTTAATGCCTGTTGTTTTGAAATAAACTCAACACTTTCCACTTCTGGGTAAAGTGCTAAACGCTTTACTAATGTTTGAGTTTCTTGCTCGTTCATACTCTCTTTAACGAACAACGATATTTCACTCGCCTCTTCAAAGCCACTACTCACTTGCTGTACGTTTTTAACGACTAAGTAAAGTGTTGCAGGTAACGTTAGGCTCAAACCAAGTACAGCGATAGTCATCATAGACGCAAGCGGCGTGCGCCACATTTCACCTAAGCTATGCACACCTTGGCGAAAAATATTAATAATAAAAAAGTAACCGCCAGCTAATACTGATTTTTTTTGCTTGTCGTTACTATTTTGGCGACCTTTAAAAAGTAAACTCATAGTGCCCCCTCAGCAAGCGGGTCTTGAAGCATACGGCCATCTTTTAAGGTTAAGCTACGATACTTCATACGTGCAACCAAACCCAAATCATGCGTTGCGATAAGAACAGTGGTACCGTGTTTATTAAAGTCTTCAAACAACTTGAGTATTTCCATTGAAAGCTCTGGGTCAAGATTACCTGTTGGTTCATCAGCTAGTAAAATTGGTGGGGAGTTTACAATAGCTCTAGCAATACCAACACGTTGTTGTTCGCCTCCAGATAGCATTGAAGGATGACATTTCACTTTGTCAATTAGGCCTACCTTGTCAAGCGCGCCATGGACCCGTTTAGCTATTTGCTTATGGTGAGTCCCCTCAATAATGAGAGGTAATGCCACGTTATCAAAAATAGTATAGCGCTCTAATAACCTATGATTTTGAAAAATAATACCTATATCACGACGAGCATAAGGAATTTGACGCGAGTTTACTTTGTTTAAATCAACACCGTTGATAAATACACTACCTGCTGAAGGACGTTCCATTAAGCTAATTAACTTAAGCAACGTACTTTTACCCGCACCACTGTGGCCAGTTAAAAAGGCAAGTTCACCCGGTTTAATATGAAAATTAACTTTTTCGAGGGCGCGGTGCCCTCCAGGATAGGTCTTACTTACTTGCTGAAAATTTATCATCTTTTTATTATGCCAACTCCATTAACACACTAATGAAATTAGTATTCCTCGCAATTAAAAAGGGAGCTAGCTCCCTTTTTTGGTAAATTAAACGTCGTCCTCATCTTGGCTAAATAACGCATCAATAAAGTCATCGCTTTTAAAAGCGCGTAAATCATCAATACCTTCACCAACACCAATGTAACGAATTGGAATATTAAACTTATCTGCAACCGCAAAAATAACACCACCCTTTGCAGTTCCATCAAGTTTTGAAAGCGTAATACCAGTTAAACCAACACATTGATTAAACAGGTTTACTTGGCTAATTGCATTTTGCCCTGTGCCTGCATCGATAGTTAACATCACTTCGTGCGGCGCATCAGGATCAATCTTTTTCATTACACGAGCTATCTTTTCAAGCTCTTGCATTAAGTTATCTTTATTTTGCAAGCGTCCAGCTGTATCAGCAATTAACACGTCTATATTACGTGCTTTAGCCGCTTGGAATGCATCAAACACAACTGATGCACTATCTGCACCTGTATGCTGTGCAATAACGGGAATGCTGTTACGTTCACCCCAAACCTGAAGCTGCTCAACAGCTGCCGCTCTAAACGTATCACCAGCAGCCAGCATAACCGACTTACCTTCGTTTTGAAATTGCTTAGCCATTTTACCAATAGTCGTTGTTTTACCAACACCATTTACGCCTACCATTAAAATAACAAACGGCTTTTTATCTTCGCTTATGACTAAAGGCTGTTCTGCCGTTTTAAGCATCGCAGCCATTTCTTGTTTCATTAACTCATAAAGCGCATCACCATCTTTTAACTGTTTACGGTTCGCTGCATCAGTTAAACGATCAATCAACTTCATGGTGGTATCAACGCCTAAATCGGCGGTGAGTAATTGAGTTTCAAGATCTTCAAATAATTCGTCGTCTATTTTTTTTCCACTAAAAATAGACGCAAAACCAGAACCTATATTAACGCGAGTCTTTAACAAGCCTTTTTTAAGACGAGAGAAAAACCCTTCTTTTTTTGGCTTTTCGGCTTTTTTAGCTTCTTCAATTGCAAGTTCTGCTGTGATACGTTCTTGTTCTAAACGCTCATTTTCTGCTTCTTCAGCTGCAATACGTACTTGCTCTAAACGCTCATTTTCTGCTTTTTCAGCTGCAAGGCGTTCTTGCTCTAAACGTTCATTCTCTGCTTTTTCAGCTGCAAGGCGTTCTTGCTCTAAGCGCTCATTTTCTGCTTTTTCAGCTGCAAGGCGCTCTTGCTCTAAACGTTCATTCTCTGCTTTTTCAGCTGCAAGGCGTTCTTGCTCTAAACGTTCATTCTCTGCTTTTTCAGCTGCAATACGTACTTGCTCTAAGCGCTCATTTTCTGCTTTTTCAGCCGCAATGCGTTCTTGCTCTAAAAGCATCTGCGCTTCTTGTTCTGCTAAGCGCTTCGCTTGCTCTTGCCTTTGAGCTTCAGCGTCCGCTTGTTCTTTTGCTAATAACTCAGCATTCGCTTGCTCTATTGCAAGCTTTTCGGCTTTGATCGCCTCATCTTGTTTTTCAAGGCGTATTTGCTCTAGTCGCTCAGCCTCTACTTTTTCTGCCGCTAATCGTTCTTGCTCTAAGCGCATCTCTTTTTCTTGATCGGCTAAACGTTGCGCATGTTCTTGTCTTTGCGCCTCGGCATCTGCTTGCTGTTTTGCAAGCAATTCAGCATTGGCCTGCTCAATGGCAATCTTTTCCGCGTTTTCAGCACGCTGGCGTTCTTGTTCTAAACGCTCTGTTTCAGCCTCTGCTTTTAACCGTTCAGCTTCAGCTTGCTCTTGCGCTAGTTTTTCTTGCTCTAAACGTGTTGCTTCAATTTTTTCAGCAGCGATACGCTCTTGCTCTAAGCGCTCTGTTTCAGCCTCAGCTTTTAAACGATCAGCTTCAGCTTGCTGCGCTAGTTTTTCTTGCTCTAGCTTCTGCGCCTCTTCTTGCGCTAATACTTGTTGTTTATCAGCTGCTGCTTTTTGCTCTGCTTCTTTTTTATCTGACTTGCCAAAACCGAGCCACGACATGAATTTACTTTTTTTTGTCATACTTGCTAATAACCACTTATAAAAATCTGATAAACTAAAATTTGAAATAGCTTGGCAATGCCCAGCAATAGTTGCTAATAAATACAACCATTCAAAACGTAAGTGTTCAATAGTAACACTTTTAATGCGGTTGAAAAATGAAGCTACACGTAATCGCCCATAATATTATCTGAGCTAGATACCATATACCATTTTTTAGTGAGCTAAATGAGAAAAAAAACAACGCAAAATAAAGCTACTAACAAGCCCAGTGATGGCTTTATTAGAGTGATTAGTGGTCAGTTTCGAGGCCGTAAACTCCCTGTTAAAAACGTAGAAGGCTTGAGACCTACTACCGATCGAATTAAAGAAACTGTATTTAATTGGCTAATGCAAGATACGCGTGACGCAAATGTACTTGATTGTTTTGCAGGTTCTGGTGGATTGGGATTTGAAGCACTATCTCGATTTGCTAAAAGCGCTACATTTATCGAGCTCGACTCATTAGCTGCTAAGCAATTAGAACAAAATATTAGCACTTTAAAGCTCGACAACGCATACGTTAAACATACCAATTCGCTCTCCTTTTTAGAGCAAAAAAACACAAACGAAGCCTTTAATCTTGTATTTGTTGACCCACCATTTCGTAAAGATTTAGCGCAAACAACCTGCGATTTATTAGAAAAAAACCAATGGTTAAGCAACGACGCATTAATTTATGTTGAAGTAGAGGCAGAGCTAGCCGCCTTAGAAACATCAAGCAACTGGTTGTTAATTAAAGAAAAAAAGGCGGGGCAAGTACTTTGCCAACTGTACCAGCGACAAGCAAATTAATACTGTTTAACGTAATGCGTTTCTGTTAATATTGTCCTTTACATGTGGTGTTGCTTCGGATTACAATACCGCACCATTTTTGAACCACTTGATCAATGTTTGATCAACTTGAGCAACGCTCATAATTTAGGTAGGTGAATTTTTAATGCCAGTAATTAAAGTAAGAGAGAACGAACCGTTTGACGTAGCACTTCGTCGCTTCAAGCGTTCATGTGAAAAAGCAGGAATCCTTTCAGAAGTTCGTCGTCGCGAGCACTATGAAAAACCAACAGCTGAGCGTAAGCGTAAAAAAGCTGCTGCAGTTAAACGTCACATGAAAAAACTTTCTCGTGATAACGCTCGTCGCGTTAAATTATACTAATATATTAGGTCTTGTATAAATGAGCCTTTTAATAACGCTAAAAGATGCGCAAAAAGATGCGATGAGAGCTAAAGACAAGCAACGTCTTAACCCTATTCGTATGGTACTTGCTGCAATCAAGCAACGTGAAATTGACGAGCAAATAACGCTAGACGACGCAGGTATTACCTCCGTTATAGTGAAGCTTGTTAAACAACGTCGTGACTCTTACACTCAGTACAAAGATGCTGGGCGTGATGATTTAGCTGATATTGAAGCCAATGAAATAGTAGCGCTTGAAACTTTTTTACCTCAACAATTGAGTGAAGAAGAAATAATTGCTCTCATTGACGCGGCTATTGCTGATACTAATGCAGCAGGTATGCAAGACATGGGTAAAGTAATGGGTATAATCAAAAGCAAAGCTGAAGGTCGAGCCGATATGGGTAAGATTTCTGGTTTAATTAAGCAAAGATTAACTGCCTAATACTCCCACATACATTAAAGTATGATTGAAGTAAACCGAGCCTAGCGCTCGGTTTCTTTGTTTTTAACTTTAATAAAAAGTACACCGATTAGGTTACTTTAAAATGAAATTTTTTATAGCTTCCCTATTTATTTCGCTGTCATTTTGGTAAGTTAAAGCACACTATATTTTGCATCAAGCAAGTATAAAAAAGTAAATTTCATATTCGTTCTTCTTCTTATTATTTCAGGACTGTATTTTACTAATGGCCGGAAAGATCCCACGTAACTTTATAGACGATTTACTTGCCAGAACCGATATTGTCGACCTGATAGACTCAAAAGTAGGTCTAAAAAAAGCAGGTAAGGATTATCAAGCTTGCTGCCCATTTCATAACGAAAAATCTCCCTCATTTACTGTATCGCAAGACAAACAGTTTTATCACTGCTTTGGGTGTGGCGCTAATGGTAATGCAATTTCGTTTGTAATGGAGTACGAAAAGCTAGAGTTTGTAGATGCTATTGAAGAAATAGCTAGCATGCTTAACTTAGAAGTACCTCGAGAACAAGGCGCAAACTCAGCACCAGAGCGTACGGCTGCGCAAAAGCGCTCCGATTACGACTTAATGCTTCATACTGCTCGCTTTTATCAGCACCAATTAAAACACCATAGTAATTCTGCTGCTGTTATTGAGTATGTTAAAGGCCGTGGTTTAAGCGGTGAAACTGTTAAAAAATTTATGATTGGCTACGCTCCCAGTGAATGGGATGGGCTATGCCTACAGCTTGGTCGTAATAAAGAACAAAAAGAGCAATTGGTTGAGCTAAAGCTCGCTTCAGAAAAAACACCAGGCAGACAATTTGATTTTTTCCGCGATCGCCTAATGTTCCCTATTCGCGATAAACGCGGACGCGTTATTGCATTTGGTGGGCGTGTAATGCAAGCCGACCAAGGGCCAAAATATTTAAACTCGCCAGAAACCCGAATTTTCCATAAAGGCTTTGAGCTTTATGGACTTTACGAAGCAAAGCAAGCCCATAAAAAACTTGATCATGTAATGATTGTTGAAGGTTATATGGATGTTGTTGCCTTAGCTGAACAAGGGATTGAATATGCAGTTGCATCACTGGGGACAGCAACAACAAGCGAGCACATGCACACTTTATTTAGAACTACTGATAAAGTAATCTGTTGTTACGATGGCGACAGGGCTGGCCGTGATGCTGCTTGGCGGGCACTTGAAAATGCACTCCCTTATTTAAACGATGGTAAAGCACTACAATTTGCATTTTTACCAGATGGCGAAGACCCTGACTCGCTTGTACAAAAAGAAGGTAAGGAGCAATTCGAATTGCGCCTAAGCCAAGCAGATGACTTTACCAAAGTATTATTTAATAAATTAAGCCAAGAAGTTGATTTAACACTCGATTCAGGAAAAGCTAAACTTCTTAGTGCAGCACTTCCACTAATTGAAAAAATTCCAAGTGAGTTTTATCAAGAAAACATTCTTGAACAATTAGGACGCTTAATTGGCAGAACGCGTGAGCAGTTGAATAGCCGTTTAAAAACGCCTAAACAGCAACACTCTATTGAACGTAAATTTAAAATAACACCTATGCGCCAAGCTATCGGTATATTGATCCAGCACCCTAATTTAGCTAAAAGTGTGCCGTATTTACCTGAGCTTGCACAAATGAACATTGCTGGCATAGGGCTGTTATTACGATTACAAGAACAAGCTTTAGAAAAAGAAAATGTGACCACAGCGCAACTGCTCGAGTTTTTTCGAGGAACTGAAGATTACGAGCCATTAATCAAGCTTGCAACGTGGCAACATGAGATAAATGAAGAACGTTTAGAGACGGTTTTTAAAAATACTTTCAAGTTTATTGAAGATCAGTGTTTAAATTATCGACTCGAGACCCTATTAATAAAGGACAAGACACAAGGCCTTAGTAGCGATGAAAGGCTTGAGTGTCATTTGTTAATGACAGCGTTAAAAGCGACTAACAGTTAGGGTCTGTTTATCTTTCGAAGTTAAGTTTACAGCAGTGTGTTTGGTATTTAGACAAGACAGAGCCTATGTAGTGTGGTTATTCCACATGAATAGGCGATAACGCAGCATAAATGCCAAACACGCGCTGCCCTTTGGGTTCGACCCAAGGGAGGTTTATTCTTTGTTGCTCGGTTTTTACTTAGCCTACTAGGTTACAAACCTCGCGCCGCGATTAAACCACCCTTGGATAGAACAAACTTTAATCCTGAAAGACCAACAGACCCTAGTCAAAATTGATTTAAACTGTTATACTGTGCTATTCACTGCGTCACATTATTCTAGTTAGCTTTAATGCAAACTACATGATGGCGCCTGTTGTATCAACTTATCAGAGTGGAAGAAACAATCTCTATGGATCCAACTCCTCAGTCACAATTAAAACTTCTGATTCAGAAAGGTAAAGAGCAAGGCTACTTAACTTTTGCAGAAGTAAATGATCACCTTCCACAAGACATTATAGACTCAGATCAAGTAGAAGATATCATAAGCATGATTAATGACATGGGTATCAAGGTTAGCGAAAACGCGCCTGATGCTGATGAATTAATGATGCAAGAAACAACGACAGACGAAGACGCAGCTGAAGCTGCCGCAGCAGCCCTTGCGACTGTAGAAAAAGAAATCGGCCGTACAACGGATCCAGTTCGCATGTACATGCGTGAAATGGGTACTGTTGAACTTCTTACACGTGAAGGCGAAATTGTAATCGCTAAACGTATTGAAGAAGGCATTAATCAAGTACAGATTTCTGTTGCAGAGTACCCTGAAGCAATCACTTACCTACTAGAGCAGTGGGATAAGTTTGAAGCTGAAGAAATGCGTTTAAGCGATATTATCGTTGGCTTTATCGATCCTAATGAAGATACAGCGCCAATTTCAGCAACTAACATCGGTTCAGAATTAAGTGCTAAGCAACTTGAGGACGACGATAAAGATGACAAAGATGATGCTGATAGCGATGATGAAGATGAAGAAGAGATAGACACAGGACCAGATCCTGAAGAAGCTCGTATTCATTTTGAAAATTTACGTGATTTATATAATAAAGCACGTGATACGTTTGAAGCTAAAGGTCGTTCGCATCCTGAATCACAAGCAGCCATTTTTGAAATTGGTGAGCTTTTCAGAACATTTAAATTAATACCTAAACAGTTTGACCGCATGGTAAATAACATGCGTGAAATGATGGATCGTGTTCGTGTTCAAGAACGCCTAATCATGAAGCAAGCTGTTCAAATTGCTAAATTACCAAAGAAAACATTCGTTAAGCATTTTGCTAATAACGAAACTGACGCTTCTTGGGTTGATTTAGAAATTTCAGGTAACGAAAAGTATTCAGCTAAACTTGAAGAAGTTAAGCCAGAAATCATTCGTAGCATTAATAAATTATCTGTTATTGAACAAACAACAGGTTTAAGCATTGAGCGTATTAAAGACATCAACCGTCGAATGAGCATAGGTGAAGCGAAAGCACGCCGTGCGAAAAAAGAAATGGTTGAAGCTAACTTACGTCTTGTAATCTCAATTGCTAAAAAATACACAAACCGTGGCTTACAATTCTTAGATTTAATCCAAGAAGGTAACATTGGTCTGATGAAAGCGGTTGATAAGTTTGAATATCGCCGTGGTTATAAGTTCTCTACTTATGCTACGTGGTGGATACGTCAAGCAATCACACGCTCTATTGCTGACCAAGCAAGAACAATCCGTATTCCTGTACATATGATTGAAACGATTAATAAACTTAACCGTATCTCTCGTCAAATGTTACAAGAAAT
Source organism: Pseudoalteromonas sp. APC 3355 (assembly GCF_030407615.1). Classification (NCBI taxonomy): domain Bacteria; kingdom Pseudomonadati; phylum Pseudomonadota; class Gammaproteobacteria; order Alteromonadales; family Pseudoalteromonadaceae; genus Pseudoalteromonas; species Pseudoalteromonas sp. APC 3355. The sequence goes on along the minus strand of NZ_JASDDB010000008.1, from coordinate 117,033 downwards.
GGGTCGTGAGCCAAATCCAGAAGAATTAGCAGAACGCATGATGATGCCTGAGGATAAAATCCGTAAGGTACTTAAGATTGCTAAAGAGCCAATTTCAATGGAAACACCAATCGGTGATGATGAAGATTCTCACTTAGGTGACTTTATCGAAGATACAACTATTGATTCGCCAATCGATTCGGCAACAATGGAATCTCTTCGTGGCGCAACTAACGATGTACTTGCAGGCTTAACAGCTCGTGAAGCTAAAGTACTACGTATGCGTTTTGGTATTGATATGAATACCGACCACACCTTAGAAGAAGTAGGTAAACAGTTTGACGTAACACGTGAACGTATTCGTCAAATAGAAGCGAAAGCGCTGCGTAAATTACGCCACCCTTCTCGCTCAGATTTACTGAAAAGCTTTTTAGACGCTAAATAATTTAGCGCTACTATATAAACTAAAAAGGCCGCTATAGCGGCCTTTTTTCTATTTGAAGGAAATAACCATGGCTTGGATCCAAATTCGTATTAATGCCAATGCTGCAACAGCTGATGCCGTAAGCGATCTATTAATGGAAGCGGGTAGCGCTTCAGTAACCTTTATTGACGCAAAAGACACCCCTATCTACGAGCCTAAAATTGGCACCGTTGTGTTCTGGGCTGATACCACGGTTATTGGCTTGTTCGAAGCTAATCATGATATGAACGCAGTCGTTGCGTTATTAAAGCGCCATGATGAGCTAAAAGACAATTTAGTATACAAAATCGAGCAACTTGAAGATAAAGACTGGGAACGTGAATGGATGGATAACTTCCACCCTATTCAATTTGGCGAAAAACTATGGATTTGCCCAAGCTGGCGCGATATTCCTGACCCTGATGCTGTAAATGTATTGCTAGACCCTGGCCTTGCTTTTGGCACGGGCACACATGCAACAACGGCCTTGTGCCTTAAATGGTTAGAAAGCCAAGATCTGACGGGTAAAACGGTTGTTGATTTTGGTTGTGGTTCAGGCATTTTAGGTATTGCAGCTATAAAACTAGGTGCAGAGCGTATGATTGGGATAGATATTGACCCTCAAGCGCTTGAAGCAAGCCTTGATAACGCGAACCGAAATGGTGTTGCAGACAAACTCGAAGTATACCTTCCAGAAAACCAACCTGAGTTTAGTGCAGATATAGTAGTGGCAAATATTTTAGCCCAGCCACTTCGCGAATTACATAGTGTGATTTTAGGGTTATTAAAACCAGGTGGTAAAATTGCCATGTCGGGTATTTTAGAAGAACAAGCGCAATCGGTTGCTGACATTTATGCACCGTTTATTGAACTAGATGACATTGCCGTTGAAGGTGATTGGACTCGAGTAAGTGGCACTAAAAAAGCGTAATAAATCGAACAATCAAATCTAGAGCATTAACTCAAAACATGCATGTAAAGCCTGTATTTAACAGGCTTTACTATTTTTTTACATATCCAAAAACTTTCTAGTTATCTTGTAAAAAATAAAATCTGTATGAATTTCAAACAAATCAACCTACTTGTCATGTGGTTATCAAATGTCAATACGAAAAGGGCAAAAAAAAGTTACTTTTGTTCAATTTATAGCCTTTGATTTTTGTGAAAAAAACCGTAAACTTAGCGCCCCTTGAAAAGAGGCCTATTGAATATAGTGCGTATCGGTAAATACCAACTTGAGAATAATGTAATTGTCGCGCCAATGGCAGGCATTACAGACAGACCATTTAGACAACTTTGTCGACGCTTAGGTGCGGGCTTAGCTGTGTCTGAAATGCTATCGTCAAATCCTAAGGTTTGGAAAACAGAAAAGTCGATGAACCGTATGGATCACAGCGGTGAGTCGGGTATACGCGCGGTGCAAATTGCAGGAGCAGATCCTGAGCTTATGGCGCAGGCCGCACAATTCAATGTTGCTAATGGTGCACAGATCATAGATATCAATATGGGGTGCCCAGCAAAAAAAGTGAACAAGAAACTCGCAGGCTCTGCCTTATTACAGTTTCCTGAACTTGTGGAAGAGATTATTGATGCAGTCGTTAATGCTGTTGATATACCTGTGACACTTAAAATCCGTACAGGATGGGATCCGGATAACCGTAATGGTGTAGAGATTGCGAGAATAGCTGAACGTTATGGCATTGCATCACTTGCTGTACATGGGCGTACGCGCGCATGTATGTACAAAGGTGATGCTGAGTACGCCACGATTAGGGATATAAAACGTTCAGTGTCGATTCCTGTTGTTGCCAATGGTGATATTACATCACCAGAAAAAGCAAAACAGGTTTTAGACTATACGGGTGCAGATGCCATTATGATTGGCCGAGCCGCCCAAGGTCGCCCTTGGATATTTAGGGAGATAGACCACTATTTGCGAACTGGGGAACATTTACAGCCACCTGCTATTGCAGAGGTGCGCAGTATATTAATGGAGCATTTAACAAACCTCCATATGTTTTACGGTGAGCCAATGGGAGCGCGAATTGCTCGCAAACATGTATCTTGGTATTTGCAAACCCATGACAGTGATGGTCAGTTTAGGCGAGTATTTAATGCGCTCGACAATCCACAGGCACAGGTCGTCGCATTAGAGCAATACTTTAAAACACTAGCAGCTAACTAAGAAAGAAAGAGACTTAATAATGTTCGAACAAAACGTGACTTCTCCATTTATCACTAACCCTCATGTTCAGTCACACGAGAAACCGCAGCCATTGCGTGATGCAGTAAAAAAAGCTGTTCACCACTATTTAAAGCAGCTTAACGGTCAAGATGTGCAAGACGTTTACGACCTTGTTCTTTCAGAGCTAGAAGCGCCATTACTTGAAGAAGTAATGACATATACACGTGGTAACCAAACTCGTGCAGCAATTTTACTAGGTATCAACCGTGGTACTTTACGTAAAAAGCTTAAAAAATACGGCATGAACTAATACCAATTATATTGAAAGCGTAAGTATTCTAACGAGCTAAACAAGCCAATAACGTCGTTAAAAATTTTTTATGTAGAATAACTACACTGCAAAATTTTTGCCTTGTTATAGACTTGTTCTTCTATCGTTATTACTACTTACTAATCCAATACAACTGGTATTATGCAAAAAAAGCACCTTAGGGTGCTTTTTTTATGCCTACAGTTTATTAACTAAATTGCAAAATGCTCACGCTTATTGAGCCTTTATAAGTCGTTTTTTGAGTAGTAATCAGTTAAAATGCCCGCTTCTAAGCTAGCTCATTAACTGAGGAAATCAAACTACAATGGATACTCATCGTCCCATTCGTCGCGCACTATTAAGTGTGTCTGATAAAACCGGTATTGTTGAATTTGCCCGCGCACTTGAAGCGCAAGGCGTTGATATTTTATCAACTGGCGGCACATGTAAACTACTTGCTGATAACGCCATAAAAGTGACTGAAGTATCAGATCACACAGGCCACCCTGAAATCATGGATGGTCGCGTAAAAACTCTTCACCCAAAAATTCACGGCGGCATATTAGCTCGTCGCGGGCAAGATGAAAGCGTAATGGCAGATAACAACATTTCTGCTATCGACATAGTTGTAGTTAACTTATACCCCTTTGCGAATACAGTCGCTCAAGAAAACTGCAGCCTTGAAGATGCCATTGAAAATATTGATATTGGCGGCCCTACAATGGTTCGTGCAGCAGCTAAAAACCACAAAGATGTAACAATCGTGGTAAACGCGAGCGACTACGACCGTGTTATTAGCGAAATGCAAAACAACAATGGTTCAACAACGTACAAAACACGTTTTGATTTAGCGATTGCCGCCTACGAGCACACTGCACAATACGATGGCATGATTGCTAACTACTTCGGTAAAATGGTGCCTGATTACACCGAGGAAGCTGCTGTAGAGACTAAATTCCCACGTACTATCAATATGCAGTTCACTAAAAAGCAAGATATGCGTTACGGTGAAAACTCACATCAAGATGCTGCTTTTTATGTTGAAAATGACATTGCTGAAGCATCAGTTGCAACAGCAACTCAATTGCAAGGTAAAGCCCTTTCGTTTAACAATATTGCCGATACCGATGCAGCCCTTGAATGTGTTAAAGAATTTGACGTACCTGCGTGCGTAATTGTAAAACATGCTAATCCGTGTGGTGTTTCAATTGGCGACAATATTCTACAAGCATACGAGCGCGCTTTTAAAACAGACCCTACATCAGCATTTGGTGGCATTATTGCCTTTAACCGAGAGCTAGATGCAGCAACTGCACAAGCAATTGTTGACCGTCAGTTTGTTGAAGTAATTATTGCACCTAGTATTTCGAGCGACGCTGCAAAAATTGTTGAAGCTAAAAAGAACGTGCGTCTATTAGAGTGTGGACAGTGGACAGGTAAAGCCGCTGGCCAAGATATTAAACGCGTTAACGGCGGTATTTTAGTTCAAGACCGCGATTTAGGCATGGTAACGCAAGGCGACTTAAAAGTTGTTTCTAAGCGCCAGCCTTCTGAGCAAGAACTTAAAGATTTACTGTTTTGCTGGAAAGTAGCTAAGTTTGTTAAATCAAACGCAATTGTTTATGCCCGTGACGGTATGACCATTGGCGTAGGCGCAGGCCAAATGAGCCGCGTATACTCAGCTAAAATTGCAGGTATAAAAGCAGCAGACGAAAACCTTGAAGTTAAAGGTTCAGTTATGGCGTCTGACGCATTCTTCCCATTCCGTGATGGCATTGACGCAGCCGCAGCCGCTGGCATTACTGCGGTAATTCAGCCTGGTGGCTCAATGCGTGATGAAGAAGTGATTGCAGCTGCTGATGAAGCTGGCATGGCAATGGTACTAACTGGTATGCGCCATTTCCGCCACTAATCACACAAAGGGTTAAACGTTGGTTTAACCCTTTTTGTTTGCTATAAATTCACGTATTCTGATTATTCAATAACCTATTTAAAATTATAATGTGAAGGAACAAACAATGAAATTTGCGTTAAAATCGCTACTTGTAGCCACACTAACAATGACATCGACTATGGCGCTTAGCCATAACCACGAATCAAGCCTTGAACATGCACTTCAATCAAGCGAACGCAGTGCTAAAAACAGCGCTCGTGATGAATATCGTCACCCAGCTCAAACACTTGCATTTTTTGGCTTTAAACCAACCATGACAGTTGTTGAAATTGCACCCGGTGGTGGTTGGTATAGTGAAATTTTAGCGCCAGCACTAAAAGAGCAAGGCACTTATTATGCCGCGCACTTTCCTGCTGATTCATCAGTTGGCTACTACCAACGCTCTCTTGCGGGCTTTAAACAAAAAGTAGCTGAAGATGAGCGCTTTAGTAGCGTTAAAATTACTGAGTTTGCACCTGTAACACATTTAGATATTGCGCCAGCTGGCAGTGCCGATATGGTTTTAACTTTTCGTAATGTGCATAACTGGTATATGGGCAAAGATAAAAGCGGTGCATTAAGTGCATTCCAAGCTTTTTATAAAGCCCTTAAACCAGGTGGTACATTAGGTTTAGTTGAACACCGTTTAGCTGAAGAACGTGCTGACGAAGATCAAAAAACATCAGGTTATATGAAGCAGAGCTACGTAGTAGACCTTGCTAAACAAGCTGGGTTTGAATTAGTAGCAAGCAGTGAAATAAATGCAAATCCAAAAGATACAGCCGATCACCCTAAAGGTGTATGGACGCTACCACCAAGCTTAAGACTCGGCGAACAAGATGCTGACAAATATAAAGCCATTGGTGAAAGCGACCGCATGACGCTGAAATTTAAGAAACCGCTTTAAATAGGAATTTTCGCCATGAATGTTTTAGTCATTGGCAGCGGCGGCCGCGAACACGCACTTGCGTTTAAAGCCGCTCAAAACACCAAAGTAAATACTGTATTTGTAGCCCCTGGTAATGCAGGTACTGCACTTGAACCAAAACTTGAAAACGTAGCAATAAACGTTGACGACTTAGAGGGTTTACTTAGTTTTGCACAGCAAAACAATGTAGAGCTTACTATTGTAGGTCCAGAAATACCGTTAGTACTGGGTGTTGTTGATAAGTTTCGTGAACATAACATGGCTATTTTTGGCCCAACGGCAGGCGCAGCCCAGCTTGAAGGCTCTAAATCGTTTACTAAAGATTTTTTAGCGCGCCACAATATCCCATCAGGCGATTATCAAACGTTTGAACAAATTGACCCTGCCCTTGCTTATTTAAAAGAAAAAGGCGCGCCAATTGTTGTAAAAGCAGATGGTTTAGCTGCAGGTAAAGGCGTAATTGTAGCAATGACGGAAGCCGATGCCGAAGATGCTATTCGCGATATGCTTGCGGGTAATGCTTTTGGCGATGCGGGAAGCCGTGTTGTTATTGAAGAGTTTTTAGACGGTGAAGAAGCGTCTTTCATTGTAATGGTTGATGGCAAAAACGTATTACCATTTGCTACCAGTCAAGACCATAAACGCGCTTACAATGGCGATGCCGGTCCTAACACGGGTGGCATGGGTGCATACTCACCTGCGCCAGTTGTTACGGATGAAATCCACCAGCGTATTATGAACGAAGTGATCTACCCTACGGTAGAAGGCATGGCAAGCGAAGGCCATCCGTACACCGGCTTTTTATACGCAGGTTTGATGATTGACGAAACAGGTACCCCTAAAGTAATTGAGTACAACTGTCGCTTTGGCGACCCTGAAACTCAACCAATGATGCTACGTTTGCAATCAGATTTGGTTGAATTGATTGAAGCTGCTAACCGTGTAGAACTTGATAAAACAACAATTAAGTTTGACCCACGCGCTGCAGTTGGTGTTGTACTTGCCGCTAAAGGCTACCCTGGTGATTACCCTAAAGGTGATGCAATTTCGGGGCTAAAAGTTGATTACCCTGCGGGTGAAAAAGTGTTTCATGCGGGTACTAAGCAAAGTGGCAATGACGTTGTAACCGCAGGCGGTCGCGTATTATGCGCAACAGCACTTGGTAACACCGTTACGCAAGCGCAGCAGCGCGCCTATGAGCTTGTTAAACAGATTAGCTGGGATGGTATGGAATATCGTACTGATATAGCTTACCGTGCTATTGCACGCGAGCAATAGCCTGTAATACCTATTCATTGGTATAACCAGTTAATTTAACTACAAAAGCGCAGTTTATCTGCGCTTTTTTAGTGCTACACTAATTAAAAGGTTTTTTAAAAGTAAATTAACGTTGGAACTAAGAACTTTACGTTACCATGCAATTGCTGTTGCCATACTGATTTTTATATTTTTTATAATCAGTACATTGGCATCAAACTTAGTCGTGCCTACACGATATACAATTGATAAAACGGCTCCAATGTACCTAGATTACGCCTACTATATTGACGAAACCAAAACTAAAACATTCGATACCATCATTAACCAACCTGAATTACTTACTCATCAACCATTTTCAGATGTTCCATGGAGCTTTAGCCAACAAAATTATTGGTTGTTTCTTGATTTAGAAAATAAAAGCCTTAACAAGCAAAATGTTGTGGCACATTTTGACAACCCTATGGTCGATCACCTTACGGTTTATCGCCTCGATAAAAATAACAAACTAGTTGAAACATACGAACTCGGCGATAAAGAAGAAGCCCTCTCTTTGTTTGAATACAGCGTGCCGCATATTCGCTTTTTAGTAGAAAGAAAATCATCACAACGCCTAGTAATAAAAATAGACACAATCGGCATAAGTAAAACACCTGTAAACTTGTATCGTGATAAAGAGTTTATTGACTTAGTGCGATCTCAAACTGGGATCTGGGGTATTTTTGTAGGCGTGCTATTGATGGCTGCACTTTATAACTTGGTGCTTTATTTTGGTATAAAAGACCGTGTTTATTTAATTTATATTGGCTACATCGTCAGCGCTATTACACTAATGGGTGCAGTATTGGGCTTTGGTTTTTATTTATGGCCTAAGCAATGGCAGCTCTTTATTCACGAACAAATTGTATTTAGTAATTATGGGGTCGCCTTTTTCACCCTTGCTTTTTGCACCATGTTTTTGCGCTATCATAAAGATAAATGTTGGCGTTACAAAATGAGCATAGCTCTACTTTGGCTTATGTTTACTCTTGCTGTATGTAGCTTGTTTATTCCTGAAAATATAGCGGCTCCTATATTTTTTGGTGTAATGGTACTGCTTTATATTACCTGTATTATTTTAATATATAACAAGTTACGCAGTGGTTTTAGGTGGGCTAAGTTTTATGTTTTATCATGGATACCGCTAATTTTTGGTGCGGCAATTCAGCCTATGGAACTCACTGGTGTTTTACCGTATACCTTTGCAACCCGCCATGCCTTTTTAGTCGCTATTTTGTGTGAAGTTATTTTAATGGCGATGGCATTAGCAGACAGGGTAAGGTATCAGCGCGAACGTGCGCTTTATCATGCCACGCATACACAACAAACACGATTACTTAATAGCTCCAAGCTAAAACAAGCATTTATGGCACTACAAAGCCAAAATCGCTCAACAACGTTGTGTTTAATAAAAATACGTCACTTTAATTCACTCAATACGATTATTACCTCTTCTCAGGGCTACACACTTATAAAGCATATAGCCAAAGAGCTTGAATTAGAACTCAGCCATGAACGTGAATTTACAAACCTCGAAACAGATTTAAACACCAGTCCTCGCTTAGCCGATTTAAGCAGTGGTGTATTTGCCTGTATTTCTACAAAAACACAAAACCAAGAAATGCTAGAAGCACTACTGACTAAAATAATTAGTAGCCTACCAAAGCAATATGAAATTAAAGGACTAAACCTGCAGCTTAGTTACAGTATAGGTATTAGTAGTGCAGGTAAAAGTAACGACTTTGAATATTGGTTAAAGCGTGGTTATTTAGCGCTTAAAAAAGCAAAAGGTAGCGTTAATCAAGTTGGGTCATCGTCAAACGGTAATAATCTGATGATGGACGTTGCTCTAGCCGCTAAGCTGCAGCAAGCCATAAAAACAAATCAACTGGCGCTTTACTACCAACCTCAAATAAACTTATTAAGTAACCACGTAAGTGGTGCTGAAGCTTTATTACGTTGGCCCGACCCAACTTACAGCAACTTATCAATTGAAGAGCTAATAATACTTGCTGAACACACAGGTATTATTAACGAGCTAACACTGTGGGTAATAGAGCAAGCTTGTAAAGACATAGTTGAGCTTACTAAAAATGGCTATAACGAGCACACAATTAGCGTAAATTTAAGTGCTAAAAACTTAACCATAAATAATTTAGCCGAAAAAGTAGAAAATATTTTAATTAAATACCAAGTGCCGGCACACTTACTTAAATTTGAACTAACCGAATCAGCCTTCGTAGATAGTCAAGATGCACTTATAAAGTTAGTTGATGAGTTAACCGCATTAGGTATTAAAGTGGTACTGGATGACTTTGGGACAGGCTACGCGTCACTTAGCTACTTAGTTAATTATCACTTTAGTGAACTTAAAATAGATAAGTCATTTGTTTTTGATTTACCTAATAACCCAACTCACCAGGTTATTGTACAAACAGCCATTGATATGGCGCATAACCTCAACTTATCAATAACAATTGAGGGGGTAGAAACCCAAGAAATCCATCACTTGCTCAAAGATATGAACGCTGATTCCGCCCAAGGTTATTTATACGCAAAAGCACTGCCTTACACCGACTATTTACACTTCTTAAAAAGCCAATATAGCTTAAAAATGTTAGACTCCTCTTTTTAACATCTTTAGGGGCCAAGTAAAGATGCAAGGCACACTGCGTAAACTAAAATCGAGCTTAACCGAACCAGTACAATATCACTTACCTGTAGGTGAACACTTAGTAGACTTAAATGCATTTATAGGTAAGGAGCTTACGCTTACCTTTAGTGGCACTATTTTATGTTCTAACTGCGGTAAAAAAACCAAAAAAAGCTATTCTCAAGGTCACTGTTTTGTATGCATGCGCAAGCTTGCTAGTTGCGATATGTGCATAATGAAACCAGAAACCTGCCACTATGATCAAGGCACTTGCCGAGAGCCACAGTGGGGCGAAGAAAACTGCATGATCCCACACTATGTATATCTCGCTAATACCTCAGGTTTAAAGGTAGGTATTACCCGCCACACACAAATACCGACTCGCTGGGTTGATCAAGGCGCCACTCAGGCATTACCTATTTTTAAAGTGCAAACTCGCCTGCAATCTGGTTTAGTAGAAGTTGCATTGGCTGAATTTATTGCCGACAAAACTAATTGGCGCAATATGCTAAAAGGTCAAAACGACGCAATTGACTTAAAAGCAGCGGCAGCCGAGCTGATCCCACAAATTAGTGAAAAGCTAAACGAGCTCAGTGAATTATTTGGCGCAACAGCAATAGAGCAACTTGATGAAGATGTGGTTGATTTAAACTTTCCAGTAACCGAATACCCAACAAAAATCAGCTCATTTAACTTTGATAAAGACCCTGTTGTAAGTGGTGTTTTACAAGGTATTAAAGGTCAGTACTTAATCTTTGAAAAAGGCGTTATTAATATACGTAAATTTACGTCTTATGAAGTAACCGTAGGCTAACGGGCCATGTTAAACAGCTACCCACAATTATTGGTTATTTATAATGAGCTTGAGATAGCCCATAACCAACAAGAGCAACAAGAGTGCTTGCACAGCGTTACGCAAAGTGAGCTAAGCGATGTGCGAGTACTTAACAAGCAAGGTGACTACCTTAATTTACAAGGCACTGTTTGCCCTAAATTGAATGGCGAGCAACTAGCACAGCTTGTTACAGCTTACTTATTAAATGAAGGGCAATGCTGCCTTGGTAAAATCAAAACCCTAAGTACTGCGCAGGCGTTTGATTTACTAGGGCTATAAACACTCTCTTTATTTAAACCTCAGTAAGCACTTTTATATGCGCTACAGCACTGCGACCTAAAGCTGATAGCGCATAGCCACCTTCTAAATACGAAATAACCCCTTTACAACCGCCCTCTTTAGCAACACCACATAGTTGCTCGGTAAGCCAAATATAGTCATCCTCTACAAACTTTAAGCTTGCCATATCATCTTCTAGGTGAGCATCGAACCCTGCGCTTATAAAAAGTAATTCAGGTTTAAACGCTTTTAATTTTGGTAGCCATTGCTGAGCAAACACCTCTTTTAAATCGTCGCCATTACTGGCAATTGGCAGAGGTGAATTAACTATATGACTATTATTTTTAATCGCTGTATTTGGATAAAACGGATACTGAAATAACGAACAAAGCAGTACATTTTCGTCATCAATAAAAATATCTTGCGTGCCATTACCGTGGTGTACATCAAAATCCGCAATAGCAATGCGCTTAACCCCTTTGCTTTGTGCGTACTTAACAGCAATAGCTAAGTTATTAAACACACAAAACCCAGATGATGAGTTTTTATTAGCGTGATGCCCTGGCGGGCGCACTGAGCAAAAAGCAGCATCGAGTTTATCGGCAAGTATTTCATCAACCGCTAACAATCCTGCACCTACTGCCCGCTCAATCGCTTTAAACGAATCGGGGCACAGCCACGTATCGCCATCTAAATTAGCGAGCCCTTCTGTTGGTAGCGTATTTTCTACGTGTTTAAGTAAAGCTTCATCGTGAGCAAGTAAATAATGCTCACGCTCGGCCTTGGGTGCTTGGAGGTGTGTTAAGCCAACATCTACGCCGCTGGCAAGTAATCTATCGGTTATGGCATCTAGACGTTCTGGGCACTCGGGGTGGTCGTCTATCATTTTATGCTTACGGCAATGAGGATGAGAAATAACAGCGGTACGCATAAAAAGTCCCTTACAAGGTGTAAAAACTTAATATAGCAAAGCCACCGATGGGTGGCTTTGCGACTTTGGTTTATATCAATATTAGCTATTTTGCTTTTAAATGTAGGTTTCTAAAGTCAAAGCTAAAGTCGGTCACTTGTGTTGATACCGCGCGCATTTTGGCACTGTTTACACGATTTTGTGAGCTCATTTCAAAACGAATAAACGCATCTGCTTCTAGTAATTTTTCATCCCACTTAACAATAAATGTATTACCAGTGTAATGCTCAAGAGTGCCTTTCAAGCGTTTAGTGTGCGTAAAATCAATGCGTAATTTACCATCTAACTGCTCAATAATTACATCGCCGTACCAGTCATCGTGCAATGTTCCGGTGTAATTAATATTTGGTAATTGTGGTTGGTAGTCAGCGGGGGCTTCTGGTTTTGCATTAGCATACGCTTGTTGCTTGCCTTCAAAATGACTTTTAGCTAAATCTTCTACCCAGTCTTTATCTTCAAGTTCAAGTGCATCTTCAAGCACTTCATGGGTTACTGCCGAAAGTGCACCAAAAGCTTGTTGATTAGATAAAATAACAATACCGAGGTTTTTCTCAGGCAATAAAGTAACTTGCGATACCATTCCCAAAATACCACCGCCGTGACCTAGCTTTTTAAAGCCGTGGTAGTCTTCAATACTCCAGCCTAACCCATAACCCCTAAACTGCTGATGATACGATTCAAACGCACTTTTAGACGTCATAGACGTAATATGTGGGTGCCACATTTGCGCTTGTTGCTTTTCACTAAATAGCTGCTCGCCACTTGGCATTTTACCGCCTGCTAATTGCGTACGTAGCCATTGACTCATATCGCTTACACTTGAAGCAATGGCGCCTGCGCCTCTAAAGTCCTCAAGGTAGTTCACAAAAAATGGATGAAGCGTGCCATCCATAGGGATATGACCTGTCGCCCAGTTTTTATTACTTTTAGGAATACGTGAAAAGCCCGCGCGTGAGTTATCCATGTGCAGCGGCTGTAATATATTTTTTTCGATGTAATCGTTCCAGCTCATACCCGACACACGTGCAACCACTTCACCAGCGGTAACAAACATCAAGTTGTTATAAGCGTACTTACTACGAAAGCTGCTCGCTGGTTTTAAATACTGTAATCCCGCTAAAATTTCATCAACTGATTTATCGGTACTTGGCCAAATCATTAAATCGCCTTGCCCAAGCCCAAGCCCACTGCGATGGCTTAATAAGTCACGAATACGCATTTCGCGTGTTACGTACGAGTCGTACAATCTAAACTCTGGTAAATGATCAATTACGCGGTCATCCCAGCTTAATTTACCTTCATCAACCAACTTTGCCAGTGCCGCAGTAGTGAATGCTTTTGTGTTTGAAGCAATACCAAATAAAGTGTCTTTGTTTACTTTTTTGTTGGTATCGAGATTAGTTACACCAAAGCCTTTAGCAAATATTACTTTATCGTTTTCAACAATGGCAACTGCCATACCGGGTACGTCAAAACGTGCCATTGACGCTTTAATTACGTCGTCAATTTTGTTGGTATCAACTTGTGCCCAGCTGCTAAACGTAGAGCCTGCTAATAGTGCAATTGCGGCAAGTTTGGTTAATTTCATATCAATCCTATTTTATTATTTTTGATGAACTGCAAATTCAATTGCTGCGCGCTCTTGATTGGTGTCGCTTTTTTGTGCGCGATTTAATATGGCATCACTGTATTCTTTTGGTACGCCCGCTTCAAGTGAACCGCGATGAACGTGTTTTATGTACCAATCATATGGGAGTACATCGCTGTCATGGGTATTAGCTATATAACAATGTGCGGCTACAGTCTCACCCGTTAAAAGCGTTGGGGCTATATCTACACAATCGTAACCTGGCCCTTCAATACTGTCTAAAATAGCTTTTTCTTCTTCATTGAGCTCATAAATAACGCCGTAAACCAATGCATCTTCTTTATCGCTTGGACAAATACTGCATTTACCTGAGCCATCTTTAAATAGCATATCAAAAGTAAGCTCGTAGCCTTTAAGTACCGCAGTTCCTACACGCTTTACATTGGGCAAGCGCGCTAACAAACGATTAGATGACATATTAGAACCAAACGAAAAATTATATAGCGGCATTTTTATCTCCTGCGCTTTTTGAATAAGTTAAATAACAACACGTAATGCAAGTGCAATTAAGATAATGCCAATTCCACGGTCAAACCAATAACCGCGTTGTTGGAAAAAGCCCCTTACATTATCGCGAGAAAGCATCATTGAAAGCATTGAAAACCACGCCCAAGTAGCCAATGCCATGTACACGCCGTAGCCGACCTGTATGCTAGTAGGTGTTGTTGGGCTAATCACGAGTGTAAATAACGACATAAAAAATAACGTGGCTTTTGGGTTTAATGCATTGGTGAAAAAGCCGCGCCTAAAAGCCACCCAAACGGGTTCCTCTTGAACGGTTTTGTTTTCAACATCTTTTACAGCCTCGCCTTCATTACTTGCAGGCGGTTTTGTAGCTCTAAGAGCTTGTACGCCTAAGTAAGCTAAATATGCACCAGCAAGGTACTTAAGCGCCATAAATAAACTAGGCGATTGCGTTAAAATAAGCGCAACACCTAAAACGCAATAGGCAACGTGCAGTAAAATAGCAGCGCCAACACCGGCGCTTGTCCACAATGCATTGCGCCTTCCTTGTTGCACACTTTGCTTAAGTACTACGGCAAAGTCGGGCCCTGGGCTTGCTACTGCAAAAAAATGAGCAATAACAATCAGTAAAAATTCATCTAAGTATTCCACGCAAATCCTTGCTAGTTTGGCGAATAAGCTAATAACAGCGGGTTGGCCGAATTATCTACCAATGCTTTAATTTCTTTTTGTGCTTTTTTAAACTGACCACGTAAATGCGGCTTTAAGTGCTTTTTAGACACCTTATCGTTTTTAAAGTAACTAATTAGGGCATGCATAAATACCGTATGCGTTTCACTTAACTTAGCTTCACGGTTAGCGTATGGGTTATAGCAAGAGCCACACCCGCCTTTAAACTGATACACCGTATTACTCATCATCACACCAAACCCTAAAAAACAAGCAAGTGCATCAACTGCTTGTGGTAAATACTCCCTACCACCTGGCGGTAGCACCCCAACGTGATGAATAAGTATGGTGGCCAGAGTACCTGCATAACTTGCCACTAAATCTTGTGGCTGATTAATCTGGTTAGGATTAAAAGAAATATTAATCGTATGGCTTGGCGGCACAATTAGATGGCTGCCTTCGCCACGTATTTCATTGCTAAATTCAAAGTGTGGAAAAACTTGCGGTTGTAATTGCTGCGGTGCAACTAGTTGGATAGGCCATGCGTTCATACCCGCGTAATTAGTAACGCGGTTAAAAACATTACTCGCCATTTCTTCAATGCTCGATACCGAATCAGGGAAAAAAGTAGCCGTTGGCAGTATTATTTGAGTGTGCTTTGTAAAAAACTCAGCATCAAAGTTTTCTACAGCCCAAATAAATGTATCAATAAGCCATTGCTGTTCTTGCTGCTCTAATAATGGCTTTGATTTAAATAAAGCTAACATAGTGTGCTCTTTTAGGTTTTAGTTTAGGTGCTTACGTAGGTGCTAACTTAGTCTTTTTGTGTAAGCGCCCAGTCCCACGCTTGAGTATTGTATAGCGGCACTGTTGATAGCGCATGGTGGTGGCTTCCACTGGACTCTTTAGTTGAGTACGATAAGTACAATAAAGTACGATTTTCAGCATCGTAAATACGACGCACTTTTAGTGATTTAAATAATATACTTTTAGATGATTTAAAGATCACCTCGCCCGATTTGCTACGGTCTATTTTTTGTAGCTGCTGCGCTGTAATAGGCCCCGTTTGACGACATGCTATAGACATATCAGAGGGATCTGAAAAATCTAAATTAGCCTCTATATGACTAATATGACAAGTAACGCCCTCAACAATAGGATCTTGCTGCGAATTCACCACAACATCTTTAGTTGTAAATAACCCAAGGCTTACCGACGCAACATCGTCAGAGCAAGCACTTAACGTAACAATTGCACCTGCAAGTAAAGCTAAACGTTTAAATTTTTGTGGTAATTTCATACTTATCCTTAATCAATATATAGGTAACTTAGTAGATAAGTTACTAAGCGAAGGTTCACCTGTTTGTTTTTATACTAACATCAAAAATAAATACGACTAAATTAGTTTAAAGTAAAGATTTTAGATAGCTCAGGGTTTAGCGACCCCTCTTGTATTTGATACAATTACCTCTCGCTCATGCAGTAACTCATAATAGGAAACGCCTAAATGCCGCACATTATTATTGAACACTCAGAAGACCTCCCCGTTTTACCTCAAGTACTGGTAGAAAAAATTCATACAACCGCTTTTGAAAGTAACTTATTTGAATTAGAAACCATAAAAACACGTGCTATTGCTTATCAGCAATATCAACTTGGCGCAGGAAAATCAGGGTTTATACATATCGCGGTACATATTTTGGCAGGACGCTCAATTGAGCAAAAACAAATGTTAAGCGAACTGCTACTTTCATGTTTAAAAACATATTGCAGAGCATCAGACAGTCTAAGCGTAAATATTTACGATATTGAGCATGAGATATACCGTAAAAATTAGTTAACTCTTGTAGTTTTGAGCAATAAAAGTAAACACTAGTAAGTAAAAAGCCCCAATAGGGGCTTTTTTGTCTTCTGAAATTAAATGCTGATCACTGTCACTTATAAAGCAAAGCATCTGACCTAATGCTGGAATTTAATAGTGCATTCGCACTATTCCAAATTTAAGAAGACTTAGCTTAATCTATGGATTAACTTTATTTAGATTACGTTTATTATTGGGGATAACTAAAGAATAAAAATTACATAATATTAAATTAATGTAGCTTTAAATAATTTGGATAGGTATTTACTTGGAAAGTTTGTAAAAGTGGTGGCCCCTCCCAGACTCGAACTGGGGACCTAACGATTATGAGTCGTGTGCTCTAACCAACTGAGCTAAGGGGCCAACTTTATATAACTGCCAGGCAGTTAATTTTTGAAGCGTTCAGTCACAGAGCGACTAAAGCGGGTTGCAGTATAAAAACTTTTTAGGTGCTTGTCACTACCAAAAACCTTTATTTTAACAATCAACAAGCTAACTGCTTAAATAGTAATCTTTTAAGTGGGAATAAACATAAAATGTAAGATATTTACCGTGCTATTCACTGCATTAAATTATAAAAACCCCTATCCCATATAGTCTTTTATATTTAACCCTCTACTTTTTAAGCAAAGCTAACATATATGTATAGGCATATAAGGCTGTAAAAAATATGCTTGGGGCTACTGTCAGTGCCAAATTAGGTGTCTGATTAATTACATTCACCATAATCACTAAGCTCGATTGAACAGTAATCGGAATAATAGGCGCAAAAAGTACACCTGCTATTTTTTTGTTACTTAAATACGAGGCGCTAGAGTTAATTGCATTATTGAAGCTTTGTCGTATTGCTACGTTTTGTGGTGTTTTAGAATGAAACATACAAATAATTGGAGTTACGAACGCAAGCGTTACATAACTAAACTTATACTTGTTGACGACCTTTTCTAAAATAAAGGTAAAAAACAGCGTTACAAATCCACTATACAAACCTTGCACTAATGCAGCTTGAAGCGTAACCGATTTAGCAATGTCTGCCGCGCTATTTGCCCAGTAGGCCCAACTAAAATAAAAAACGAAAGACACAACGCCTGACATTATAAGTCGAATATTCAATTAACTACCTCAATATGCCTAAAACCTAGTTTAATGATAACACTAGAAGTGAAGGTAATATTGTCACTAAATAATAAAGTATTTGATTGTATATTGTAGATGTATAAACACACTAATGTTGAAGATTTCCTAAATGGCATCAAGTCAGAATCTGAGCGCGACTGTTAGCTGGAAAGCTTATTAGTAAACAATAAGTATAGTTTTAAAATAATATTGGGAGTGAGTTAAGGAAGTGAATTAATGGGTTGAAGAGTGTTAAAAATTGGATTTAATCTAAAAACTCTCTAAAAACTAATATTGTGAGCCGATCGGTACTGAAGTATTTAGCTAAACCTCAGTAGTCGGCTTGCACAATATATAATCTGTCATTATTTTTTCGCAATAATGTAGATTGCATGTATTAACCCTGGGAAATAACCTAGCAGTGTTAATAGAATATTTAACCAAAAATGCATCCCTAAGCCAACTTGCAAAAACACACCTAATGGCGGTAATAAAACCGAAAGTATTATACGAATAATATCCATGACTAAACTCCATTTAAATTAAACATTGAAAAGACTTAAAGCCCAGCATTACTGGGCCTTAATTATACTGTATTATTCAGCAACAATAGCTAGTTTATCGACTACGTCGCGAACATCTTCAGCATTTTTAGCAATTTTAACTGCTAGTTGCTTTTCAGCTTCAGACTCTACAGAGCCATTCAGAGTTACCACACCGTTGTCGGTATCAACATCAATGTCTGTACCACCTACTTCTGAGTCAAACAGGAAGCGAGTTGTGATTACAGTGGTGATTTTAGCGTCCGTTAGGTCGTTATCATCATCGTCCATCATGTCGTTGCTTTTATCTTCGGTGTCCATGCTTTTAACAACTGTAAGGCTGTTATCAACATCAGTTACACCATCTAGGCTAAGTACAAGTTCTTCTGCTAGCTCTTTATCAAGTTCGCTATTAACTTTACCTGTAAGTACTACCTTGCCATTTTTTACATCAGTGTTAATGTCAAAGTTGTTTAGATTAGTGTTCATAAGTAGAACGGTTTCTGCCTTACCATCAATCCAAGCATCTTTACTTTCGTTTTCCCAGCTGTTTGCTTGGGCACCCATAGCCGTAGTACCAAGAACTAGAGCTGCGATAATAGATTTGTTAAATGTTTTCATAATCTTTCTCCTTTTGATTAAAGACACTTTAACTAATGCGAGCTTCAGGCCAACTTTATTTATACTTTAAATTCAATAGCTTGAATTAATTAAAAGAGAAAACCTTATCTATGTTTGTGTAACTATTTACAGGCTACTCGGTAAAACTTTCTCAAATAGTGAAAATAGCTAGATAATTGCTCTTTTGGTTAATCTATCGTTAATATAACAAAACAAAAAACACCGTTAAAAAATAACCAATTGATAATTAATGAAATTATATTTGGTACGCGGTTTGCAGCTTAACTACAAGAGCAGTATCAATATTAAATATAAGAAGGAATAACTCATGTCTGTAAAAGTTGAAGACCGCCCAATAGAGCAAGTACGCGAACAAGTGATTGATCAATTAATTTATAATTACAGTCATGGTGTTATTTCTGTTGATGCATTCGAAAGACGTTTAGATAATGCGATGGATGCACCTAATAACGAAGCACTGCTAGCCTTAGTAGAAGACTTAACACTTAATACCGATCAGCAATATAAAGCAGAAAAACAATCGCAATTTACACCACATTATAGTGCACAGCAAAACAGTGATGATGATTTTACATTACGCAGTATTTTAGGATCTAACGAGCGAAGTGGTCAGTGGGTTGTGCCAAAAAATATATATTTGAGTAACTTTATGGGATCGGTGGTGCTTGATTTTACCGATGCTATTTTTGCGCATCAAAATGTAACTATTCACGTTAACTGTATTTTTGGTAGCGATGAAATTTACGTACCAGAGCATGTCAATGTAGTGTCTAAAATGTTTTGTATTTTAAGTAGCCTTGAAAATAAATCTGTGTCGCTTAACAAACGCCAAGGCCCTACAATTCATATTGAAGGAAAGGCAGTAATGGGCTCGGTTGAGGTGAAAATAAAGCGCACAATTAAAGAAAAATTTATAAGCTTTGCAAATGAGCTAAAAACCCAGTTTGGCACGGGTAATAATAACCGCTCACTATAATTGAGTAGCAGCACTTTAGCGTGCTGCTTGGTATTTTATTATAAATCGTTATTTCGCTCGCTTGGTATATCACTTAAATACTCTACAAACTCAACTTCAAACCCTGCAGGATCAATAAAGTAGACGTTTTTCCTAAATGGGTTCTCGCTACCTTGCTTGCTTAGAGTAAAACCCGCTTTATTTAAGCGCATTACTACTGCGCTTAAATTATTAGTTACATAAGCAAAGTGTGCAAAACCAATTTGATGGCCCGATAAGTTTCTGTTTTCACCTTCACCATGACTGCTTATCGCAATGTAATGCGTGTCATCTCCAAAGTGTACCCAGCGTCTTGGTTTTCCATGCCAGTCACCTCTGCCTTCACTTCTAATCGACCAATGTGGAAATACAGCGCGATAAAATGTAAGCATACTATCTATATCATTCGCGACTAAGTTTACGTGCTCTAAATACATAATGTTATCCTATCAGTTAAGTTAGGAGTACGATAAAACCTCAAGTTAACTTTAGGTAAAGTGTTATTTAAAATTAATTTATTTAAATGCAGATAATTATTTTTTAAAAATATATAAACTTTTCAATCTTGTATAAAAAACAAACACAAGTATTTGGGGTTTATTGTTTACTTTATGGCAAAAGTCGCTAAAATACGCCGGCTGAAATATATAAACGTTCTTTTACAACCCAAAGGTAATACCATGCATCCAATGTTAAACATTGCGGTTCGCGCTGCGCGCAACGCAGGCAAAATTTTACTTCGCGCAAGTGAAGATTTATCAAAAGTTGAAGTGCAACAAAAAGGCGCTAACGACTTAGTAACTAACATTGATAAAGAAGCCGAAGCCGTAATTCGTGACACTATTTTACAGTCTTACCCTACTCACTCAATTGTTGGTGAAGAACTAGGTGAGCATAAAGGCAAGGATGATGATTACCAATGGATTGTAGATCCTATTGATGGAACAACTAACTTCATCAAAGGTATCCCTCATTACGCGGTTTCTATCGCACTTAAAGTTAAAGGTCGTTTAGACCAAGCTGTTATTTATGATCCAATTCGTGGTGAGCTTTTCACTGCATCTCGCGGTCAAGGCACTCAGTTAAACAGTAAACGTCTACGCGTTAGCAAAACTACGGTTCTTGCAGGCACTGTACTTGCTACTGGTTTCCCTTTCAAAAACAAAAACCACATGGATGCATACACTGAAGCGTTTAAAGCATTATTTGTACATACTGCTGATATTCGCCGTGCAGGTTGTTCTGCTTTAGATATGGCATACGTTGCAGCTGGCCGTGTTGATGGATTTTTTGAAATTGGTTTAAAACCTTGGAACTCTGCTGCGGGCGAACTAATGGTTAAAGAAGCGGGCGGTATGGTTGTAGATTTTGCCGGTGGTAATAACTATAACCACAGCGGCAATATTATCTGTGGTTCACCAAAACTGACTCAAGCAATTATTCGTGAAATTCGTCCAGTATTAACTGAGTCGTTACTTCGCTAATTAAATGCTACTAATAGCATACTAAAAAGGAGCCCTGGCTCCTTTTTTTGTGCCTAAAAATAAGGGTTATCTAGCTTCAACTCTACTGTTTTACCTTTTTCGTAGGGTAACGAGTTTAAATCTTTTGCGAAATATTCATCAAATAAAGCATCAAACTCGCCATTTTTTTGCATTATCTCAAGCCCTTTTTTAATTGCCACTGCAAGCTCTGGCTTACTATTTGATACAAAATAATAAAACCCTGTCGGATAACTCATATATAAATTAGGTACTATCACTAGGTTACTTTGTTTATTTGCCGCTAGCTCTGAATTAACCTCGATAAATGAACGTGGGAAGTAATCAATACGCCCTGCACTTGTTAAGGCAAACATAGCCTGATAATTTGCAAACGGCCTTATATGCAGGCCATTAAACGCCATTATTTTTGTATCAGGCCAATCATGACCTTGCACCGCAGAAAGCCGACCTAACTGCTCTAAGCTAGTAATACCTTTAAATCTAGCAATGCTGTTCTTACTTGTTAATAGTGCCCTTTTACCTATGTAGCCTTTAAATAATGGGATTTTAATCGCAATAGCTAAAGACTCTCTTTCGGGGCTGCTCATACTCCAGTATAAATCTAAATTTTTTGTATCTAGTGCTATTAAAGTACGTTGTTGATGGGGATGAATTAAAACGGGGTTAATCTCTGCAGGGTATTGTGCGCTCACCAATGCTTTTTCTAATAGCTCGTTAAGGTAGTCATCACGAGCATATTGCACACGCTGCTCCTGCGCTACATTTACGATATTTACCTCACTCGCTAAAGCGCTGCATACAAACAAACTTACTACGTTAATCAAATACTTTAATGGCAACATAATTATCACCCTAGTTATTATCGGTAGTTTTAATAGTTATTATTGATAGTTTAAATTATCGCGTTATTTAAGCTAAACAGCTTCCAGCGCCTAAATAAAAGATGGCGATATTATGTAACTGTACTTATTAATAACCGCGCTATTAATACTTATCTTAAATACATAGTACGACGTTACACTCATGGCGTGCTCTACAAAGTTAGCACTGTTTATTCATACTTGCACAGTAAAGCTAAAACAATCGTGAGCATAAATATATTACAGGCAATAAAAAACCGCTCAATGAGCGGTTTTTAAAGTAGTTACAAAACCATTACGGCATAGCGTCTTGGTCTGCGCCTTCTTTTTCAATTACTTCTGGTATTAAATCTTCTTTGCTTACACCCATCGCAATAGCAACAGAGCTCGCAACATAAATCGAAGAATAAGTACCAATAAACACACCAAACAGTAATGCAGTTGCAAAACCATGAATGGTTTGTCCGCCCCATGCAAACAAGGCAATCAATACTAAAATAGTCGTGATTGATGTTACAAGTGTACGGTTAAGTGTTTGCGTAAGTGAAATATCAATAATTTCTATCGTATCGTCAATGCGTACCTTACGGAAGTTTTCACGTATACGGTCTGATACAACAATCGTATCATTGAGTGAATAACCAATTACCGCAAGAATTGCCGCTAATATAGTTAAATCAAACTCTAAACCTAATACCGAAAATAAACCCACAGTAATGATAACATCGTGAAGTAGTGCACCTACCGCACCTACTGCAAAGCGCCATTCAAAACGAAACGCAACGTAGATTAAGATACAAATAAGCGCAGTTAACATGGCAAGGCCACCCTGCTCTTTTAAGTCTTCACCTACACTTGGGCCTACAAACTCAATACGGCGCATTACTACGCTGTCGTCTGCTTTTTTAAGTGCATCGATTACTTGGTTACCAATCACTTCAGCTTTTACATCGCTACCGCGTGGTGCTAAGCGAACTAAAATTTCTTGGCTTGAACCAAATAGCTGCACTGATGCATCAGCAAAACCATTATCAGCTAGTGCATCACGTACTTTTTTAAGGTCAGCCGGTTGTGAAAAACCCACTTCTACCGCAGTACCGCCGGTAAAATCTAAACCAAAGTTTAGGCCTTTGATAAAAATTGATGCAAACGACGCTAAAATTAGTAGCGTCGAGAAACCCATAGCCACTTTTCGAAGAGACATGAAACGAAGGGTTCTACTACCCAAACTTAAAATTTGCATGTCTGCTCCTTAAATCGAAAGTTTATCAATGCGTTTACCACCAACAAATAAGTTGATTACCGCACGGGTACCAACGATGGCTGTAAACATTGAAGTTAAAATACCAATCGCAAGTGTCACTGCAAAGCCCGCAATCGGACCAGTGCCCACTGCAAACAGTATAATGGCAGCAATTAGTGTCGTGATGTTGGCATCAAATATAGTGCTAAATGCGCTATCGTAACCAAAATGAATCGCTTGTTGAGGGCTACGGCCATCGGCCAGCTCTTCACGAATACGTTCAAAAATAAGTACGTTAGCATCAACCGCCATACCTACCGTTAATACAATACCGGCAATACCAGGTAGCGTAAGTGTAGCGCCCGGAATTAAAGACATAACACCTACAATTAGTACTAAGTTAGCCGCAAGCGCAAGGTTTGCAACCATACCAAAACCTTTGTAGTACACAAGCATAAATACAAGTACAAACGCAAAGCCAAGTGCAACCGCAGTCATACCCGCTTCAATATTTTCTTGTCCTAAGCTTGGACCTACTGTGCGCTCTTCAACAATTTGAATTGGCGCTACAAGTGCACCAGCACGAAGTAGTAAGCTTAAGTTATGTGCTTCTGCTGGGTTATCAATGCCGGTAATACGGAACGAGCGATCAAGACGGGCTTGAATCGTTGCTACGTTAATAACTTCTTCAACCTTAATAGGCGGAAGCGCTTTACCGTCTGCATCTTTTTTACCCGATGGCTTGTACTCAATAAATACCGTTGCCATACGCTTACCAATAGCACGCTTGGTAAAGGCATTCATTTTTGCCCCACCTTTGCTATCTAGCGTAATACTTACTTGCGGACGTTGGTATTCATCAGCGCCAGATTGCGCGCCCGTAATATGGCTGCCCTCTAAAATAATACGCTTTTTAAGTACAACAGGGTAACCGTCGCGGCTCATGATCATTTCAGTACCCGCTGGGATACGACCTTGGGCAGCAGCGCTAATATCTGCGTTTTCGTCTACTTCACGAAATTCAAGTGTTGCTGTCGCGCCTAAAATTTCTTTAGCACGTGCAGTATCTTGAATGCCTGGTAGTTGAACAATAATACGCTCAGCGCCTTGGCGTTGTACGTTAGGCTCTGCAACACCAATTTGGTTGATACGGTTACGAATAATCGTTTCATTTTGCTTAATGGCGTAATCACGAATTTCTTTGAGTTTTTGCTCACTCATAGTGGCAAAAAATGCTTTATCGTTACTGCTGTCATCAATGTAGACATTTAGCGGGTAGCGAGTTTCTAAGAAACTCTCTGCAGCATTTTTGTCTTCTTCGGTACGCATTTCTACACGCATACGATCGGAGCCTGCTACGCGGCGAACACTACGATAACGTAGTTTTTCTTCGCGCAGGTCACTGCGAAAATCTTGTTCCATTTGCTCAAGCTGGTTATCAACCGCTGTTGCCATGTCGATTTCCATGGTGAAATGTACGCCACCACTTAAATCAAGACCTAGCTTCATAGGGTTACCACCAACCGCTTTTAACCAAGCTGGTTGAGCAGGTGCCATATTAATAGCAGAAATGTAATCATCGCTCAGCGAATCACGTAGTAAGTCATGCGCTTTAAGTTGCTCTTCAACATTTTTTAAACGAACTAAAATTTGTCCATCTTCAAGTATTGTCGATTTAGCGGTTACATTATTTGTTTTAAGGATTGCGTTTACTTTGTCTACAACACTGAGATCGACATCAGCGCCTTTAGCACCTGAAACTTGTATGGCCGGATCACGACCATACAAGTTTGGAGAGGCATATAAAAGGCCAATGGCTACCACAGCTAAAACAAGTAAATACTTCCAAACTGGAAACTTGTTTAACACGGGGTCGTCCTTATTATTTTTATAGCGACTTCATTGTGCCTTTTGGCAATACTGCAGATACTGCAGATTTTTGTACTGTAACTTCTGCTTGCTCGTTTAAAGAGATAACTATGAAATCTTTCTCTTCAGAAATTTTCACAATTTTGCCCACTAAACCGCCTTGGGTAAGTACTTCATCACCTTTAGCCATCATACTCATTAGGCTTTTGTGCTCTTTAACGCGCTTAGCTTGTGGGCGGTAGATTAAAAAGTAAAAAACCAAACCGAAAATAGCTAACATTATTAGCATTTCCCAACCACCGCCTGCCGCAGGTTGACCAGCTGCTGCGTGTGCATTTGAAATAAATAAACTCATGATACTTCCTCTTTAATTTTAAAGTTTAATTTTTTATATCTGCTAACTCTGGCACATCTTGGCCTCGGCGAGCATAAAAATCTTGTACAAATTCTTCTAATTTACCTTCGCTAATTGCATTACGTAAACCTTCCATAACACGTTGATAGTAACGTAAGTTATGAATTGTGTTTAGTCGCGCACCTAAA
This sequence comes from Pseudoalteromonas sp. APC 3355, assembly GCF_030407615.1. Lineage (NCBI taxonomy): Bacteria > Pseudomonadati > Pseudomonadota > Gammaproteobacteria > Alteromonadales > Pseudoalteromonadaceae > Pseudoalteromonas > Pseudoalteromonas sp. APC 3355. The sequence goes on along the minus strand of NZ_JASDDB010000008.1, from coordinate 91,245 downwards.
ATTTCGTTACATTTATCAAGGTGATGTAAATAAGCTCGTGAATAGTTTTTACACGTATGGCAATCACACTCAGGGTCAAGTGGCCCTGTATCTGTTTTATGCACTGCGTTACGTATTTTTACTACACCCGTGGTAATAAATAAATGGCCGTTACGCGCATTACGTGTTGGCATAACACAGTCAAACATATCAATACCACGGCGAACCGACTCAACTAAGTCTTCTGGCTTGCCTACACCCATAAGGTAACGAGGCTTGTCTTCTGGCATTTTAAACGCACAGTGATCAAGGATATTCATCATTTCGTTTTTAGGCTCACCTACTGATAGGCCGCCTAATGCATAACCGTCAAAACCAATTTCTTCAAGACCAGCTTGTGATTGTGCACGTAATTCTGGGTACATACCACCTTGGATAATACCAAATAAAGCAGATGGATTATCGCCATGCCCTTCTTTTGAGCGCTTAGCCCAACGAAGAGATAACTCCATAGAATCTTTAGCTTCTTTTTCAGTCGCTGGGTATGGCGTACACTCGTCAAAAATCATAACGATGTCTGAACCTAAGTCGCGCTGTACTTCCATCGACTTTTCAGGCGACATCATAATTTCATCACCATTTACTGGAGATTGAAATAAAACGCCTTCTTCAGTGATTTTGCGCATTGCGCCTAAGCTAAATACTTGAAAACCGCCTGAGTCAGTTAAAATTGGGAAGTCCCAATTCATAAAGTCGTGTAAATCACCATGTTGTTTAATGATCTCAGTACCTGGGCGAAGCATTAAATGAAAGGTATTACCTAAACATATTTGCGCACCAGTGGCTTTAACTTCATCTGGCGTCATACCTTTTACAGTACCGTAAGTACCAACAGGCATAAAAGCAGGTGTTTCTATTACACCACGGTCAAAAATTAAGCGGCCGCGGCGCGCTTTTCCGTCAGTACAATCTAATTCAAATTTCATATCATCCTCAATGTCGGAAAAACAGTCCAACAAGCTATAATTTAACCGCCTGATTCTACCCTTTTTGCCTCACTAATACTATTAGCTGCGATAAATTCAGTTTTGCCAATTGCCGCAAACAAAAACCCCAGCAACTAAGCTGGGGGTTTTAATATATTCTACTGAGTATTAAACAACATTTTGTTACTTTCGTGTTAAAAACATCGCGTCGCCATAACTAAAAAAGCGGTACTGCTGCTCTATTGCAGTATTGTAAGCGCCCATAATATTGTCTTGGCCGCTAAATGCGCTGACTAACATTATAAGCGTTGATTCTGGTAAGTGAAAATTTGTGACCATGGCATCAACAACATTAAATTGATAACCCGGAAAAATAAATATATCGGTATCACCAAAATACGTATCTAACTTGCCGCCGTGAACTTTAGCAGCCGACTCTAATGAGCGAACTGAAGTTGTGCCTATCGCAATTACACGCCCACCATTTGCTTTAGTTTGCGCAACAGCTGCAACTACGTCATCAGGTACTTCTATGTATTCTGAGTGCATTACATGCTCATCAACACTATCAACTCGTACCGGCTGAAAAGTACCAGCGCCAACGTGTAGCGTAACAAAAGCCATATTTACGCCTTTATCTTTGAGTGCTGTCATTAACTTATCGTCAAAATGTAGACCTGCAGTTGGTGCTGCAACTGCACCTGGCTTTTCTCCATAAACAGTTTGATAACGCTCGCGGTCAGCATCGGTATCAGGTCGGTCAATATAAGGAGGCAGTGGCATATGGCCAATATCATTAAGTATATCTAACACGTTTTGGCTATGATCGAACTCAAGCTCAAATAAAGTATCGTGGCGTGCAACCATTATTGCCTTGGCTTTGCCTTCTAAAATAACTTCGTTACCGACCTTAAGCGACTTACTTGCCCGTACATGCGCAAGTACGCGATGCTCATCTAATACCCGCTCTACAAGTACTTCAACTTTTCCGCCTGAAGCTTTTTGACCAAACATACGTGCAGGAATAACGCGTGTATTGTTAAAGACCAATAAATCGCCTTCGTTTACTAAATCAAGTATATCGCTAAACACTTTATGTTCTAAAGTTCCGCTTGGGCCATCTAAAGTGAGTAGACGGCTGCTGGTTCTGTCCGCTTTAGGAAAACGAGCTATTAATTCATCAGGTAAGTCAAAGCTAAAGTCAGCCACGCGCATAATTAGTAATCCACATCATTTAAAATCGCGCCAAGTGTATATGTATCGGATATTAAGCTCAAGAAATCAGCCAAACTTATAATGTCTGTTTGCATGTTTGCCATTAAATTCTCTTGTTCTTATGGTTAAATGTCACTATTCTTGTTCGGCTAAATTATTATAAGTTATATTAGGGGTGTTCAACTCGTGCCAAACCAGCTTAAATTGCTAATATTAAACGCAAGTAGTGCTGAACGTCGCGCGATTAAGGGCACTTTAGAGAGCTTAAATGTATTTACCTTTATTGATGCCCAAGACAGCCAACAAGCTTTAAAGCTTTTAAAACAACACCCTGTTGATATTATAATAACGGGCATTAATGTTGGTAAAATTGATGGCTGGCGCTTTTCTAGGATGATCCGCTCAGGGTTATTAAAAACACCAAAAAACACACCAATCTTACTTATTCCGCCAATTTACTGTGAACGGATTGCCGAAACAACAGCCCGAAGCTATGGAATAGATGCTGTACTACCGTTTGAGCACAAAGATATGCTCCCTCAAGTACTTGCGAATGTTTTATCTACTCACTTAGAAAAAAGTAGCCGGCTAAACTTATTATTATTAGAGCCACTTCAAAATACGGCCGACAAAATAAGTGAACAGTTAAAGTTAAACTTTGCTATCACTCACGTAACTTCAGCTAAAGCGGCACTTAACGCTTATAACCAACAACAATTTTCAATTGTGCTACTCGATGCCACTACATCAAGTGCAGAGAGCTCGAGTGTACTCGTTGAAGAAATCCTCCAGCACAATTCTAAACAAGCTATTGTTACAATTATAGAAAGTGACGATGCCGATTACGCTGAGCAGCTTTTGCTTTCGGGTGTTACCGACTTTATTAGAGCCCCTTACGATCCTTCATTTTTAAACAAAGTGTGTGACCACGCCGCACGACGTGAAGATTTTATGGTGAGTTATGCTGAATTTGCTTACAAAGTAGAACAATTAAGCGTGAGCGAAGTGCGTTACAAAGAGTTATTTTCAGCTCATCAGCGTATTTTATTGCACTTAAATACAGTCGTTTTAGAGCTCGATCAGCAAGGTAATATTCGTTTTATTAACCCCGCATGGGAAACATTAAGCGGTTTTGGTGTTAAATCATCACTACAAAACCCATTAAGCGCTTATTGTAATAACGAAGATAAAGGAAGGCTTGACTACACTATTAACGATATTTTACATGGTGGCGAGCAACAGCAACAAATAGAAGTAAAGCTCACCCATAAAAATGGCAATTTAATTTGGGTTGAATGCAGATTGCAGCTAATAAAAAATAGTCGTAATAACGCGACTATAACCGCAACTATCGACAATATACACGAACGAAAGCAAGCTGAGATTCAACTACGTCATTTAGCACACCATGACCCATTAACTGGTTTACATAATCGTTATTATTTTGATCAACAGCTTAATAAAATATGCCAAGATAAATACACCTATGATGGCATAGAGCATGCTGTTATTTATATTGACCTCGATCACTTTAAAATAATAAACGACAGTAAAGGCCATCATCAGGGCGATATAGTTTTAAAAGAAGTGGCGCAATTATTTAAAGCAAATATTGGCGACGATCACCTGGTATGCAGAATTGGTGGGGATGAATTTGCAGTCATACTTACCAATATGAATTTACTGGATGCACACCTTATTGCAGAAGGTGTGTGTAGTGCGATAGAAAAACACGCTTTTAAATCAGAAGATCAGATATACACTATTAGCTGTTCTATTGGTTTAACTCAAATCACGACACAAAATAACGACCCTAATGAGTGTTTAAAACAAGCCGATATTGCTTTGTATATTGCCAAAAACCTAGGGCGTAACTTAGTACATTGCTATTCAAAAGAAGATGCTCAAAATAATACACTACAAACAGGGCTTGAATGGGGCCATGAAATTCGCCAAGCACTACAGCAAGATAATATTGAACTACATTACCAACCTATTTGGGATTTTAAAGAGTGTAAAGTTGCTTATTTTGAAGCGCTTTTACGCTTAAAACTCAAAGGTGAACTCGTATACCCAAACCAGTTTATTCCCTCTTTAGAAATGCTTAACGACACATTTTTGATGGATCAATGCGTTATACGTAATGCTATTGGGTGTGTATCTAAGCACCCAGAGTTAAACCAAGTTGCTATCAATTTGTCTGCACAATCGTTCTTAGATGAACGCTTATTGCCATTAATTGAATCAAACCTTGAAAAGTATAACGTGCCTGCTTCGCGGATAATTTTTGAAATAACTGAATCTGCAAGTATTAATAACCTAAAGGCCACTCGTAAAATGATTGAGAAGCTTAATAGCTTAGGCTGTCATTTTTCTATCGATGATTTTGGAACTGGATTTAGTACATTTAATTATTTAAAACAGCTACCAGCACAGCATGTAAAAATTGATGGCTCATTTGTCAGTGATATGCTCAATGACCCTATAGATTTAGCGTTAGTAAAGGCAATAAATGATATTAGTCGGTCTCTCGATAAGCGCTCTGTAGCTGAGTACGTTGAAAACGAAGATATATTTTTTGCACTAAAAGAAATTGGTGTTGATTATGGGCAAGGCTACTTTATTGCACGCCCAATACCTGTTGAAAAAGTAAAAGATGAACTCGAAAAAATTTCTAAAAATAAAACGTTTTACCAACAACAAGCTAGCCCAAAATAAACAAATTTAAACAATTTTAATCATTTTATTACTACCAATATTACCTTTCTTGCCTATACTTTCAGCATCAAATAAAAAATGTCGTGCCTTTTCATGTATTTCACTTTAAAAACATGACATTACCTTTTGGCGGCGTAGTACCGATATTTATAGTGGGTTTCAAAGCTATTTAAGCTTTTAAGGAAGAAGGTATGACACAACTAGTTATGTTATTACTGATTATACATTTTGCAATCGCGTATCAGTGTTACCGCTACGCGAATATCAAAGGCTACCCAGTTAAGGTTTTTACTGTATTAGGCTGCGTGCCTTACTTTAACTTGGTGGTATGGATTTATTTATTATTTTTACCTGAACTTGAGCCTTTTGAAAGTCATCTTCAAAATCAAAAGCAGCCTTTGTAGGCTGCTTTAGTTCACTTATTATTCTGCTTTAGAAAAATCTAAACTACATTGACGCTTTAAAAACACCTCAAGCTGTTGACTAAATAGCCTAAAGTCTCGAATTCGGCCCGTAGTTTTACGCCACAAGATACCAATATCTCTATATGCATCACTTTGTGATGGTGTAGCCACCATATTTTTATTATCTAAAATACCCGCATTAATCGCCATCTGTGGTAAAAAAGTCACCCCGAGCTGATGCTCAACCATGCTTAATAGAGTATGTAAGCTTGCAGCTTCAAATGGGTTAATACAACTGGCACGGTTTAAATGACATGCACTAAGCGCATGGCCCGTCATGCAGTGCTCGCGCTCTAATAAGAATACGCTAGCCTCTGGTAATAGATTAAAGTCGACTACGCCCTTTGCAGCGCTGTAATCCTTATGGTGCACTAAACTAAACTGATCTTTTGCCAATACTTGTGTATGAAATTTATCTGTTTCGTACGGCAGTGCAAGTAGCGCTAAATCAATATGCCCATGTTCAAGTTTATCCAGTAGCTTGTCACTCGTATCTTCAATTAATACCAGCTCTAAATCACAAAAGGTTTCTTTACAAAAATGATAAAGCGGAGCCGCTATAAAGCTTGCAATTGTAGGTATAACACCCACAGTCAGCTTACCACTTAGTGGTGTTAAAAAGCTTTTTGTAAGCTCTTTTAAACTAATTGTATCGTTAATTATTTTACGAGAACGCTCAACAACTTCTTCACCAATACTGGTAAACATAAGGCTGCGATTTTCACGCTCAATTAGCTGACAGCCTAGTGTTTCTTCAAGATTTTGAATAGCGCTACTTAAAGTAGATTGTCCTATAAAGCAGGCACTAGCGGCTCTGCCAAAGTGCTGATGTTGATGAACAGCTAATAAATACTGTAGTTGTTTAATACTTGGAAGGTTAGTCATTTTTTCTTTCCACAAATAAAAAGACCCCAACACCTAGGGCATTGAGATCTTTTCAAGCTAAAAGTCTTTGAGTACTTTTTTATTAAACCCCAAATGCGGTTCTTAGTACGTAGAAAATAACAATAGCAAGGGCAGCGCCAACTGGCAATGTAATTACCCAAGAAACTACAATGTTTCTGATAACACCCATGTTAAGCGCGCCAATTCCACGTGCCATACCTACACCTAATACCGCACCCACTAGGGTTTGAGTAGTAGAGATTGGCATACCAGTACCTGAGGCAATAACAACGGTAGAAGCAGCAGCTAGTTCAGCAGCAAAACCACGGCTAGGTGTTAAATGTGTAATACCTTCACCGATTGTTTTGATTACTTTTTTGCCTAAAATAGCAAGACCAGCAACAATACCAAAACCACCTAGAGGTAGAATCCACCAAGCAATAGCTGCTTTTTTAGCAATTTCACCATTGTTTTCAACAATGTTTACAACAGCTGCTAGTGGACCAATTGCATTAGCAACATCATTAGAACCATGTGCAAATGCCATACAACATGCTGTAAGTACCATAAGAACAGCAAATACTTTTTCAACATTGTTGAACTGCATTTGTTTATCTGCTTTTGGATCAATATTTAAGCGAGATATGGCAATTTTACCAATCACAGCAACAACTATTGCAACACCTACTGACAGTGCATAGCCTTCAGCTGAGCCTAGGTCTATACCAACGTGCTTTAAGCCCTTTTTAATTGTAACCAATGCCATGATAAAACCTGCTAAGCCCATATAAAGAGGGACATAACGTTTAGCATTTTTTAGTGGTGCATCTGTATTAAAAATAAGTTTTTGTGCACTCATGAATATTAAGTATGCAATAAAGCCTGATATGGCAGGTGTTATAATCCAACTACCTACAATACCACCTACTTTATCCCATTGAATCGCCTCAGTACCTACTGCAACTAACGCAAAACCAATGATTGCACCAATGATTGAGTGAGTTGTAGATACTGGCCAACCTAAGAACGAGGCCATTAATAACCAAGCACCGGCTGCAAATAAAGACGAAATCATACCCAGAACCATTAATTCCGGAATATCTGCAAATGGTGCTGCATCAATAATTCCTTTACGAATTGTTGATGTAACCTCACCACCTGCTAAATAGGCGCCTGCAAATTCAAAAATCATCGCTATAAAAATAGCTTGTTTGATTGTTAGCGCTTTTGAACCTACAGATGTACCCATGGCGTTCGCTACGTCGTTCGCGCCAATACCATAAGCCATAAAAAAGCCGACTGCTGCGGCAATTAAAATTAATACCGTGCCGTAAGATGCAATGATATCCATTGTAAAACCTTAATCTTTCGTGTTTGAACTGATTTTAAATTAACGAGCTAACATCAGCTCAAGACGTGATCCTACGCGCTCTGCAATATCTGCAAGCTCGCCAACCCATTCAATGATTTTGTACAAAAACATAACATCAATTGGATTTAACTCACCCTCTACATCACGTAGCTGGCGGCGTACTTTTATCTGCATTTCGTCCGTGTCTTGTTCTATGGCATCCAATTCAACTAACATTTTTTCTACTAAAGTGACTTCTCGACCTTTAAAACCCGTTTCTAGCAATTCTTCTAATTCGTTAATTGCTTTAGATGCTTGTTTAGTCGCATCTACACAACGGGTTAAGTAAGCTAAGAAATCAGCTTGCATAACTTTTGGAATGGTCATTTCACGACCAATCACTCGCCCTGCAATATCTTTTGCTTTATTGGCAATTTTATCTTGTTGAGTTACTAATTCGAGAAGATCTGTACGCTCTACCGGCATGAATAAACCACGTGGTAATTGTAAACGTATATCTCTTTTCATATCATCAGCTTCACGTTCTAAATTGCGAATAGTGATGCGAAGCTCTTCAGCTTGTACCCACTCTTCTTTAAATACGTGATTAAAAAAAGGTATCAAGGCTTTACTTGCTTGATGAACCTTCTTGATGTGTTCTTCCATTGGTTTGATAGGAGATTTTGCAAATACTCCTAAAAACGCGTTTGTAGGCATAACTGACCCTTTAATCAAATTGATATGCTTTGCAGCATGAATTTTACAGTATTAACCAAGATTGTGAACGCTTTTTATTACTTCACTAAGGCTTGCAATGCACAAAGCGGCACTAAGCCGCTTTAATAAAAAAGAAAAATAGGTAAAAAATTATAGCGATTTTTCTATATCTTCTTGAGATGTATGACGAATATCTTTGCCATTTACAAAATAAATAATGTATTCCGCAATATTTTGACAGCGATCCCCTATGCGCTCTAATGAACGAACAGACCAAACTAAGTCCATAATTTTAGGGATTGAGCGTGGATCTTCCATCATATAAGTCATTATTTGACGTGTGATAGCTTCATATTCACGGTCAACTTTTGCATCTTCTTTATGTACTTGAAATGCGCGCTGCACATCCATACGTGCAAATGCGTCTAGTACATCATGTAACATCTTTAGAACTTGGCGGCCCATATTCTCAATATTTACTAGCAAGTCTTGTTGATCTTTAGTAAATGAGTCTAGTGCAACTTTAGCAATTCGCTCAGCTTCATCGCCAATACGTTCTAAATCTGCAATAGTTTTTGCAATTGCAATCACTAAACGTAAGTCACTTGCTGCAGGCTGACGACGAGCAATGATACGCGTACATTCTTCATCAATGCTGACTTCCATTGCATTTACTTTGTAATCGTTCTGACGTACCTTTTGAGCAAGCTCAGCATCGTTACGACTCACCGCATCAAGCGCGCTATTTAATTGCTGCTCAACTAAGCCACCCATACTCAATACATGGTTACGTACATTTTCTAGTTCTTGGTTAAAGCGCCCAGAAATATGCTTATTAATATTATGTTCCATAGTTACCTTCTCTCTTAATCTTGTACAACACGCTATAACGGGCTAATTAACCGTAACGACCGGTAATGTAATCTTCAGTCTTTTTCTTCGTTGGTGTAGTAAATAAGGTATTTGTGTCTGAGTATTCAATCAATTCGCCCATATACATAAAGGCTGTTTGATCAGATACACGCGCTGCTTGTTGCATGTTGTGTGTAACAATAACAACGGTAAATTTGTTTTTTAAATCGTTTATTAGCTCTTCGATTACCAAAGTAGAAATAGGGTCGAGTGCTGATGTTGGTTCATCAAGTAAAAGTACCTCAGGCTCAATTGCAATTGAGCGAGCTATAACTAAACGTTGTTGCTGACCACCCGATAAGCCAAACGCGCTATCGTGCAATCTATCTTTTACTTCATCCCACAAAGCAGCACCACGAAGTGATTGCTCTACTACTTCATCTAATTTACGTTTCTCTTTAATGCCTTGTAAGCGCAGGCCATAAACTACATTTTCATAAATTGATTTAGGAAATGGATTAGGGCGCTGGAACACCATGCCTACATTACGACGAAGTGCTGCTACATCTACGCTCTTATCGTAAATATTTTGACCATGGAGTAATATTTCACCTTCAATACGGCAAATATCAACCAAATCATTCATGCGATTAATACAACGCAGTAATGTTGATTTACCACACCCAGACGGCCCGATAAACGCAGTTACTTGGCCTTTAGGAATGTTCATATTTACTTTATTAAGCGCCTGCTTATCACCGTAGTAAAGATCGAGGTCTTTAATCTCTAGCGCTTTTTGATCATCCGTTAAATTTTCTAGGTCTAACTTTTGACCAATATTAGCTTGGTTTACTTGTGGAGCGACTGTAATCATTTTTGTTACCTATAAAATCTTTACTAATTAGTGTTCAAGCGACCTGAATTTTTCACGTAAATGGTTACGTATACCAATGGCCGTTATGTTTAGGGTAATAATCACTGACACCAATAAAAAGGCAGTGGCGTATACCAGCGGACGTGCCGCTTCAACATTAGGGCTTTGGAAGCCAACATCGTATATATGAAAGCCTAAGTGCATGAACTTTCTATCTAAGTGAAAATACGGGAAGTTACCATCAAGTGGTAATGTAGGGGCCATTTTTACAACGCCTACTAACATTAAGGGTGCAACTTCACCTGCAGCACGCGCAACTGCCAGTATTAAACCAGTCATAATTGCAGGGCTTGCCATTGGAATAATTATGCGCCATAACGTTTCAACCTTTGTTGCGCCAAGCGCTAGCGAACCGTCACGTACGGTACTTGGAATACGAGATAAGCCCTCTTCAGTCGATACAATAACAACTGGCAAAGTTAATATAGCAAGCGTTAACGCCGACCACATTACACCAGGCGTACCAAATACTGGCGTTGGTGCCGCTTCAGGGTAAAATAATTGGTCTAAGCTACCACCTAACATGTATACAAAAAAGCCGAGGCCAAATACACCGTACACAATTGAAGGCACACCGGCCAAGTTAATCACCGCAATACGAATCATCTTAGTGACTGCATTTTTAGCGGCATACTCGTGTAAGTAAATTGCAGCAACAACACCAAACGGCGTCACTATTACAGCCATCAGCATAACCATAAACACAGTACCAAATATAGCAGGGAAAACACCGCCCTCTGTATTTGCTTCACGTGGGTCATCAGATACAAACTTACCTAGCTGCACAAAGTAGTGCCCTAGCTTTGCAAAAAAGCCCATATCATTTGGAAACCAAACATCAAGTACTTGATACATTGGAATCGTAACTACTTCACCGCGCATATCTTTTACAGTTACGTGGTCACGTTTAGCTTGTTTACGTAGTGCAAATAAATCTTTTTCAAGTACACCATACTGCGCACGTAATTCAGCACGCTCTTGAGCAAGCTCAGCAACACGTTCATCAGTGAGTGCGTTATCTAGTAAGTAGCCCTTTTCTTTTAAACGAAGACGCTCAAGCTCATAGTTAATATGCCCAATGTCACCATTTTGTAAATCAAGTGCTTCGTCGTTTAAATCCACGGCACGCTCTACAAGTTCATGTAGAGCTTCAATTTTATCGCCTTCGACTGGTTTACCATCTTTAATTACACTTTCAACATAACCATAAAAATTACCGTTTTTACTACGCTCAAATACAGCAAGCGTTGCTGGCGTTGTTTTATTTTTAATATCGGTTTCTAATATCCAACGAAAGTCTAAATCTACATACTCACGATTACCTGTTTTAATAAGTAAGCGCTCTATTTCTTCTTTTTCAAATCCGCTAACGTCAATACCTGTCGCGGCTAAACGCGTTTTTGGTACTAATTCACGGTCATAAATTTCGCCAATAACGGTTTGTTTTGAAATTGACCCTTCAAGTTCAAACTGCACAACTTCTGAAGGCCAGAAAAAACTTAATCCTTTCCAGGCTATCATTGCTAATAAGCCTAGAACTGAAATTAAACTGATGCTCACTGCACCACCGGTCATCCAAATCCAAGGAGAACCAGACTTAAACCACTGCTTTACCATGTCATGTCTCTCCGCTTACATTGAGCTGTATTTTTCACGCAGTTGCTGGCGAACAAACTCAGCGACTGTGTTAAAAATGAATGTGAATATGAATAGTACAAAGGCCGCTAAGAACAATATTCTGTAATGCGAACTACCTACTTCTGACTCAGGCATTTCAACTGCAATATTTGCTGCAAGCGTACGCATACCTTGGAAGATGCTCCAATCCATAATAGGTGTATTACCCGTTGCCATAAGTACAATCATGGTTTCGCCAACGGCGCGGCCAAGTCCCATCATTACCGCAGAGAAAATACCAGGGCTTGCTGTAAGTAATACAACACGTATTAGTGTTTGCCACTGTGTTGCACCTAATGCTAATGAGCCATTTGATAAATGCTTTGGAACACTAAATACGGCGTCTTCTGCAATTGAGAATATAGTTGGAATAACTGCAAACCCCATCGCAATACCTACAACAAGCGAGTTACGTTGATCGAATGTCATACCTAGCTCATTTGTTAAGTACTGACGTACATTGCCGTCAAACATCCAAAGCTCAACAAATTCACTCATCGCAAACGAAAACCAGCCAATAAGTAAAACGACCGGAATAAGGATAATTGAATGAGATCCTTCAGGAATTCGATGACGAATTTTGGTTGGTAATTTAGTCCAAGCTAAACCTGTCGCTAACATACCTAAAGGTAATAATATGAGTAACCCAACAATTGCAGGTAAGTGCTCTTCTATCAATGGAGCTAACCAAAGACCGGCTAAAAAACCTAAAATAACGGTGGGTAATGCTTCCATTATTTCAACAGTAGGCTTAACTACCTTACGTAATTTACTCGACATAAAGTATGCCGTGTAAATTGCCGCCGAAAGCGCAATAGGCACAGCAAATAACATCGCATAAAGGGCTGCTTTTAATGTACCAAACGAAATTGGCACTAATGAAAACTTAGATTCAAAGTCATCACTGGCTGATGTTGACTGCCATATATAACCTGGCTCTGGGTAACCTTCGTACCACACTTCTTGCCAAAGCGCTGACCAAGTGACTTCTGGATGCTCGTTATGTATTTCTAATACTGTTAGTTTGTTATCCGCTAAAATTAATGCAGCATTTGAACGCGGTGAAATTGCAAAGTTTTGTATTGCGCCTTCACTTACTTTACCTTGCCATAATTTTGCTTCGCTTGTTGTGTAGTACACCCCAAGCTCACCGTTATTGCTGGTCGTAAAAAAAGTACGACGGTAGAACTCTGTAAATACATTTAATTTACTTTGCTTAGTCGTTTCAAATGAACGTATTTTTTGATATTCGCGGCCAGTGTCAGTGTTAACTTCAAACCACTGCGAAACTTCGCCGTTATCATTGGCAAGCATTAATGAGTTTGCACCTGCTAGTAATTGTGCAGATACAATATTGGCATTTTCTTCGTTAGCTGAAAGTAGCTGAATCTGCTCTACATCACTTGGGTCACGTGTATCGTATACATAAACTTGATTAGCAGAACGTACAAAAGTACGGGTTGTATCTGGCGACATTAATAGCTCATCTACACGTCCTTCAACATCTAGCTCTGTGCGCTCAACAACCCACTCAACTTCGCCAGTAAACATATTCTCTTCAGCAACAAAACTGCTAAACAGCACCCGTTTGTCTTCTGTAAGTGCGACAACAGCTGTTCTGTCTTCATAGTGGCTAAATGCAAAGCGTTTAATAGCTGCGCCTTGTTCATCTACTTCCAGAGCCATTTCCCCAAGAGGAAAGTCTAAACGGGGCGTTAATTTACGCTCGTTATTAGGAAAGGTGACCAAAAATTTAGGTGCTACGACCATTACAGTGCCATCTTTTAAACCAAACGCATAATGCCCTTGAAAAGGCGCGCTAGTTGCAAAGCTTGTTGCATCACTTGGTAGCTCGGCGTTTAATGTTTTAAGCTTTTTACCAAAGCTGCCATCTTGCACACTGTAAAAATCAACCTGCCCTTGCTGACTGAGTAAATAAGCAACTTCAGTTTGCTCTTCTACACCTAGGCCTGCTATTTGCTGCGAATTAGCGACCTGAAAGCTATCGCGTTTTTCTACTTTTGCTGATTCAAAAATTGGCTGTACTACATAAAGAAGGTAAAAGAATATTAATAGCAGTGCTACCAATACCATTATCCCACCTGCGGTTATACCAAATTTGGCAAACCGATCTTTAAATAGACGGCTTCGATCCGTATTAAAAGTCGGTTTATTCGGATTTGAAGTCATCAAAACACCCTTAAATCTTAACGTTGTATAAATTATATTTCATCAAGATGACAGTAATGTTACAGCAGTAATAATAAGCATGTTAAAACGGTTTTAAATAAAACTAGCGAAGAAAATCGCTAAATAAGTCTCATATAGATGATTTTTAAGTGAACTAAATTATAAAATAATTGGACAAAGCATTTATCGAGGTCAATACTAAAAGAGTACTTACTAAATAAGAATGACTATTAATACCACGTATGGTCAACACAACCATATTCATTTTTATTATTTTAAAATCAACGATTTATAAAAAGTGCAACAACACACAATTTAGATTAGACAATACACTTAATGCCTATGCATTTACTTTCTTTGGGCTTAAAAAGAGAATTATTTATGAAGCAGTTGGTTATAACTATTCTAGGGCAAGATCGCCCTGGTTTAGTAGATAGTATCTCATCCGTCGTGTTACAAAATCATGGCAACTGGCTAAGCAGTAACTTAAGCCATTTATTAGGTCATTTTGCAGGTATTATTCAACTTGAAGTTGCTGAGGAACACTTTCAATCATTACAAAGCGCTTTAAATAAGTTACCTAAGTTAGACGTTCGAATTGAAACCGGAAACACAGAAATTGAACCATCAACATTAGAACAAATCAATCTGGTTATTACAGGTAACGATCGCCCAGGTATTGTTCAAGAGTTGGCGAGTGTAATACGCCACAAAGGCGCTAACATTACTCATTTAAATTCAAGGCAGCAAAGTGCGCCTAATTGGGGGGTGCCTATTTTTAGTGCTGTTGCTACCGTTACTTTACCCAATGGTATGAATAAAGATGAAGTCATTGAAGCATTAGAATCAATAACAAGTGATTTAATTGTAGATACAGAAGAAGTTTGACATCCCTATGTGCGTGCCACACGTTGACACGCATATTATTCTAGCCAGTCTATCAAAGCCCTCTGCGGGTTATTTAACGCAGACATAAAATAAGCCGATACAAGCATCGGCTATTTTAAATGGTTATCTTATAAAGCTACATATCCATATGACGATTCGTACTTTGCATCATTTGCTTTATACCTTGCTTTTCCAGCTCTAGTATTTGTTGCAGCTTTTCTTGGCCACTTTGAGTTTCAGCGCGCTCAAGTAAGTATTCGTATAATTCAATTACCTTTTGATGCTGCTCTGATAAATAAGCTTGAATAACTTTCTCATCAAATTGCTGGTCTTTACTAATGTCTTCGAAAGTAATTAGCTCAGGATTTTTAGCAAAGTATTCATAACAGTACGTATCGAGCGTATTTATTTCGGTTATCGCTTTAAACCCGACTAAATCTTCAGCGAGTTTTTTTTCGTAATTTAGGTAGTAGTCCACCAGCATTGCATTATGTTCATCGAGTAAATCCTTTACGCTATGAAAATTAGCCGCCATTTGCGTATGAAACAAAACGGTCCAATCGTATACCTCTTTAATTGTTTTAACTTGCATGTGCATTCCTTACTTAGTTGACTGTATAGGTACTACACTGCGTAAAGCGTGCCAATTAAAAAAACATTTAAAAACAGAAGGTTATTTTTAAAACGAATATTAATTAGCAATTTAATAGAATAACTTACAAATTATAGGTAATTTTTATAGAGCAATGCGTGGGTAGTAACCGCACTGCTCTATCGTCTTGTTGCTTTATATTATTTGAGTCCTTGTTTGCGCCACAGTAGGTAAACCGCAGGAATAACAAGTAAGGTGAGTACAATTGCACTACCCATACCGCCAACCATAGGCGCTGCTATTCGACTCATTACTTCGCTTCCGGTGCCCGTGCCATAAAGTACAGGTAATAAACCGATAATAATTGTCGCGACAGTCATCATAACCGGGCGTACTCGAAGCCCTGCACCTTCAATAATAGCTTGCTGTAATTGCACTAAACTAAGCGGTTTTCCGGCTTGCTCTGCTTCGAAGCACTTTTCTTGATAGGCTTGGTTTAAATACACCAACATAATGACCCCAATTTCTACCGCTACCCCAGCTAAGGCAATAAAGCCCACACCTACTGCAACTGAAAAGTTAAAGCCCTCTAAATACATTAGCCATACGCCACCAATCATTGCCAGTGGCAACGTGGCCATAATAATAGTGACCTCAGCAAAGCTTCTAAAATTAAGGTAAAGCAATACAATAATAATCGCTAATGTAAGTGGTAATACATAAGTCAGTTTGTCTTTAGCGCGCTGCATGTATTCATACTGCCCAGCCCACGTAATTGAGTAGCCAGCAGGTAGTATTAGGTCTTTATCGAGCACTTGCTGAGCGTGCTCAACGTAAGTACCAATATCAACGCCATCTATATCAATAAAACTCCAACCGTTTAAACGTGCATTTTCGCTTTTTATACCAGGCGGTCCATCTTCAATAAATACATCGGCTACATCACCAAGTGCTATACGCTGCCCTGTAGGCGTTACAATGGGTAACAACATTAGCTCTTCTGGCGAGTCTCTGTATGCTTGCGGGTAACGTAAATTAACTGGGTAGCGCTCTTGCCCTTCTACGGTTTGAGTTACGTTTGTACCACCTATTGCAGTAGATACAACTTGCTGTATGTCGCTAATATTTAAGCTATAACGCGCCGCTTTTTCACGATTTATATCTACTTTTATATAACGCCCACCCGCTACTCGCTCTGAGTAAACCGATGCGGTGCCTTGCACATCTTTTAAAAGCACTTCTATTTGTTGACCAATTTTTTGAATTTCACTCAACTTTGGTCCCGCAACTTTAATGCCCACGGGAGTTTTAATACCGGTTGCGAGCATATCAATACGTGTTTTAATTGGCATTACCCACGCATTCGTCAACCCCGGAAACTTAACCAAACCGTCGAGTTCTTTTTTAAGTTTTTCAAGGGTCATCCCCTCGCGCCATTCGTTTTTTGGTTTTAACTGAATAAACGTCTCTATCATTGTAAGCGGCGCAGGATCTGTTGCTGTTTCTGCTCGCCCAACTTTACCAAATACTGTTTTAACCTCAGGTACTGTGGCTATTAGCTTGTCGGTTTGCTGTAGTATTTCGCGCGCTTTACCTACCGATAAACTAGGATACGTTGTGGGCATATACATTAAATCGCCCTCATCAAGTGGCGGAATAAATTCACTGCCTATTTTGTTTACCGGGTAAAAGCCAATAACAGAAACAACCACCGCGAGTACCAATGTCATTTTTGGAAATTTAAGCACCCAGTTAAGTAGTGGGCGATACGCTGCGACGAGTAATCGGTTAACTGGATTTTTTTGCTCCGAAATAACTTTACCTCTAATAAAGTAACCCATTAATACCGGCACTAAGGTAATCGCAAGCCCAGCAGACGCTGCCATAGCATAGGTTTTAGTGTAAGCCAGTGGCGCAAACATACGCCCTTCTTGCGCTTCTAAAATAAATACCGGCATAAAGCTGACGGTAATAATTAATAAACTAAAAAATAATGCAGGACCCACCTCACTCGCCGATTTAGCCACAACTTGCCAGCGGTTTTCGTTGGTAAGTGGCGTTTTTTCCATATGTTTGTGCATATTTTCAATCATGACGATAGCGCCGTCGGTCATTGCGCCTATCGCTATTGCAATTCCCCCTAAAGACATAATATTGGCGTTAATCCCCTGCCAATACATAATTATAAATGCCGTTAAAATCCCAAGCGGTAACGTAATAATCGCCACCAATGATGAGCGCACATGAAACAAAAACACCACACACACTAAAGCAACTACAATCAGCTCTTCAATTAGCTTACTTGTTAGATTATCTACCGCGTTATTAATTAAGTTGGAGCGATCGTACACAGGGACTATTTCAACGCCCTCTGGTAATCCCTTTTTAAGCGATTCTAATTTTGCTTTTACCAGCTCAATAGTTTTTTGTGCATTTTCGCCATAGCGCATAATAACGATGCCGCCGGTCACTTCGCCTTCGCCATTAAGCTCTGCAATACCACGGCGCATTTGCGGCCCGACTCTAATATCAGCTACATCACGCAATTGCAGCGCAGTACCATTAGCGTTTACGCCAAGCGGAATAGCTTCTAGGTCGGCAACACTTTTAATGTAGCCGGTGCTTGTTACCATGTATTCTGCTTCAGCCATTTCAACTACCGAGGCACCCATCTCTTGGTTGCCTTGTTGAATAGCCGTTTGAATAAGGCTAAGTGGGATACCATATGCGCGTAATTTATCAGGCTCTACATTGACTTGGTATTGCTTAACCATGCCACCAACAGCAGCCACTTCAGAGACTCCTGGTACGGTTTGTAGCTCAAACTTTAAAAACCAATCTTGTAAGCTTCGTAGCTGACTAATATCGTGTTTATTTGTTTTATCAACCAGTGCGTATAAGTAAATCCAACCTACGCCTGTTGCATCAGGGCCAAGCTCTGGCGTAGCGCTATCGGGCAATCGGTTTGCTGCTTGGCTTAGGTATTCTTGTACTCGGCTACGCGCCCAATACAGATCGGTCTTTTCGTCAAAAATGACGTAAACGTACGAGTCTCCAAAAAACGAAAAACCTCTTACAGTTTGTGCACCCGGCACAGAAAGCATTGCTGTGGTGAGCGGAAATGTAACTTGGTCTTGCACTACTTGCGGCGCTTGCCCCGGGTAAGTGGTTTTTATAATGACCTGAACATCAGATAAGTCAGGCAAGGCGTCCACGGGCGTATTTTTTATCGCAAACAACCCTCCACCCAGTAAAATTAATGTAAGCAACAACACAAAAAAGCGATTGCCAACAGACCAGCGAATAATGGCAGGTATCATAATGGCTCCTAGTGAGAACTGTGTTGCATAGGTTGCATAGGTTGCATAGTAGAATGATCAATCGGCTCTACGTTTTGCGCTTTAGTAATTACAAATTCATCGTTAATAATGCTAAAAGTAAAATTAATATACTGGGCATTTTCAAACTGACTAATATCAATATCTGGCGCTAATACAAAGTCCATTGTGGCGGGTTCTCGATTCCATTTTTCAATGGCTTCTCGGCTAATATTAATAATGCGATTTTGTGTATCTATGGCATTAATAGTGCCGTTAACCGTGGCGCTTTGTGGCTGCATATCCATGTTCATATTAGAGCCTGAACCAGAATCCGAGCTCATACCTGAGCTAATGCTAGAACTAGGCATTTCCATTCGTTTAAAGTCGGAGCTCTTACTTGACTCAGAATCTATTAAAAATTGCGCTGAGGTCACTACCGTGTCACCTGTCGTCACACCTGACAAAATGACTGCTTCATTACTATTAATTTGCCCAACTTCGACTTCTACCGATTTAAAACGACCCTCACCTAATGCAATAACCACACGGTTTTGATGCTGCGTGCGAATTACCGCTTCTTTAGGGACTGTAAATTGCGCTTTACTCGCTTTAGCGTGAATGCTCACTTGTGCAAACATATTTGGTTTTAACCGATGATCTGCATTTTCAAACCTGAGTCTTACACGCAGAGTCCGGTTTTTAGCATCAAGCGCGGGGTAAATGTAATCAACCTTACCTTCCCACTTTTGACCTTTTAAGTAATCAAGCGTCATTGTTACAGGTAAACCAACGCTCACTTGTTCTGATTGGCGCTCGAACACTTCTGCCTCTACCCAGATTTCATCAAGCTGAGCAATACTCATCATTGATGTGCCTGGTTTAACGTAAAAGCCTTCTCGTACTGTTAGCTCATCTACCACACCACTTTGCTTTGCGTAAAAAGTAATGTTTTGCATTATCTTTTTATTTTTTTGTAAGCGCTCGATAAATCCATCAGATACATTTAACGACTCTAAACGCGCCTTTGCAGCGCGAATTAACACGGTATTATTACGATTAACCGCCAATAAAAACTCTTCCTGTGCATTCACCAATTGTGGTGAATACAAAGTATATAAAGGCTCACCGGCTTTAACTTGTGCTCCTTGCGCTTTAACGTACAAGCTTTCAATCCAGCCCTCTACACGCGGATGAATGTGAATAAGTTGGTCTTGGTTATATTGCACATACCCCACAGTATTTATATCGCTGTGAAGTGTTTTAAGCTCTACTTTGGCAGTTCTTACACCCAAGTTATTAATGACTGCAGGCGAAATAGTTACTGCACCTGGTCCATCCTGAGCGTTGCTATCGTTTTCATATACAGGGACTAAATCCATTCCCATTGGCGACAGCCCTGGCGCGTCACGCCTGTAATTACTATCCATAGGGGCTACCCAATATAAGGGCTGTTTTTCAGCACTTTGCTGTTCATGCATCGCCGAGCTGCTAGGTAAAAACTGCATCACTAAGGCGCCAATTAACGCAAATGCGCCCGCACCGACTAAGGCGGCAACAAGTAACTTTAAATTAGTATTCATTATGTAATTCTCCAGTTTTATCGCTCATTACTTGGGGGTCTAAGCTACTTGCATAATAATTAAGGCGAGCGGTAATAATATGCTGATCTACTTGAATATTAAGCGCGTCTATTTTGGCGTTAAGCTCACTAATACGCGCGCGCATCACGTCAGAAAAATCCCCATCGTCGCGCGTATAAGCATTTAGTGTTGCTTGAGATTGCTCTGACATTTGCGGTAATAACGTATTTTGATAAAGCGCATCGCGTTTTTGCAAACGAGCGAGTTGGCTAAACTCCTTAAAGTACATGCCTTTGAGTTTTTGAAGCGCCACCAGCTTTTGTGTTTTAGTAGCTTCTGCACTAGCAATAGCCGATTTAACCTGTTGATCTTGTCTGTTATCAGTAAACAATGGCAAATCAATGCTAAATCCTACTGAAAGTAAATCAGCTCGCGACACCCCCATAGGCGTATCATCTCGGTAACCATAACCCACATTAACGCCCATTTGAGGTTTGTAACTTTGCTTGGCGAGTGCAACTTCGGTTTGCTTTGCGGTGACGGTTTTATCTATCGCAATAATTGCGGGATGCGCCATAAGCAACTGTATTAGTTTATTAAATTCAAGGTTTTCAAAATCAACAAGCCCTGTGGTTTTAGTAAACTCGGTGTTTAAAGGCTGCATAAGCATATTCATAGGTAACCACTGTGCTAAACGGTTTTTAGCACTTTCAAATTGCTGCTCAAGCATAACCAGCTTATCTTCAAGGCGAGTGAGCTCTAATTGCGCACGAATAATATCTTGCTGGCGTGTTTTACCTAAGGTACTTGCGTAGCTTGCTTCGGTAATTTCAATAAGCTGAGTAAATAGCCCTTTATCTTGCTCAATTAAAGCAATACTTCGCTGAGCACGATACGCGTTTAACCACGACTCAATCACAATTGCTTTTACTTGTGCTAAGCGATCGGCGCGCTGCCAAGGATATTGTTGAGCAGACTGAGCTAATGCCTTTTGTTTAAGTGCTAAACTATTCCCTCGGCTAAACTTTTGGCTTAAATCGACTTTAAGTTGCGTCATCCCTTCTTGATCAAACGCATAACCGTTAGTAGGTAAGTTAAGTAAGCCAACCGTTAAAACAGGATCGGGTAAGGTGCCTGCGGCAATACTTTGTGCTATTGCGGCATCTTCTTGGTAGCCACTCGCTTTTAGCCATGGCTCATGCGTTAATGCATAATTAAGCGCTTGCGTTAAGCTAAGCGCTTGCTCATTGCGGGCTTGCTTTAGCGTATCGATATTTAGGTTATTTGAATTGTTTTGCGCATCAACAGCTGTGCTAAAAAACACAACACTACATAATACGGCTTTAATACTTACAGCGTGGTTCATCACCTGCTCCATCTAAAAATAAAAGAAAATCTTAAATTAGGAAGCAAAAAAGGTGTTTAGGAATTACCAATAAACGGGGTTACCGCAATTTTTACATACACCTATCCTGCTATTAAGCAGACATAGGAGGGCGGTAGAGTGAACGAGGTATATTAATTTGTGTAGTAAATACACTTATATTTACTTTTTCAGATTCAAGTAAAGTAACGCTAAATAAAGTATCAACATTAAGCATTGAATTAGCAGCGCAGCCACTGATAGGGCATTTGCAATCATTTTGTGGCGTACTTTCGTCGTCGCAACAATCCATCTGCATCATATTTTCAGACATGCTAGCGACAGCTGTTGTATCACTACTTTGTGTCATTGGCATTTGGGCATGCATTGCTGTTTTCGTTGGCATATGTGGCATTTCGCATACCATAGCTACAGACGCAACTGCCTGACCCACAAAAGTGAGCAGTAAAGTTATCATGAGTAAACTAGAGTAAAAACGTTGCAACATTATGCCTTTTAATAAATTTTAAAATGATTGTAAGATAACCTAACGGCAACCACAAATACTTTAATTATGTAGACTGCGGTTTATCAGGTGTTTTAATTAAGTTACTCGCTATAATTGCAAATATACAATATGCGCTAAAATACCAAAAGCCCTCACCAAATTGGGCATTCATGACAAGTAGCTCACCACTTTTACTATGAGCGTTACCTGCTAGATAAGTCACTATTAATGCAATAACAAATACATCAACCATGCTCCACTTACTTAATGCACAAATAACCAGACCGAGCTTTTGCTTAAACCCATTCAAAGGTAGGCAACAATAAAGCAATTGTAATAGCAGCTTCAAGCTTGGAATAACAATAGAAAACAACCCCACTAAAGCAGCTACAAATAAATTATTATTACTAGCAAGCTCTTTAACTGTGCCTAAAATACTTTGTGTTTTGTTATAGGCGCTAATCTCGCCCTCTAACTTATCAAGCCCTAACATATTCGAGAACATCATTAGCATGCTACGAGTCCGACCATCGCCCTCTTCAGCAAGCATTTCAATGCCCGCTTGCGCTAATTTTGATTTATCTATGTTGCCCTCTATTGTTAATACTGGTTTTGTAATACCAGGAAACAATAAACAAAGAGCAACCACTACACTTATAACCGACAACCAATTACGCATATTTATTCTGCTATTGCCTCAATAATGTCATCACTGTATAAAACAGCATCCAATAAAAAATTAAATATATCGCCAATGTGCAGCTCTGAGTTTATGTTGGCCAAATGGACCATAGCTTCATCTATATTATCTAATTCAAACTCTTTTATAAGCGATAAACAGTTCCCTAAGATGCCGCTCTCTAATAGTAACGCATCAGATATTGCAGCATCTAAAGTAAACTCTTTAACTATATCTTTTAATTCAGCATCTAAAATAGCATCAAGCACCGAGAACAAACCCACCAGATACCCTTGCTCGGTCAACTCTTTATTATTTTGCTCCAATATTAGCGACATAAATTGAGCCCGCGTTAAAGCAAGCTTAGTTAATTCGGTTGGTTTTTCGACCCCCAACTCACTAATTGCTAATACGCGAACAAATTGTCTTATTGTGTCCTCACCTAAATAAATAACCGCTTGTGAAATAGAAGTAATGACTAAATTTGCTTTGCCTGAACGCGCGTTAGCCAGCTTTAAAACCCTCGCTGTTATGGCGACATCTCTGGCCACTCGTTGATGAACTTCTTTAAAGCAAAGTGTTTCTTTTGCTGTAAAACGCAATAGATCAAAAACGGTTAGCTTTGAAGGCTCTACACCTTTATACGTAATCATTTCTGGGCGAGAAAAAAAGAACCCTTGAAATAAATCGCAGCCAGCCAATTTTAATACATTAAATTGTTCATGCGTCTCTATTCGTTCAACAATTATTTTTGCATGTGGATTTGCGCGTTTTATTTTTTTAATGCGCATATTGGTTTTAATAACCGGATCATCTATCTCAATTTTTATGTAATCAACATGTGCTAACAGTGGCTCCCATTTTGGATCGCCATCGTAATCATCAAGTGCAAAAACATAGCCTTCTTTTTTAAGTTCTTGCACACGCTCAGCCACCACAGGAATATTACCCGTGCGCTCCACTATTTCAATAACACTATTTTCTGGCAATAAAAGTTTGGGGAAGTTATCGAGAATAGTTTCTGATGACAAGTTTATAAAAGCTAAATGATGTGCGGTAAGTCTATCTAAACCAACCAACATTAAAGCATTAAAAAATAGGCGGCTTGTCGCATGGACATCAGAAGTGCCTACAGGAAACGCATTATTGGCTGAGTCTCTATAAAGCAATTCGTACGAGAAAACATTCTGGTCTATATCAAAAATAGGTTGCCGCGCAACAAACTGAGTTATTTTTTGTACTTCATCAGGTATGTTCTGTAATTTCACTTGGCTCTAAACCTATAAATAAAAGATGGCAAAACAGCCAATAATATGTGTACTTTAATGCAACACGCATAAGATAAATATAGTCGTCATTGCAAAAATGTTAAAATTACACAACACTAATATAAAATATTAATATAAAAGGTAGAGATTTGACTAACTTTATTCGGTTATTAGTACTGAGCCCTCTGCTATTTGTATTTTTTAGCTATGCCAGCATTAACCCTACTCCCCTCAAATATAATGTTAGCGCGTCAGGGAGTCATTATCCATATTATACAAATGATCCAGAAAAGCCTGGCATATTACCCGAAATTATTGAAAAAGTACTCGATGATGCCAATATTGCAGCTTCTCATATCGGCCTACCTACAAAGCGTATTACCAAATATTTACAAGATGAAATAATCGATTTTGATGTTATTTCATTAGAATGGCTCTCAAAGAGTGAGAGAAATGACCCTCGTTATGTTTTTTCAGAGCCGCTCATTTATGCCACAGAAATGATTGTTACCTTGCCTAAAAATGCCCAGCACTGGCAAAGCGTTGATAGCTTGAAGGGTAAAAATATAGGAACGGTACTAGGTTACTATTACTTTAATGACAACACCTTTGAGCGTGTTGACTTTCCATCCGAAAAAGAACTTATGACAGCTCTATCAAGAAACCGTGTAGAAGCGGCACTAATAGGTAAGTTAACTGCGCTCTATTGGGCAAAGCAGTTAGGGATAAACATTGCCTTTGGCGCACAGCATTCCCATGGTTTTTTAAGAATTCGCTTATTGAGCAAACATAAAGAATTATTGCCCCAAATAAACCTAGCAATTAAAAACCTTCACGCTCAAGGATATATAAAAACTATTGAAGATAAGTATATGAGTAATATACCCACACAAAATTAAGGGACTAATGGCGCAGAGCTCGTGTTTTGGAGTATAATAGCAGCAAATGTTAACTCGACCAGAATCAGAAAGAGCCCCATGAGTATTGAAAAAGCCTTAATCGAACGTAGTAATAATCAATGTGAATTGTGTGCAGCCACCGAGAACTTATCTGTTTATGAAGTACCACCGGTAACTGAAACCCACTCAGATAAATGTATTTACACGTGTCAAACATGTAAAGATCAAATCGAGAATAACAGCGAAATAACGCCTACGCATTGGCACTGTTTAAACGATAGCATGTGGAGCCAAACTCCAGCAGCACAAGTTGTAGCTTACAGAATGCTTTCGCGTTTAGCGCCTGATAATGGCTGGGCACAAGATGCGCTAGACATGATTTACCTTGAAGAAGACACGCTAACGTGGGCTAAAAAAGCACTTGCTGAAGATGACGATTTAAAGCATGTAGATAGCAACGGTGTAGTACTTCAAGCAGGCGATACTGTTACCCTAATTAAAGACTTAGACGTTAAAGGTAGTAGCCTTACAGCTAAACGTGGAACAGCTGTTCGTAATATTGGCCTAACCAGCAACCCTGAACATATTGAAGGGCGAGTTGACGGCCAACGCATTGTTATTTTAACTAAGTTTGTTAAAAAATAATCGTTTGTTTTTAATTATTAAAGGCGCTAATGCGCCTTTTTTTATGTTTAAAATAAGTTAAGGAATGATTAAGTCACTAGGTAATACACTAGGGGGATAATATTGAGTAAGGATAACAAACATGGAAAAGCATCAAGCAGTACATTCACGTAAAAAAGCACTTACAGGACTTAGTTTATTAGCACTGAGCGCTTTTGCTATAACCGGTTGTGATCAACAACCTAAGCCGACTGAAAATACAGAGCAAGCAAAATCAATATCGACTCTAACTACCCAAGTTAGCTACAAAGATCGCAGTATGCTTCGCCCCGGTTCACAGTTAATCGTTACGCTTTCGGATGTATCTAAAATGGATGTAAAAGCAGATATAATAACCCAAGAAGTGATTGATATAACCCAAGCTCCACCATTTACTGTAGAGCTAACTTATGATGCCAGTAAAGTTAACGATAAACACCGCTATAGCCTAAGCGCCAGAATCATAAATAAAGACAAAGTACTTTACACAAGTACAACAAATAACGACCCATTTAGAGAGTCACAGCTAACTGGCCCTTATAAAATTGAGCTTTCAAAAGTATCCGTTGAAAAGCCAGACGTAACGCTTACAAACACGTACTGGAAAGCAATAACAATCAATGCTCAAACAGTAAATGTTACTACTAAAGAACCGTTTATTCAGTTCGATAAAGACTACCGTGTTAATGGCTTTTTAGGCTGTAATAATTTTAGCGGAAGCTATAGTACCGAGCAGCACACAATTACACTTAGTCAATTAGCGAGTACAAAAAAGATGTGTTCGGAGAATATGGACCAAGAGGCAGCTATGTCTAACGTACTTAACAATACTTCAAAGTGGGAAATTACAGGCGAGTCACTGAAACTTAAAAACAACAGCGGTAATACGCTTGCTACTTTTAACGCAGTTTATTTTAATTAATATTTAGCTCCCTAATATATGTGTTACCTAACACATTCGTATTGATTTTAAATAAAATGCCCAGCAAAGCTGGGCATTTTATCATTCATTATAAGCGCTATTTAAAGCTACTCATCAACGAGTTGTTCACTTCTGTAAAAACCACTTGGCTCACTTAACAAATCAACAAGTTCAGGCATTATTGCATCCATTGTTTGCTTTAGCTTCCATGGAGGGTTAATTACAATCATGCCCGATGCTGTCATGCCGTGTACGTCAGTATCCGCTTCAGTGCCTAATTCAAATAACTGAATGTTGCGCATTCCTGAATCAATTAAGCTCTGCTCCATATTATCAATGCGTTCTCTGTCTACTACCGGATACCAAATCATATAAGTACCTGTAGCAAAACGCTGGTGAGCTTTAACTAAGGTTTTTACAACCGTTTCGTAGTCATCTTTAATTTCGTACGGAGGGTCAATTAACACACACGCTCTGCGAGATGCTGGTGGTAATAATCCTACTAAGCCGGTAAAGCCATCTTCTCCGCGCACACGAATAGATCGCTTACCTTGCATATTTTCTTCAAGTAATAATAAATCGCGCGGGTGCAGTTCAAAAAACCAGCCCTTATCTTGGCGGCGCAAGTAATGCTCTGCAATTTTTGGTGAACCTGGATAAAATTCAAGTTCGTCAGTGTCGTTAAATGACTTAATTAATTCAATGTACTCATTAAGCTCAGCATGTTCACTTTTATGTTGCCAAAGTTTTTCAATACCATCTTGATACTCTTGCGTCTTTTGCGCATCAGCAGCTGCCAGTTCAAAAAAGCCAGCACCTGAATGCGTGTCTATATAATCAAGCGGTTTATCTTTAATTGTTTGATAATTTAGTACTTGTGCCAGTACTAAATGTTTAAGTACATCGGCAGGATTACCCGCATGAAATGAGTGTCTGTAACTAAGCATTATTTATTTTCGCCATACGCAATTTAATATCGTAAGTGAACCATAAGCACTAGGCTTTGGCAACTTACACCAAGATAAGAGAGTGTTAAAGTGAACCATTTCTGAATGAAAAAGCTCATATGCTGAATTATCCCTTAACGCAGAAGAAAAATCAGCTAAAACCACCGTAAATGCTGGCAAATCAACACACTTTGCTTTACATTTGCATGACATTAATTACAGTTATATGAGCGCCTTTATGAACAACACTACTCTTCAACAACTCGAACAACTGATCGATTCTTTAATCGAACGTAATAATCAATTACAAACAGATGTTGCTACTTTAAAAGAACAGAACACTAAACTAAGCGATGAAAACGAATTACTACAGCTTGAAGCTTTAGAAAATGAAGAAAAGCAAAAAGATGCCAGCACTACTTTATCTGGTCTTCTTGATAAATTACAAAGCGCACAACAGGCTAGCTAATGTCTGAGCTGCAAAACCAGCGGGTCACTGTTGAGTTGCTAGGTAAAGAGCAGCAATTTGCTTGCCCTGAAGGGCAGGAAGATGCATTAATAGCAGCAGCTAAAAATCTAAATGACTTAGTTGAGCAAATGAAACAACGCTCAACCGTTAGAAACGATCAAAAAGCCCTACTAATGGCAGCATTAAACTTAAGCCACGAATTGCTAGAAGCAAAAACACAGGCTACAGTTGAACAACAGCATCAAGACCAATTGATTGATAAACTCAGTCAGCATTTGGCAAATGACCCCAAACACCAAAAATAAAAAGCGCATACTGCGCTTTTTGTTTATTATTAAAGTAATTAAACCTCAGCGTAGAGATAATAAATGAAGTTAAAACTTTCAAACATAACCTCTTCATGTAAGCACTTACTATTGGCATGCACTTTATTATCAATAGCACCTAGCACCTACGCTGCCGTTACTTGGAATACAATAAACCCTCATGTTCAGTTTTTAAAGCAACAAGACAAGCTTCGCTTTTACGACTCTAACCAAGTATTAATTGAAGGCGAAAAATGTGCCCTACTGGTTGATACGAGTGCCAATTTTGCTGCAGTTGAACAACTTGCTGAAGATTTAAAAAAACGCCTTAAAACACCTTTATGCTATTTGGTTGCCACGCATTACCATGACGATCACTTGCTAGGTATGGCGGTTATGCAAAATTTTTATCCTGATGCCAAGCTCATTGTTCATCAGCAAGTAAACAAAAATTTTAGTCTTTATCAAACAGCATATACCGACAAACTAGACACCTATGAAAAGAGCATTGAGCTGAGCTACCAACGATTAGCGAATGTCCCTAAAGAAGAGCAAGCTAAATGGCGTGATAAGTTAAAGCTTGCAAAAAAGCGACTTTTTCGCTGGCAGGAGTATCAGCTTAGCAAACCCGAAATAGTAATTGATAGTCGTAAAGTTATCGACCTTGGTGATTTTGAGGTAACGCTTGAGCCGCAGCAAGCCCATACTAACGGTGATTTAACTATTACTACTAATAATGGCAGTGTGCTGATTGGTGGCGATATCGTTGACTGGCTTCCTTACCCTGGTCACGGCGAACTTAAAAGTTGGCAAACGTTGCTTAAGCAATATATTAACGACGAAAAGCTCACTATTATTATACCTGGCCACGGCGGCACATTAACAAAAGAGCAGCTGAAACAGCCGCTATCATTTTTAACAGCCATAACGGAGCATGTTAAAAACAATAAAGATCAAAGTATTGAGCAGTTAATGCTATCGTTTCCTGAATCAGTTATTGAGCCTTATAAACAAGAAGCGCTTAATATAAAATCGAGTAACTTTTTTTTACAAGCAGGCCTAAATCGTGTAAAAAGCGCAGAATAACTCAACACAACGGATTGTGTTAAAATAATAAAAGGAATTTACAAAAGTGATCACTATGCGCAGTTTGGTTTTATGTTGTTTGGGTATTTTGTTATTTGGTTGTCAATCAACGGAGCAAGAACCACAAGAAGCTCCACAAATATTTACTCATTTTGAGCCTGACTATACTTATGATATTGACGATGAAGTAGCTCAAACGCCTCAAGTTAAAGAGGCAGTTACGCCACTTCAATTCAAAAAAACAATCGTAAAAAAGCGCCCACCAAAAACCACCGATCTGTGGGTGCATATAGCCAATAATCTACACTTTACGATTTATCAAAATCGCGCTTTAAAAAAGCGTATCAGCTGGTATGCAAAGCAACCTAACTACTTACAAACAGTGAGCAAACGCGCAGCGCCTTACCTGTATCACATCGTAAAAAAAATTGAGCAAAAGCAATTACCTATGGAGCTCGCATTACTACCATTTGTAGAAAGCGATTTTAGACCAACAATAGCCTCATCACAGCAAGCTGTTGGTGTTTGGCAGTTAGTTGGCGCAACGGCGCATCACTTTGGTGTTAAGTCAGACCAATGGTATGACGGGCGCCAAGACGTCCTTGCTTCAACCGATGCTGCACTTGATTACTTAAGTTACTTACATAAACGCTTTGATGGTAATTGGCTACATGCTTTGGCCGCTTATAATAGTGGTGAAGGCCGTGTTAAACGTGCAATCGAAAAAAACAAAAAACGCGGTAAAAGCACCGATTACTGGTCGCTCAGTCTGCCAAAAGAAACCGCTGACTATGTACCTAAGTTACTCGCTTTAAGCTATTTAGTTAAACACCCACAAAAGGGTATAAAACGCCCAAAGCTTGCATATAAGCCATTTACAACACAGATGAACATAGGTCAGCAGTTCGACTTTTCAGTCATTGCCAAGCTCTCTGGTATAGGTTCAAAGCAGTTACATGCTATTAATCAGGGATATTTAAAAAATCAAAGCTCACCTAACGGGCCGCACACTTTACTGCTGCCTATAGGACAAGAAGCATTATTAAAAAGTCAGTTCTTCAAATCAAATTTTGCTGGAGAGTACATCGTTAAACAAAACGATACGCTTTACAGTATCGCCAGGCGTTTTAGTATGTCTGTAAAAGCTTTAAAACAACTTAATAATAAAAATAATAATTTAATAGGTGTTGGAGAAAAATTATTAGTTGGACAACCTAAAACCCTGCCAAGCACATTAACTGTTGATTACAAAATCAGCCCTTATTTAGAACACCAAGAGATTGCGATCCCCACCATTGAAATAGATTACGAAGTTAAGTCAGGCGATAGCCTTTGGAGTATAAGTCAGCTTTATGATGTACCTCATAGCGACTTGGCAAAATGGAACAAACTCTCTGCATCAAGTATTTTAAAGCCTGGCACTCAATTAGTACTGTTTATACCACAGGCTGAAAAGCAAAAAGCAGCCCCAATAAAAAAAGATTTACTGCTAGATTTACAAAAAACACTAAATCAGCCACGTTAAGTTTATAAACAAGTATATTTCGCGTAAAATTGCGCCCTAACATAGTTATTATTTGAAGAGACAAGCATGCAAATTAGCAAAAATTCAGCAGTTGAATTTCATTACACCCTTAGCGAAGCGGGCGAGCAAATTGAAAGTAGCACAAACGAAGCGCCACTTACTTACATTCATGGCAGCGAAGGCATGCTTCCTGGTTTAGAAAAAGCACTTGAAGGCAAAGAAGCTGGCGAAAAATTTAGTGTAACTCTAGAGCCAAGTGAATCGTACGGCGAGCGTGTTGATGATTTAATTCAACGTATTCCGCTTAAGCATCTACAAGGCGACGTTAAAGTATGGAAACCAGGTATGACAGCAATGGTTAGCTCTAACCAAGGTCGTCATCAGGTTACTATTGTTAAGGTTGGTCGTTTTAACGCAGATTGTGATTTAAACCACCCATTTGCGGGCAAAACACTAACGTTTGACGTTGAAGTTGTATCTGTACGTGAAGCGACGAGTGAAGAAGTTTCTCACGGACATGTGCACGCTGAAGGCGGCTGCGGTCACTCTCACTAGTTAGCAATAAAGGAAGTAAGTATGTCTAAAGTTGCAGTAGTTACAGGTGGTACAAAAGGAATTGGTCTAGCCGTTGTAAAGCGTTTGCTAAGTAATGGCTATAAAGTACATAACCTTGATGTAGAGCCAAGCGAAACTGGTATATTTCATCAGTGTGATGTAAGTGATGTACCGGCGGTACAAAGCTGCATCAACGCTATCTGTGAACAAAGTAAACGTATTGATGTACTTGTTTCTAATGCTGGAAAACACTTAAGCGCAAATATAGAAAGCACCGACGAGCAAACTCTCGATGCACTTTTTGCGCTTAATGTTAAAGGCGCCTATGCCGCAGTACAAAGCGTATTGCCAAGCATGAAAGCGCAAAATAGCGGCGCTATTATATTAGTCGCATCCGATCAAGCAATTATAGGTAAGCAAAACTCTTTTGCGTATAACCTAACAAAACATGCCCTTGCCTCAATGGCCAAAACAACGGCGCTTGATTACGCGAGCTTTAATATTAGAGTAAATGCGGTATGCCCTGGCACAATAGAAACCCCGCTATTTCATAACGCGATAGATGCGTACTGCGCAAAAAGTGGCGCAAACAAAGCTGAAATAGTTGCCGAGGAAGCAAGTCTTCAACCGCTTAACCGATTAGGTCAAGCCGATGAGGTTGCTGCCCTTGTGAGCTTTTTAGCAAGTGACGATGCCAGCTTTATTACTGGCAGCCTACAAAGTATTGACGGTGGTTACACTGCCCAATGAGCATGCAAATTATTGACCCTCATGTGCATTTTTTTAATCTTGCCGAGGGGCAATATACTTGGCTACAAGGCGAAAACCCACCAGCATGGCCTAACCTAGAAAAAATCAAACAACCAATAAGTGCAGAGCAACTTGTTAAAAGTACTGATTTTGAACTTGCGGGTATTGTGCACATTGAGGCTGGGTTTGATAATCAATCACCTATAAACGAGTTAAACTGGCTAAGCTCGCATTTAAAAAACCTTTCATTTAAGGCTATTAGTTACAACCAAATTGATGCGCCCGCAGAGCAATTTAATCACGCGCTAAATGCACTGGCTCATTCAAGCCTTTGTGGTATAAGAGATATAACCGAAGAAGGTGATGCAGTGAGACTAAAAAGCCCTCATTGTATTAATAACCTTAATTTATTGGCTACAAATAAACTGCATTTTGAAGCTCAATTTGATATTGAAAATAGCGAAATAACCAATCAAATAGCTTACTACGCTAAGCAGCTACCGCAGCTTCAAATTATAATTAATCATGCAGGACTGCCAAGTAATTTAAATGACTGGCAACAAGGTGCTGAGTTACTTGCTCAGCACGACAACATAGCAATTAAATTCTCTGGTTTTGAATTACTACAACTTACCAGTGAGCAACAAGCAGCGTGTTTTAATATTCTTTTTAATCACTTTGGCCAGCAGCGTATTATGTTTGCAAGCAACTTTCCTGTGTGCCAAATAAATACAAGCTACAACACTCTATGGCACTGCCATAAGGCGTTATGCTCAAACGATAAGACATGGCATAACCTTAGCTATGCAAACGCTAAGCACTACTACCAAGTTTAAGTAAAACTAGTTATATTAAACTCTCTTTTTATAATAATACGGCCAATTTATGAAAATGTACTTTTTACTAATCGTTGTATTTTCTGCGTTTTTTCTCAATGGCTGCATATCTCAAAATCCAGATCCGACACCTAAGCTGCAACATGCTCTACTGTCAAAGCCAAATAAAACAGCCGTTAGCAAAGCAATTAAAACACTTGTACATATACAAGAAACTCAATTAGCTGATAATGTATTTACTACCAGCAGCACAGTAACCCTTAGCAATGTGGATGGTAATAATATTATCGACACGCAAAGTCGCAATACACCCGATCAGTTTGAATTGATGATTAAAGGCAAGCAATGCTATATACGCCACCTTGATAGTAAAGCCACTATCGAGCTTAAAGACGTAGAATGTAGAATTAACGAGTTATAACAAGCTAAAACTTTACCAAACAAGTAAAAGCCGGTAAGTTACCAATCACTTACCGGCTTTTTAATGCATGACCTAAAGTTAGGTTAAAAGACTATTATTTTATTTCTACGCGTTGAGAACGCATAACAATCTCATCATTTAATTCAATACCCAACCCTGGCTCTTCTGACACTTCAAAGAAACCATTTTTAGGTTGTGGGTCTTGTAAACATAACTCGCGGTTCCACTTTTTAATCGCATAAGTGTGGTGCTCATGAATCAAAAAGTTAGGGATAGCCGTTTCTAAGTGCAGTGATGCTGCTGTTGCAACAGGCCCGCCACATACGTGAGCTTGAATACGCACATCAAAGATATCTGCGTAATCACACACTTTTTTGGTTTCGGTAAAACCACCACATAAACCAATATCAGGTTGCAGAACATCAATACTTTGATCTTCTAAATACGGGCGCACACCCCAACGATTATACAAACGTTCACCACCAGCAATTGGCACATTAACTTTATCTGCTACTTTTGCATGTAATGAATGGTTTAAATAGTTAACTGGCTCTTCAAAGTACATACAGTCAAATTCTTCTGCAATTTCACCCAACTGAATGGCTGTTGTCACGCCTGGTAAACTGTGGCATTCAAAAATAATGTCTACTTCGTCGCCTACTGCTTCGCGAATAGCTTGCATGCGCGCACGGTATAGCTTCATTTCAGTACGTGAAATTATTTTTGTACGGTCATAATAAGTATTACCGTCTTTATCGTACTGAATTGGATCTACTTTTACTGCATCGTAACCTTCGGCCATCGCCTTTAAAGCCGCTTCTGCATATTCTTGCGGTTGTACTAGCGCTTTAAATTCGCTATCCCAGTCAAACTGTAATTGCGATGCGTAAGTGCGTAGTTTGTCGTTAACTTTACCGCCTAATAACTGGTATACAGGTAAACCAAGCGCTTTACCTTTTATATCCCAAAGTGCGGTATCAATTGCGCTCATTGCAGCATATACAACAGGTCCGCCGCCTAAACCCCAAAAGCTTTCACGTAACATACGTGACCATAGTTTTTCTGTTTGAAATGGGTCGTGGCCGATTAAAAAGGCGTCGGCCATTTCTTTAATCATAGCCGCTGCAGCACTGTGACCTAAATCGTATGCAAGGCCGGCTTCGCCAACACCACTAATACCTTCGTCAGTATGAATTCGTACAAACACAGGTGTCCAAGAAGGTCTATCAGGACAGTGAATATCAAATACTTCAACGCGATTTACTTTCATTAAAATTCCTTATTAACCGCTATGGGTTATTTTGCAAAACTAGGGTCAAGTCGATACGCTTTTCGTAACATTGCAGGCCACGCAAGTTGCCCGCCGGTGCTGCCACTGTGTACTACGTTTGCTTGATTATAAATATTGTCGATTATAGGTTGCGGTACTTCAATCACCTCTTGCGAGCTTGATTGTAGCGCTAGTTGAATTTCACACGCTCGCTGTAAATCATAAAAGCGCATAAACGCATCGCCTACCGTTGGGCCTACTGTTAAGCCACCGTGATTTACCAATAACATATGGTTAGTGCTGCCCAAATCATCTTGCAGCACTTTTCGCTCGTCGTCGTTTACTGCAAGCCCTTCGTAGCCATGATAAGAAAGCGATGGCAGTGAAAACATTGAATATTGGCTAAGCGGTAATAAACCATTTTTTTGTGTAGCGACTGCGATTGTTTCTTTAGTATGAAGGTGAATAACACAATGAGCGTCTTCGCGTACCTCGTGAATCGCACTGTGAATAGTAAAACCAGCTGGATTAATACTAAATGGCGTATCGTCAATAATGTTACCGTCTAAGTCGACCTTTACTAAATTAGAGGCAGTTACTTCATCAAAGGTTAAACCAAACGCATTCACTAAGTAGTGGTCGGTGCCAGGCAAACGTGCTGATAAATGCGTATAGATTAAATCCCCCCAACGAAAGTGCTCTACCAGTCTATAACACGCGGCTAAATCAACACGAAGTTGCCACTCTTGTGCTGATACTTTATTTTTTAAATCGAGTTGGGGTAAATCAAACATAATAAGCCTTTTAAAAACGTACATTATTAACCTGTACGAACAGATGTTTAGAAGTCTAAAGCAGTCTCTATTTTATAGCAAACACCAAACAAAACAGCCACACTATTGTGTGGCTGTTTATAAAACTAAAATACCAATTGCATTAAAATGGTATGACTGCGTAAATTATTTTACGTTAGCTAGGTAATCTGCAATTGCTTCAAACTCTTCATCAGTTACCGTTGCAACCATTGCTTTCATTGCCATGGTCATACCGTTATTACGTGCACCTGACTTAATATCTTTCATTTGCGCTACTAAATAGTCTTTGTTTTGACCGTTTAGTTTAG
Source organism: Pseudoalteromonas sp. APC 3355 (assembly GCF_030407615.1). Classification (NCBI taxonomy): domain Bacteria; kingdom Pseudomonadati; phylum Pseudomonadota; class Gammaproteobacteria; order Alteromonadales; family Pseudoalteromonadaceae; genus Pseudoalteromonas; species Pseudoalteromonas sp. APC 3355. Next base: position 55,308 of record NZ_JASDDB010000008.1, on the reverse strand, counting down.
GGTACATACCCATAATTGGTGCTTTACCTTCAGCGCCATGACAAGTTTGACAATTTTTAGCGGTATAAAGTGCAGCGCCATCGGCAGCAGCTGCATTAAACGAGAAGCTTGCGGCTAAAGTAATACCCGCGCCTAATAGTAGTGTTTTCATCTTGCTCATTGTATTTACTCTTCTTTTTTGACGGTTAGAAAAACTGTTCTATTGATTGTAGTAAACAATCAAATAAAAAGCATACGTACGAAACGACGCTAGACGATCAACTTAACCAAAAACCGCTAACTCGTTTCTGTCTCACTTTTATATACTTTAGCAAATAAAAATGAGCTTACCCTTAATAACTTATTACCACACTATATCATCTGGTACTTCAAAGTCTGCGTACGGGTCATCTTCATCTTTTGGTTTGTTTTCTGGCTCTACATGAAAAACAATATACTTTTCGTCAACTTCAGCCACTTTGCGTGCTGGTTCGTCGTCTAATACGTAAAACTGCCCTTCTAGTACACAAATAGCTAAACGACCGCCCGATAACGCTTTTTGCGTTTTCTCGTTCACGTCGATATTTTTTACTTTATTTTGATAAGTAAAATTAAATGTGCGCTCACCACGAATAGCGTCTTGGTTGTGGTGCTCTAAAATTTGTTTAACACGCGCTTCTTGTTCGCGCTGCTTTAAGCTCACTTGGCGTGTTTGGTTAAGCTCTTCAGCTTTTTTTTGCTGCTCTAGCTTGGTTTGTTGAATATGCTTTTGCAGATCACTTGGGTTGCTAGTAGCCCCTTTCTTTTGCTTTTTTTGTTGCTTACGCTTTTCTGATTTAGCAACTTTAGCATTATGCGATGTTGTTAATCCTGCTTGAAGCAATTGGTCTTGTAATGAACCCATGACTTTGTTCCACTAAAAACTAATATTATCGCTATTTTAATCACCAACGAGTTCAAATAACAGCGCTATCGACATTAATCTAGCAAACTAGTTAAAACAAACCATGATATAGCGCAATGGCTATGGTTTTAATTATGAATTAAAAGCAATTTTTAATACAATACCAGACAACCAATCAGCAAATGCACAAGCCATATAATGCGTTTACCTCATCTACTCGTTTGCTCGGTATTTATATTTTTTGTGCTTTATGCACCGCAACCCCTACTTAGCCTTTTTGCGAGCGAATTTAATGTAGCACCTGCGGTAGCTGGCAGCTTAATGACTGCAACTATGCTGCCCTTAGCCATTGCCCCGCTCGTGTATGGTTTATTTTTAGCAAAAATAAATCCACTACTCATACTACGTATTGCAATGGTACTTTTAGGCCTTAGCTGCTTACTTTTTATTTATGTACCTAGCTTTGAGCTTTTATTATTAGTCAGATTTTTACAAGGTTTAACGCTCCCCGCAGCTTTAACAGCAATGACTAGCTATATAGGCATGAGTTATAGCGCCGATACTCTTCAAAAAAATATGACCCTATATATTGGTAGCAGTATAGTTGGTGGTTACTTTGGACGTGTGCTTGCCGCTTTGTTTAGCGACTTATGGAATTGGCAGAGCTTTTATTACGTAATTGCTTTTATGCTTATTTGCTTAGCTTTGACAATTAAGCATTCTCGCTTTACAAACCCAGCTACACAGTCGCAACTCTCCCCTCTGGATTACATTAAACAACTTAAAGAAGGCGCTGTACTTAAAGTTTACGGCGCCGTTTTTTGTATGTTCTTTTGTTTCGCTGCACTACTTAATTACTTACCGTTTATATTACAAAACACGTTTTTAATTACCAATACTCGTGACATAGGTTTAGTTTACAGTGGTTATTTAATTGGTGCCCTCGCCTCTATTACTGCACCTTGGTTACTTAAAAAAGTCCCTTCGCCTTGGCATTTATTAACTGCGGTATTTAGTTTTTATAGTGTGAGTATTATTTTATTAATGAGCCATCAGCTTAGCTTATTTTTAATCGCATTTACTTTGTTTTGTGGTGCTATGTTTGTGATTCATTCAACTGCCGCACCGCTCGTTAATAAAATCAGTAAAGCCCCACCAAGTGTAACCAATGGCGGATATGTATCGTTTTATTACAGTGGCGGTGCATTGGGGTCGTTATTACCCGGTGTGGTATACCAACATCATGGGCAAACAGCGTTTATGTTTACGCTGCTCGCGGTTTGTTTATGCGGTTTATCGTTAATTATGTGGGCTTATTTTGAGGGTAAAAATACAACGCGCGGTTGATGCTTTGTGTGATTAAAAAATATTTCTAAGTCAGCTTTACTAAGCAACCATGTTTGGGTGTTTTCAAACGGATGACAATGAAACAAATCACCGTGCCAAATATCTTGGTCAACCCATAAGCTCACTTCGTTTTGCTTATCATTTAAAAGAGCCAGCATAGATACACACCCAGGAGCCACTTTTAAATACGTTGCTAAGCGTTCACTCGATGCAAACCCTAAACGTGAAAGCCCTTGTTGCTTTGATAATGCCTTTAAATCGAGTTGCTTATTGTGCGCTGTAATAACTAAAAAGTGTCGCTTGCCTTCGTTATCGCGTAAAAATAGGTTTTTAAGACGAGTACCTGGGCGCTTAATCATATACTCATCTGCTGCTAAGCTAGTATGTAGCGGCGGATGCTCTATTACATCATAGTTAATATCTAGGTGCGCCAAAAGCTCTGCTAACTTAGTTTTATCAGCCAACATATTACAAACAACGCCCTCTTAGTTGTACACTCAAATCTCGCCATAAAACATCATTAACTTCATGCTTGTTGTCGCAATACTTACGATCTTTTAGCTCTTGATTTAATAATTCAACTGCTTGGTCTTCTAGCTGTAACTTCAGAATGCTCGATTCTTCAAAATGCTCTTTCTCTATATACTGCTTAACCTCACCACGACTTGGTCTCTTATTAGGACCACGGTCTAAGTTAAAGTTTTCACGATGCTTAGCTTTTACCGAAACAACATAAGCAAAAAGCTTATTACCTTGCTCATCTTGTTTTTCGTGAAACTGTTTATTATTTATTTCAAAAGGCGGCTCATCATTTGAGGCACAGCCAGCGAGTAAAACCATAAGCGCTAGAACACATTTTTTCATTGTTTTTTATCGTTTTAGTTTTGAATTAAGCCGAGTCTAACAAAAATTGACGTAAACAGTGAAAATTTACGAAAAAATACTTGACCAAATTTATAAAAAAACTTAAAGTTCGTCCCGCTTGGAACTCAGCAGTCAAGCAGTTACATTATATGTAACTTAGGAATGTGGGGCTATAGCTCAGCTGGGAGAGCGCCTGCCTTGCACGCAGGAGGTCAGCAGTTCGATCCTGCTTAGCTCCACCACTTTCCTACTCCTTTTCAAATTCGTTCTACTCTTCTATTTTTCCATTATTTTTATTATTTTTTGACATCCTAATATTCTAATTTTTCATTCTATATAATTTTAAATCTATCCATTCAACTTGTGTCTTTACAAGTTCTTAGCTATACATAATGTCACACATTAGTACTTTAGGCTTAACATGGACAACCCTAAGCGTTCAACGCTAAAAAAGCTAGCTGCAATAGGTTTAACAGCTGGTGCAATAACACATGCGCCTTATGTTTTTGCCCGAAAAAAAGTCACATTAAGAGTGCTTGGTACGCATGTAACACTCCAAGAGGCTATCCGCAAGCAAGCGATGAGTGACTTGGGTATTAATATAGAATTTACTCCCGCAGGCAGCGCTGCTGTTTTGCAAAAGGCATCAATGGACCCTAGCTCCTTTGATTTATACGAACAATGGTCAGACAGCATTAATGTGCTTTGGGATGCAGGTTCCATTCAGCCAATAGAAAAAAAACGACTCACCTACTTTAACGAGATAAATCCACTTACTAAAACGGGAAAACTAACCGAAACTGCAAGTATTGGTGCAGGTGATGCCCCCTATAAATTATTAAATGTTCAACCCGATGGCACATTAAGCGCACAAGAAAGCGATCATCTTAGCTTTTTACCTTATGTGCATAATGTTGACTCTTTTGGTTACAACACCGACTTTATTAAGCCCGGTATAGCATACGAAACAGAAAGCTGGAGTTGGCTGCTTGATGACGAGAACAGAGGTAAAGTAGCTATTGTAAATGCGCCTACCATTGGATTATTTGACCTAGCCCTAGCAGCGCAAAGTAAAGGACTTATAAAATTTAACAATATAGGTGCAATGACCCGCCCAGAACTTGATAGATTGTTTAGTATATTACTCGACTTTAAACGCCAAGGTCACTTTAGTGGCTATTGGAATTCGGTTCCTGAGTCGATTGAATTTATGAAAAGTAAACGAGTCCATATAGAAAGTATGTTTTCGCCTGCCGTGTCTGCATTAAACAGCCAAAATATTAATGTACGATTTGCCGCACCAAAAGAAGGCTACCGAGGCTGGCATGGTGTTATGTGCTTATCGTCACAAATACAAAGTAGCGCAAAAGATGCTGCGTACGATTATATGAATTGGTGGCTTTCAGGCTGGCCTGGTGCATTTATTGCTCGCCAAGGTTATTACATTAGCAACCCGCAGCGCTCTAAACTACTCCTATCTCAGTCTGAATGGGATTACTGGTACGGTGGAAAAGCAACAAACATAGATTTATTAAATACCAATGGCGATGTAGCAGTAAAAGCAGGTGGGCAACGTAATGGCGGTAGTTACCATAAACGCTTTAGTAATGTAGCAGTGTGGAATACAGTTATGCCAACCTATGACTACAGCCTGCAAAAATGGTATGAGTTGATTAGCCGATAATGATAATAAACTCAATTAAATCAAAAATAATATTAGCTCTGTGTTCGCTGATTGGATTACTTTTTTTACAGAGCTATTTGTTTAACTATTCGCAAACGTCTTTACTTAACTTGCAAAAATCGCAACATAACGCACTTATTCAAAGTGAAGCTGTAACTAATTTAGAAAACGATATTATCTCCTTGCAAGCGCATGCGGTCTCATTTATTGACAATGCAAATGAAACTACGATTACCAAATTTAATTTTTATTTAAATAAGGCAAACTTAAATCTTGAGCAGCTAAAAACAAACACTCTAAACCTGACCCCTGAGTATCAAAATTCACTAATACGCCTTGGCGAATATTTAAATAATTACCAAGATACATTTGGCCAAGTTGTCATAAACAGACAAAAACGCGAACACCTTTACACCACTCAGTTCAAAAAACCTATTGATGACTTACAAGTAACAATTATTGATTTAGAAGAGTCTTCAAACAATGACAATAAAGTTATTTTTAACGATGTTTTACTCACAATAAGTAATTTAAAGCACGCTGCTGTAAGCTACCTTTATAAGCCTAACTTTGATGAAGCGCAAAATGTAAAACAAAACCTAGATTACTTACATAAAAAACTAACGAGCACGTCTGTAATAAATGAGTCCTTCTCCAATAAAACAATAAGCTTAAAACAAGCTTATAACAAACTTGTATTGCTAACCCGCAGCTACACTTTTTCTGTAAATGTAGTGCTAACTGGCATAGAAAACGAATTGCTGTATTTAACTAATAAAATTAAAAATATAGAAAAAAATAAACTAACCGAAACAGAAGAGCTACTAAGTAGCCACTTAACAAAAAATACAGAACAGGCAAATATATTTGCCGTTTTAATTATGTTAATCATTTTATTGTTAAGCTACTTTATTTTTAGATCGGTTATAAAACCGATTACCCAGCTCACTTTATTACTTAAAGACATGAATAACGAAAAGCCAGTAACTATTTCAAATACCAGCCAAAATCAAACTGAAATAGCATCGGTAATAAAAGCAGCCAACGCTTTATATTTAAAAAATAAGCAAACCAAAGAGCTACTCAATGAAACCCGCGTATTAAATTCCCAAATGGAAGCAATGAATGCCGACTTGACGAGCGCTATGGAGCAAACCGATAAAGCCAATAAAACAAAAATAGATTTTGTAGCCAATATGAGTCATGAACTTCGCACTCCAATGAATGGCATATTAGGTATGTTGCAGCTATTACAAAGCAGTGAGCTTCCCTCAAGGCAAAAACATTACGCAGATAAAGCTTTTTCAAGTGCTCAAAATTTATTGCAGATTTTAAATAATATTCTGGATTTTTCTAAACTTGAATCGGAAAAAGTCCAGTTAGAGCAAATCCCTTTTACCTTACATACTATTGTTTCTAACGTTCAAAATTTATTCTCAACAAATGCCAAGCAAAAAGGCTTGCTACTAAATTTTACTTTACACGTTGATGCAGGACTTGAACTTATTGGCGACCCAATGCACTTAAGCCAAATAATAAATAACTGTGTAGGTAACGCAATTAAGTTTACTGAGCATGGTGAAATATCATTAATTATAGAAGCGACATCTCAACACGAAAAAACAATAAACCTTCGCTTTAGTATAAAAGACACGGGTATTGGAATGACTGAAGAGCAATCAAAAATTATATTCCAGTCTTTCTCGCAAGGTGATTCAAGCACAACAAGAAAGTATGGTGGGACCGGTTTAGGACTCACTATAAGCAAACAATTAACTAAATTGCTAGGCGGAGATATACAAGTAAGGAGCACGATTAATCAAGGTAGCGAGTTTTTCTTTACTCTACCCTTTACTTTATCTGAGCAACAAAAGCTTAAAAAACACGCCTTATTAATTAGCCCCGATAATGAGCAAATTAAAAAATTAATGGACTTACTAAGTGATATAAATATAACGACAGAAACAACACAAGAACCATTAAGAGCCATTGCAAAAATGTCTCAGCCTAGTAGCCCATTTAGTATTGTAATAATGTCGATAGAAAAAAAAGAGCTCAACGATAACTTCATTTTACAACAACTGTACGCTCAAAATAAAAACGTTAATGAAAAATTGAAACTTATTTTATTAATTACCGATGAAGAGTCTCCAGAACCAATTGCAAAAAATGAAAATATCGACGTTATAATTATTGGTAATAAAAATAGTGAAGTAGAAATTTTAAGAGCACTCTCACCAAATAATTTTAAAGAAAAGCAATTAAAGCCCCATCCTAGATTCTCGGGTTTTAATGCATTAGTTGTTGACGATAATAAAATTAACCAAGAAATAGCCTCAGCCCTTTTAGCAAGACTAGATATGACCGTGAACATTGCTGACAATGGACGTGACGCATTAGATAAAATAGAGACGAATGACATCGATATTATTTTTATGGATGTTCAAATGCCAGTTATGGACGGACTAGAAGCAACAAGCATATTAAGAGAGCGAGGCTACAAAACTCCTATAATTGCTATTACGGCAGCCGCAGACCCTAATGATAAAAAAGCAGCATTTAGAGCCGGTATGGATGACTTTTTAGTAAAACCGATTATTTTTGATTCACTTTACGAAAGCATAGAAAAGCATCTGCAAAGTAATGAACCTCTGAGCACTATAAACCTGCCATTAGCAAAAGAAAACCTAGAAAACAATGACAAATTGTTAACTAAATTATTTACTCAGTTTGTTAACGATTACAATGACTTTTCGACTAAAGCTGATATATTAATCAAAAATAGAGAGTTAGAAAGCTTAATTCGACTAGTACATACACTCAAAGGACTGGCCGGCACATTAGGCTTTGAGCTACTGCAACAAAGCGCGCAAAATGTTGAGAAAAGCTTAATAGATAAGAAAAGTATTAACTTATCTCATTTTAACGAACAATTAACACTTACACTTTTTGCTGTAAAACAATTTTTGATAGCTGATAACTTTAAAAAAGAACATATACAGCAACATGAGCTAAAAAACGAAGACTCGGTTATCGATAATATATACTCATTAGCATTAACGGCTCGCCCCGTACCTAGCAGTTTGGTTAGGCAGCTAGAAATGAATCAATATGAGAGAGGCCACTCTCTATTTAAGCTCAAAGAAGCAATTGATCATTTTAACTATGCGTTAGTAATAGAGCTGATTGATAAATATAGAAACGATAATAAAAATTAGGCATAACCACTAACCTGAACTAGATTTAATATTGCAAAGAACGCAAAGAAGGATAGATAGTGCATTCAAATTATCTTGCAAACAGTAATGGATTAACCACAGAGAAAAAGCATAAACCTTTAATTCTTATTGTTGATGACGAACCTAGTAATTTACACGTATTAGTTGAAGGACTTTTAACTGACTACGATGTACGTATTTCGACAAGTGGTGAGCAAGCATTAGTATTTGTTGAGTCAACTCGCCCTGACTTGATTTTATTAGACATAATGATGCCAGGCATGGACGGCTACGAAGTATGCAATATACTCAAGGCGAAACAAAATACCAAAGGCATCCCCGTCATATTTGTAACAGCGCTTACCGAAGAAGAGTCTGAAGAAAAAGGCTTCGCGATGGGCGCAATTGATTACATACATAAGCCTTACAAACTAGCTCTAGTTAGAGCACGCATTCGCACTCATATTACAGCGCAAGGCATGCTAGACAGGTTAATAGAAAAAAACTTTGACCTGCACGACAAACTACTCGAAATAGAATCGCTAATACAAGAGCTAAGCCAGCGTGAAGAAGAATTAAAAGAACTCTCATCAAAACAAAAGTTATTTTACCAAGCCCTAACGGGAACCGCCGATGGTGTTGTTATTACCGATAGTAATGGCAAAATTATTGCTGTAAACCCTTCATTTTGTCGTATAACCGGTTACTGTGAATCAGACTCACTGCAAATGCAGTTGCACGATATTAAACAAAATAACCATCCTAGTATTAGCTTTGACCAAGTATGGGAACATGCAAATCAAGCAGGCTATTGGAGTGGAGAACTTGTAACTAGACGAAAAAATGGCGAGCTTTACCCTGAGCTACTAACGCTCAGTATGGTAAAAGGTGAGCAAGATACTAACGTGCACTATATTGGTGTATTTAGTGATATTTCGAGCGTTAAAGTAACCCAAGAAAGAATTCATTACCTTACATGGCATGATGAACTTACGGGTTTACCAAACCGAAATGGGTTTTTAAAGCAGTTAGAGCAGCAACTTCAGGTTTATAGTACCGAAAATAGTTATGCCTATATTTATATTATTGATATAGACAGCTTCCACTCAATTAATGATGGATTAGGCTTACTCGCTGGCGATAATATTTTAAAAGAATTAACTAAACGAATTCATTCTAAGGTGAGTAAAAAAGATGTTATTGCTCGCTTAGGCAGTGATGAGTTTGCAGTGCTGTGTACAGTTGAAAAAGGTGTGGGCAGAACTAGAGCTCAAGCTATGGCTGAAAATAAAGCCCAAGAGCTACTTATAGGTATAAACCATCCATTTAAAGTGGATGAGCAAGAGGTTAGCTTAACGGTCAGTATTGGTACGTATATTTTTCCACGAGAAGATCAATGGGAAAGCGCTATTGAGACTATTCGTAACTGTGAAGCGGCCTGTTACAAAGCAAAAGAGAAAGGCGGCAATAGAGTTACCTTTTTTGATACTTCATTTGGCGAGCAAGCAAAACGCCGCTTTGAAATAGAACAAGATTTACGTAAAGCTATTTCTAATAATGAGCTATCGCTATATTTACAATCCCAATTTGATCGAAACCAAACCCTTAAGGGCGCAGAGGTTTTATTAAGATGGGAGCACCCTCAAAAAGGCTTTATAAGCCCTGGTGAGTTTATATCTATAGCGGAAGAGTCAGACATAATTTATGATTTAGATTGCTGGGTAACTTCAAATGCACTTGAAATACTAACGCAACTTAGTAAAACCCACCCTGAGTTAAACTTATCAATTAATATAAGTGGCAGGCACTTTCATGAAGCGCGTTTTTTAAACTTTATTAGCCAACAGATAAAGCAACATAACATTAATCCTCAACAACTCACTATTGAGATAATTGAAGGTACGTTACTTAATCATATGGAAGCGGCTATTGAAGCTGTTCACTTTCTCAAGAAGCTAGGTATTAGAGTATCAATCGATGACTTTGGTACTGGATACTCGAGCTTAACCTACCTAAAACAATTACCAATACAAGAACTTAAAATTGATCGTTCTTTTGTTTTAGAGGCACCTACCGATAACAACGATAAACTAATTATTGATATGATTGTAAGCTTAGGTCGTTTATTTGAACTCGAGATAGTTGCTGAAGGCGTAGAGAACCAGTCCCACTTTGATTTACTACAGGAGTATCCTGAGGTTATTCTGCAAGGCTATTATTTACACAGACCTGAACCTGCAAGTGATTGGTTTAAAAAGTTAAAGTAACTGTAGAGTGATTTATAAACTAAAAAGCCGAGCATGAATATGCTCGGCTTTTTATGGACTTAATTTTTGCGGTTACTCGCGAACTTGGCCAACTCCATTAACTAAATACTTTTCGGTCGTTAGTGACTCAAGCCCCATAGGACCGTATGCATGTAGCTTAGATGTCGCTATTCCAATCTCTGCGCCTAGGCCCAATTGTGAGCCATCAGAAAAACGAGACGATGCGTTAACCATTACTACAGAAGCATCAACACTACGTTGGAATAACTCTGCAGCTGCTTCATTTTTAGTACAAATTACTTCTGTATGGTTTGAACCAAACTGTGCAATGTGTTCAACCGCTGCCGTAAAGTTTGGAACAACGCGAATAGCGATTTCTAAGTCTAGGTACTCTTCACCAAACTCGTTATCGGCTAGGACTGTTGCGTTATCAAAGTATTTAGCTGCAAAGCTGTCAGCATTTATTTTTACACCTTCTTGGCGTAATACAACTGCACACAGATTTAAAAACTCATCTGCCACATCTTGATGCACAACTAAGCCTTCTAGTGCATTACAAACACCGGTACGCTGCGTTTTACCATTAAGCAGTAAGTTAAGCGCAATTTCTAGGTCGGCATCTTTATCTACATATAGATGACAAACGCCTTTGTAATGCTGAATTACTGGGATCGTGCTGTTTTCAGTAACAAAGTTAATTAAACCCTCGCCGCCGCGTGGAATGATTAAATCAATGCTTTCGCGTTGCTGCATCAGTTCCATTAACAGCGCACGGTCTGGATCTGGAATCACTGAAATAAGTGATACCGGTAAGTTGTGCTTCTCAAGTACGCTGTGCATTACACTTGCGATAGCTTGTGAACTTCTAAGTGCTTCTTTGCCGCCACGTAAAATTACGCCATTACCTGATTTAAAACATAATGCACCAGCGTCTGCTGTCACATTCGGGCGTGCTTCGTAAATCATACATACAACGCCAAGAGGTACTCGCATTTTGCGAATTTTAATACCATTTGGGCGCTCAGTAATATCACGCAGCTGACCAACAGGATCATCAAGGCTTACGATTACTTCAATACCTTGTGCCATTGCTTCAATACGCTCATCATTTAACGTTAAGCGGTCGATCATTGAGGCTGCTAAGTTATTGTCGCGTGCTGCGCTTAAATCACTTTCATTTTCTTTTATTATAAATGCTTTTTGCTCTCTTAGTGCCGCTGCCATTTCAACTAATACTTGGTTTTTAGTCTCGGTATCGAGTAAAGCAAGTGTATGTGCAGCTTTAGCTGCCTGACGTGAAATGTCCGTAATTAAACTCATGACTTCTCCAATAATGCGATATGTTTTTCAGATATAACTGGTCCAATTGAATCCTGCATTTTTTCGCTGAATTCACTCTGCTCGTTGTCTGCAATAAAGTTTAACAAACAGCTACTATAATTTGCGGTCGCTTTAGCTAAACGCGTACCATCTTCACTACGTACTAAAATGGTATCACCCACGGCAAATTCACCGTGAACTTCCATGATTTCGTCACCACGAATACATCCACTTTCACCTTCAAGAGATTCATCAAATGATCCATCAACAACAACTTCACCTTGCTCATTTGCTGTATGTGTCATCCAATGAATAGAGTCCTGCATCGGTTTTTCGTACGGTAAAAATACACTACCTGGGTTTTCCCCAGCTAGCAGTTTTGTAAATGTTTCTTCTTTAAAGCCATTTATAATATAAGTCGCTATACCATGTGACGTTGCTTTTTCAGCCGCTTCTATTTTAGTTTTCATACCACCAGTACCTACCGCACTTGTAGCACATCCTGCCATAGCATAAATAGATTCATCAATTGATTTTATTTCAGGCAGTAATACCGCATCGTCATGTAAGTTAGGGTTTTTATCATATAGCCCATCTACGTCTGAGAATATTAATAAAGCATCGGCATCGGCAGCTGCTGCGACCATTGCTGATAAGTTATCGTTGTCACCTACTCGTAAATCGTCGGTTGTTACGGCATCGTTTTCATTAATGATAGGAAGTACACCATGTTCAAGTAAAGTGAACACGGTTTCACGGATGCTCTGGTAACGCTCCCGGTCACGTAAATCGCCATGCGTTAATAATAGCTGCGCAGATGGAAAGTCAAAAAAGCGGTCCCACATGGCAATCATTTCTGTTTGACCTGCTGCCGCCATTGCTTTTTTCATTACCACAGAGCGTGGTTTGTCTGATGGGAATAAATGCGCGCCAGCAGCTACAGAACCCGATGATACTAAAATCACCTCGATTCCACGGGCACGACAACGAACAATGAACTGTGCGATGGTTAATATGTAACGCGAACGGCAGCCATCTTGATCTGGTGCAATTAATGCACTACCTACTTTAAGTACGATACGTCGCCAATTTAACTTTTGCATAAATGCTCAACTTTCCATTTTATCTGCGCTCACCTTAATTAGGCGAGCTAAAACTAAGTAGCTAGGTTTAAAACATAGCTTCGAATTTGTCTTTCATTTAGGCAACACTTTTTTTACACACACGCGAAAACCATATCTAAAACAATAAGCTTAGATTTAAGGTTAAGTATAAAGTAGCAACAACCCAATAATATTGAGCAGCACTAATCAAAAAATTTAAAAGTGTTGTTTATGCATCGCTGTAAAAAGCTGTGTGTGGCTTTTTTATTAACAACATACATAGAGCCTCTAAAGTCTGATACACCAACAGATAGGGTGAAGACCAAAGGACCGAGATTTAACCGCCACGATGGGGGTTAAACATTGAAAGTAATAGTTCAACTCAAACCTTTATTTACTTAAATAATTAAATAAACTTGTTTAGCAAAACCATACCAAGAGTTCGGCAAATGAAATTATGTAGTGTTCGAATACTAGTAACACCACTAATGCATGATTATAAAGATTAAAAATGACGTTAAGATTAACAAACCACTTTTACTTCCAATAAACTTCATTAGATAACTAATTATTAGAACACGAAGCATATTACACTAAATACCCCTTAAAAATCAAGGTTAAAATTCGAGCGAAGCTAATTCCTTCTCGTTTGTGGTGTTAGATTGTTATTAAAATTCAACAAATTAAACAATTAATACCGCTTAAAATAAGGCGGCTTTACACGCGCAAAATAATTTAAGCCTACTAATCTTCTATAAGCAGCTAAAATTGATTAGTAATATTTGAATTTCCCGTGTATACCCCTGTATTAATAATTAACAAAAGTTATACTTTCTAAACAAACCGTCATAAATAAGGAATTCTTAATCTATGTCAGCAATTTACATAGCCGGTATCGCACTTTGCTCTGTGCTTGCCCAATGGGTCGCGTGGGCTTTTAGAGTGCCCGCTATTCTTTTCTTATTGCTTACTGGTCTTTTACTTGGGCCATTTAGTGGTGTTTTAGACCCTGATGCATTGTTAGGTGATTTACTGTTTCCAGTTGTATCACTAAGCGTTGCCATCATTTTATTTGAAGGATCCTTAACTCTGCATTTCAGAGAGCTCAAAGGAATCGGAAAAGTTGTAAGGAACCTTTGCTCCATCGGCATGCTTACTACCTGTATTATTATTAGTCTCAGCGCCTATTGGTTACTTGAACTTAATTGGCGTGTAGCTGCGGTATTAGGTGCAGTGCTAGTTGTAACAGGCCCTACTGTTATAGCACCGCTATTAAACTCAATGCGCCCAACACAAGACATTGACCGCATACTTCGATGGGAAGGTATTGTAATAGACCCGATCGGCGCATTATTCGCTGTATTAGTATTTGAAGCCGTAATGCTGGTAGGCCAAGGCGAAGTATTTAGCCACACTATTATTGCTTTAGTTAAAACCCTCGGTGTTGGATTAAGTATTGGTGTTGCTGCTGGTTGGTTAACAACACTATTAATGCGCCGCGAATGGCTACCATTTGAATTACATAAGTTTGGTATATTGGCATTAGTACTCATTAGTTTTTCTGTATCAAACTATTTAAGCCATGAATCGGGCCTATTAGCAGTGACTGTATTTGGTATTTGGCTTGCTAACCAAGACGATTTAGAAATAGATTCTGTACTTGAGTTCAAAGAAGACTTGTCGATGATATTAATATCAACGCTGTTTATTTTACTTGCAGCACGCTTACAGCTCTCTGATTTAATGATGCTCGACAGCGATGTATTTATATTTTTAGCTATCGTGCTTTTTGTTGCTCGTCCACTGTGTATTGCTATTTCGACCTTTGGTACTGATTTACCAATGAAGTCTCGTTTGGTACTTGCCTGGATAGCTCCACGAGGTATAGTCGCCGCAGCCGTTGGGTCGGTATTTGCGCTTAGTATGATGGAGTCTGGTGTTGCTGATGCTGAAAAAATGGTACCTCTTATATTTACAGTAATTATAATTACCGTTGTACTACAGAGCTTAACCGCCATTCCTGTTGCCAAGCTATTAGGTGTACGCCAACCATCGCCAAATACAATATTAATTATTGGTGCAAACCATGTATCGCGTGCAATCGGCCGAGGCTTACAAGAGCAAAACATTCCGGTTCACCTGTCAGATCCTGCATGGGAAAACTGCAGAATGGCACGTATGGATGGTTTAGCTTGTTATTATGGTAACCCGCAATCAGAGCATGCTGAACGCTACTTACCTCTAACAACGATTCGTAGTGTATTAGCGTTATCGCCAAATCGTCATCATAATGCGTTAGGTGTTCAATACTTTTCTCATTTACTTAATGAAAAAAATGTATTTTCGCTACGCTCATCAACGTCGCATGCAAAAGCAAATAAAGACAGCGCAACGTTTTTATCTAGACAAATACTGTTTGGAGACGAAGGCTCGTATGCACGTTTAAGCAGTATTATAGCTAAAGGCGGTAAGGTTAGTTCAACACGTATCTCGGATGAGTTTAGCTGGGAACAATACTTAGAAATGAACCCTGAGGCTATCCCTTTATTTATTCTCAAAGGTGATAAAGACAGTGATGACGATACACCAATTAAGCTAAGACCGTTTACAATCAACATGGAAAAACCGCCGCAAGAAGGCGAACGCGTTGTTGCTTTACAGCCGCCTAAAATGTCAGTTTTAAAAGACCCGCAAACAAAGGCTAAAGAAGACAGTTAAATACTTTTACAAACTGTAAAAACTAAAAAACCCTAACTTAAAAAGTTAGGGTTTTGTTTTTAAAAGCCATTAAATAGGAAGGCGAGCTCGAGCAACCACACTATCTGGCATTTTTTGCGCTAACTTAGTCAGCGCTCGCTCAATTTTTCTATGAGTCGCTTTATCTGCCACCATAGAATTGAATAGCCAACGATAGGCATCTTCAAAATCACGCGGGCTGCCATAACCATCATTAAATAATTTAACTAAACGTAGCTGTGCTTTTAAATTGCCTTGCGACGAGGCTTCACGCAAATACGTAATTGCCATTGCTTTATCTTGCTGAACTAAGCGACCAGTGTCGTAGTATCGTCCCAATTGCTCTAGCGCTGCCGCTAAGCCTTGCTCAGCTGCTTTTCGCATGTAATACACACCTAACTCTACATTGCGATCAACGCACACGTTATAAGCCAGCATATCGCCGTATAAAAATTGATAAGACGGCAATGCCATTTTATTGGCTCGTGCTTCTATATCTTGCACCAACTGGCAATCATCTGCCTTTACGCGCGCTAAATGCGTATTTTTATTTATTAACGCAATTAGCTCTGATTCTGTATACAGCGGCACAGCAGCAGGGCTTTCTGTAGCTAAGCTGTTGGTTGCTATAAATAAAGACAGCGGTATTAACGAAAGCCTTAGTACGCAATTACGATTAAATAAACGCATGTTCACCACTTATATAAATAAACTTATTAAATAATATACAAAGATCGTTCCAAGGTGAATTTTAGACACAAAAAAAGCTGCACGAAGCAGCTTTTTTTAATCTAATGGTAATTACGCAAACGGATTGCGAAGCACCATAGTTTCTACACGGTCAGGACCTGTAGAAATAATATCAATTGGAACACCCGTAATTTCTTCAATACGTTTGATGTAGTCAATCGCAGCTTTTGGTAAACCGTCAAGACTCGTTACACCAACAGTGTTTTCTGACCAACCTGGCATTTCTTCGTATACTGGTGTTACTTTATCGTAACCTTCAGCCGCTAATGGTGTTACGTTAGTAACTGTGCCATCTTCAAGCTTGTAACCAGTACAGATTTTAAGTGTTTCTAAGCCATCTAAAACATCAAGCTTAGTTAAACAAAAACCTGAAATACTATTGATTTGAACTGCACGGCGCATAGCCACTGCATCTAACCAACCAGTACGACGAAGTCGACCTGTTGTAGCGCCAAACTCATGGCCTTTATCACCTAGGTGCTTACCAACTGGATCTTGTTTATCAAGACCGTCGTAAAGCTCTGTAGGGAAAGGACCTGAACCAACACGCGTCGTGTACGCTTTAATAATACCTAAAACGTAATCAAGGTTTAATGGACCAAAACCTGCACCAGTCGCAACGCCACCAGCGGTAGTGTTTGAAGATGTTACATAAGGGTAAGTACCGTGATCTATATCAAGTAACGTACCTTGTGCACCTTCAAATAAAATGTTTTCGCCTGCTAAACGCGTTTGATCTAAAAGCTCAGTTACATCTACAACCATTGCTTTTAAGATATCAGCAACAGCCATTGCATCATCAAACGTTTTTTGGAAATCTACAGCATCTACTTTGTAGTAGTTAACTAAAGTGAAGTTGTGGTACTCAAGCACTTCTTTTAATTTAGCTGCAAATACTTCAGGATTAAATAAATCGCCTACGCGTAAACCACGACGTGCTACTTTATCTTCGTACGCAGGACCGATTCCACGGCCAGTTGTACCAATAGGCTTATCGCCACGAGCTGTTTCGCGGGCTACATCTAATGCAACATGGAAAGGCAAGATTAGCGGACATGCTTCACTTATTAAAAGACGCTCGCGTACTGGTACGCCGCGCTCTTCAAGCATGCCAATTTCCCTCATTAGCGCTTCTGGTGATAAAACTACACCATTACCAATCACACATTTAACATTGTCACGTAATACACCCGATGGAATAAGGTGTAGAACCGTCTTTTCACCTTCGATAACTAAAGTATGACCCGCATTGTGGCCACCTTGATAACGAACTACTAAAGATGCTTTGTCTGTAAGGAGATCAACTACCTTACCCTTTCCTTCGTCACCCCATTGGGTGCCTAATACAACAACGTTTTTACCCATCGTAAATTCACTTAGAGAAAATTAGGACGAGATTTTACCAGAAAACTAAAGTAAAGATCACCCCTGTTCAGCTTATTTTTTCTGCGGGCAATTGTTATATCCAAATATTGACCAATAACCACATAAATAACAGTGATTTAACGCACTAGTTTGTATTTAACAAAAAGCCCCGCAAATGCGAGGCTTTTTAACTTTTAAATAATTAACGTAAAGTCTATTGAGCTTTAGCGCCTTTCATATATTGGAAGAAGTCGCTATCTGGTGAAAGCACCATAACATCTTGCTTATCTTTAAAAGTCTTTTTGTAAGCTTCAAGCGAACGTACAAAACTAAAGAACTCAGGGTCTTTGTTGTACGCATTAGCATAAATGCCTGCAGCATCAGCATCGCCTTGACCACGTACAGAACGTGCATTACGCTCAGCATCAGCAAGCATTACAGTTACTCGACGGTCAACTCCCGCACGAATAGTCTCTGCTTTTTCCTGACCTTCAGAGCGGTGCTCTTTTGCAACCGCAGTACGCTCAGCGCGCATACGTTGGTAAATAGAGCTACTCACTTCTTGTGGTAGGTTGATTTGCTTAACACGTACGTCTAGTACTTCAATACCTAGCTCACGTGCACTTTCAGAAGCTTGTACTAACGCTTCTTCCATCAACTCGCTACGCTCACCTGATACAATTTCGCGAATTGTACGTGTACCAAAGTTTGTACGAAGACCATTGTTTACTTTTTGCTTAAGTAGCGTTTCAGCATATTGCTTATCGCCACGAGCACGTAAGTAAAAAGCACTAAAGTCATTAACGCGCCATTTTACAAACGAATCAACAATTAAGTCTTTTTTCTCGCTAGTAACAAAGCGATCTGGCGCACCATCTAGCGTTTGAATACGTGCATCAATACGACGTACTTGGCTAAAAAATGGTACTTTAAATTGTAGGCCTGGGCCATATACAATCGCTTTATCGTCGCTATCTTTTTGTACTTTACTAAATAACATTACAATTGCTTTTTGCCCTTCAGGTACAACAAATACCGATGAGAAAGACATAACAATGGCAGCTAATAGTATTACTAAACTAAAGTTTTTCATTATGATTATCTCCCATCATTGAAGCGGTCGTTGTTAAAGCGGTCATTGCCACTATTAACAGAGCTATTACGCGACGTATTAACTTTATTACGTAAGTCTTGAATATCACTTGAACTTGGAAGTGCAACTCGTGTTGCTGTCCCTTGCTTGTCCATGATTTTATCAAGAGGTAAATACATCATGTTATTACCGCCTTTAACATCAACCAATATTTTAGAACTACTCCCTAACACTTCTTCCATTGCATCAATGTATAAGCGCTCACGAGTAACTTCTTTAGCTGCTTGATATTCCGGTAAAAGCTTTTCAAAGCGAGCTACCTCACCTTGCGCTTCCAATGTAATGCGCTCTTGATAACCTTCCGCTTCTTGAGTCATACGCGTTACTTGACCACGAGCACGCGGTTCAATTTCACGAGCATATGCTTCTGCTTCACGGATGAAACGTTCTTCATCTTCTTGTGCAGCAATTGCATCATCAAATGCATCTTTAACTTCAGTTGGTGGACGAGAGTCTTTAAAGTTTACGTCAGTAACAATTAAACCTAAGTTATATGGTTCGATAATCTTATTAAGCTCATCCCATGTATTTTGACGAACAACCTCACGGCCATTAGTTAATACTTGGTCCATTTTTGCATGGCCCACAACATAACGCAGTGCACTGTCTAGCGCTTCTTCTAAGCTACTATCAGCGTTAGTTACGCTAAATTCATAAAGATATGGGTCAATAACACGGTATTGCACCTGAAACTCTACGCTCACTACGTTTTCGTCTTCAGTAAGCATAAAACCAGAAGCCGATAATGAACGAACTGCTTCAATATCTACTGGGATTACCGTTTCGATGAAAGTCATTTTCCAACGCAAACCAGGATCAGCAATTCGGTCATATTTACCAAATTGTAGAACCACACCACGCTCGGCTTCTTTAACCGTATAAATACCACTTAACGCCCATACAATAACGGCGATAATAAGTATGAATGAAATACCGGCTCCGCCAAGTCCACCGCCGCTACCATTGCCGGATTTTTTCCCGCCAAATAAGCCGCTGAACTTGTTACTAAACTTGCGGAACACCTCGTCTAAATCAGGTGGGCCTTGATCACGTCCGCCTTTATTATTCCACGGATCTTTGTCATTGCCATTATTACCCGGTTCATTCCAGGCCATAGCTATACTCCATTGTTATCTAAATAAATTAGGAAATTGTGTTAAATCTAACAAATCTACCGCGTTTCTCATACTAAAACCGACATTAAAACGTCAATTTTTAATTACGGTTGATAAAACCAGCAATTTCAGGACCAAATTCTTTAATTAAACGATTCCACTCAACCATTGGCATTCTAACATCTAACAGCCAATTACCTTGCTCATCAAATTGCTCTTCATGCACTGCATTTAAACTGAACAATGCAGCTCTTAAGCGACCGTACAATGGCGTAAGAAATAATGTTTCGTTAAACATCTTCTTAGCTAGTAGCTCACTAATAGCCTCGCTAAGTAATTCACACCCTTCACCAGTCTGAGCGCTAAGCCATACTCTTATAGGTTGGCCTTCGTCGTCTCGATCAATACGTGGGCTGACGTTATCCAGCGCATCAATTTTATTATAAATTAATAGCTGTGGTACTTCATCGGCCTCAATTTCTTTAAGCACCGATTGTACTTGTTCAATATTTTCTTGCAGACGTGAGTCTGCTGCATCAATTACATGTAACTGCAAATCAGCTTCGCGAGTTTCAGTAAGCGTTGCTTTAAAAGCAGCAACTAAGTCATGTGGTAGGTGCCGAATAAAGCCCACTGTATCAGCTAAGATAACAGGGCCAACATCACCTAACTCAAGCTTACGTAGAGTCGGGTCAAGCGTGGCAAACAACTGATCGGCCGCGTATACATCTGAATTTGTAATTCGATTAAATAATGTAGATTTACCCGCATTGGTATAACCAACTAACGAAACTGTAGGTATTTCGTTGCGAGTACGAGCTCGCCTACCTTGTTCACGTTGCACTGCAACTTTAGCTAAACGTGCACGAATATTTTGGATACGGGCGCGAAGTAATCTTCTGTCAGTTTCAAGTTGAGTTTCACCAGGACCACGTAAACCAATCCCGCCTTTTTGACGTTCAAGGTGAGTCCAGCCTCGAATTAATCGAGTCGACATATGGCGAAGTTGAGCCAATTCAACTTGCAGCTTACCCTCGTGGGTACGTGCGCGCTGGGCAAAAATATCAAGAATTAGCGTCGTTCTATCAAGCACACGACATTGACAAACGCGCTCTAAATTACGCTCTTGTGATGGCCTGAGTTGATGATTAAAAATTACGACATCTGCTTTGTGGATTTTGACAATCTCAGCTATTTCTTCTGCTTTACCGGTACCGACGAATAGTTTCGGATGTGGTGCTTGACGGCTGCCTTGCACAACCGCCAAACTACTAACACCAGCAGAAGATACCAACATTTCTAACTCATGAAGATCTTCACGATCTCCTTCTTTAGGCAAGTCGATATGAACTAAAATTGCCTGTTCGCCGGATTCATAGCGGTCAAACAAACATTATGCTCCTAATTAAAAGTTTCCAGCTTCTGCCTCTTCAGTATCATCACTTCCTTGAACTGCTTGGAAGTTAACTGCGCGAGCAGGGACAACTGTAGAAATTGCATGCTTATAAACCATTTGATTTACGGTGTTCTCTAGTAAAATAACAAATTGGTCAAATGACTGAATTTTGCCTTGTAATTTTATGCCATTTACCAAAAAGATTGATACTGGAATGCGCTCACGTCGTAGTGCATTCAAAAATGGGTCTTGTAACGATTGGCCTTTTGCCATGTTATTGTTCCTTCGTTCTAGGTGTTATTATAATTAAGTGGCTGAACTTATTTGATAAAAAACAATATTCAACTACTACTAGCTTAGCGAACTTACTACACGATGCAAGTTTTCTTCGTCGCCTGTTGTTAACCAAGTAACATCAGGCCAACTACGAAGCCACGTTAACTGCCGTTTTGCCAGCTGACGTGTTGCTGCGATGCCACGAAAAACCATTTCATCATGGTTTGTTTCACCCGCAAGGTAATCCCACATTTGTCTATAACCAACACAACGAATAGAAGGCATATTGGGGTGTAAATCCTTACGTAGATATAGGGTCGAAACTTCATTTTCAAACCCCTGATCAATCATTATTTTAAACCTTTCTTCAATTCGGCGGTGTAATTCACTGCGTTCTTGCGGTGCAATCGCAAATTGATGAAAAGTATAAGGTAAAGCCGGCTGTTTTTGCATTTGCAACTCAGTCATGGTCTTACCAGTTAACCTGTAAACCTCTAAAGCTCGATTAATTCTTTGTGAATCATTTTCACTTATTTTTTCGGCTGCTTTTGGGTCAACTTTAACTAATTCTTTATATAAATGAGGCCAGCCAAATTCTTTCGCTTGCGCTTCTAACTCTGCTCTTATCTCTGTATCTGCTTCAGGTAAAGGCGATAAACCATCAATTAAAGATTTGAAGTACAGCATTGTACCTCCAACCAATACAGGCACTTTACCTTGTCTGTGAAATTCGTCAATTTTTTGCACTGCATCGCGCCTAAAATCTGCAACTGAATACGTTTCACTCGGGTCAAGTAGATCAATTAAATGATGCGGAGCTTTGGCTAATTCTTCCGCATCAGGTTTTGCTGTACCAATGTCCATACCTTTATACACTAGCGCTGAATCTACGCTGATTATTTCTGTATTTAAATGCTCGCACAGCGAGATTGCCAATGCTGTTTTACCTGCTGCAGTTGGACCCATTAAAAATATAACTGGTAAATTACTCAACACTGATACCTTAATCTAATTGCGTTAAATAGTGATTTAGCTCTATTTTAACTGCTTTTTTACGCAAGCGTTCAATAGTTTGTGGATTATTTTGTAAGCGCATTTGTTGCGCTAAAAATACATTGCTTAAATAAAATCGGGTCGGCACGCATTTCATTTGCCATTCTAACCAATTCTCTATATTTTCAAGTTTTGCTTTACACGCATCAAGTAGCTCACCTAACGCTGCACTTACGTCAAGTAAATATAAACACGCTGGCAATTTTTTAACCATTACAAATTGTTTTTCTATTACAAGTTCAAAACCAAGTAAGGTAAACCACGATTGCTGGGATTCTATAAGTAAGCAATCTTCTTTTTCTAAGTTTACTCGCACTGGTAACAAAAGGGCTTTCCCTTCTAAACTTCCGAACTCTTTAATTTGATTATGCCAATCATCAATTAATGCATATTTAAAATGTGAGCAATACAATTGCTGCTCTTCACTAAAGACACACACTCCTTCACTAACACTTATAATAGAAACAGCTTTTAAGACATTATCCACAGATACGGACTGGTGTGGTGCAGCAGATATATTGGCTGCATTATCAAAATGCGCGGCGTGTTGCTCACTCACTCCTTGATAAAACGCATTTACGTCATGATGGCTCGTACTTGGTGCTGCACGGTATGCACCGCCAACACTTCTAGTACCTGAGGACGAACTTGAGCTACCAGTACTTCCAGAGTAAGAGGGCTGTAATTGCGATTTAGGGTAATCAAACACTCCTTCGCTTTCTATATTATTAGCACTGCTATGCGTTGACTCAATGAACGCTGGCGTGAATTCTGCTTCTGTGCTCGCTGATTCGTTAGTGAATTCGCCTTGCAATGGCACGACTACCTGCTTAATAGCTTGCAATATAAAATCATGAATTAATCGCCCTTGATGAAAACGCACTTCATGCTTAGCAGGGTGAACATTTACATCAACCTGTCGTGGGTCAATATCAATATAAATAACAAACCCTGGTAGCTCTTGCGTCCCACTTACCTCTTCAAACGCTTGGCGTATCGCATGCAAAATAAGCTTATCGCGCATCATGCGATTATTCACATAAGTGTACTGAGTCGTATTAGCTGAGCCGACAGGCAGCACCCAACCATGCAACTGTAAACCGCCTTCTCCTGATTGAATATGCAAACCTTGCTCGGCAAAGGCCTTACCTGCAACTTGTGCTACGCGTGTTATAGCCTGAGAGGGATCAGTTTTGGCACGATACTGCCTTACTACTTTTTCGTTGTGAGTTAGTGTAATAGAAACATCAAAGCGACTAAGCGCAATACGCTTTATCAACTCATCAATATGGCTAAATTCAGTTTTTTCGGTGCGTAAAAATTTACGACGTGCTGGAGTATTAAAAAATAAATCTTTTACTTCAATGGTTGTGCCATCGGGATGCGCTACAGGTTTTACTTGAACGGCCATGTCGCGGCCTTCTGCAAAAGCTTGCCAAGCTGCTTCTTGCTCTTTTGGTTTTGAGCTCAGCGTTAAACGCGACACAGAACTAATTGACGCAAGTGCTTCCCCTCTAAAGCCAAGTGAGCAAATGTTTTCAAGGTCATCAAGTGATTTTAATTTACTTGTCGCGTGGCGAGAAAGTGCGAGCGTTAGCTCATCTTTACTTATCCCTGCGCCATTATCACGAATACGAATAAGTTTGTGGCCGCCGCGCTCAATATCAATTTGAATACGCGTTGCGCCAGCATCTAAGCTATTTTCAACAAGCTCTTTTACTACCGACGCTGGGCGCTCAACCACTTCGCCTGCGGCAATTTGGTTGGCTAAACGCGCGGGTAATATTTCAATATTCATGAGACTTCCTAGCAAGCATTGCGCTAATAATAATGACTAACTTTGAGGTATATCGAGCTCTTGCCCAATAAATAAGGTATTAGAACTAAGCTTATTAACTTGTTTTAATTTATTGACTGTAACGCCATAGCGACTCGCTAACATACTTAAAGATTCACCGGGGCGTACTTTATGCTTTGTTGGATATTGCGACTTTAATTTAGCAAATAACGAATCATCCGGCGGATTTTTCAAATAATAATTTTTAATTGAAGTAAATATCGCTTTAGCTAAACGCTCTTGATGATTAGGGCTTTTAAGTAGCTTTTCTTCTCGCGGGTTAGATATAAACCCTGTTTCTACCAAAATAGATGGAATATCTGGTGATTTTAGTACTGCAAGGCTCGCATGCTGGGGATCTTTTTTATGCAGTTTGGCAACCTTACGAAGCTCTTTAACCACTTCATCAGCTACATTTAAGCCAGTTTTCATTGAGTGGTCCATCGACATATCAAGCAACGCTTGTGCTAGATATTTTTCATTGGCGGCATCTTTCATTACATCAGCAGCGCCACCTAAAAGCTCGGAGTGTTTTTCTTTATCTTCTATCCATTTACCTATTTCTGAATTAGCACGTCTTAATGATAAAACCCACACAGAGGCACCATTTGGCCCAGGGCTTGTAAATGCATCAGCATGAATAGAAACAAAAAAATCTGCCTTTTTTTCACGGGCTCGATTAGTACGGGTATTTAATTTTACAAAATAGTCACCGCTTCGTACCATGCGCGAAATCATGCCACGTTCGCCATCAATCATGCGCTCTAAACGTTTCGCAATTTGCAGTGTAACTGTTTTTTCGTAGGTGCCTGATGGCCCAATTGAACCAGGATCTTCGCCGCCATGCCCCGCATCAATTGCAATAACAATGTCGCGCTCTTGGCTTAGTTGACGGTTTTTAGCGGCTGTTTGAGCAGGAGAAACAACTGTAGTAGCTTGGCTTTTATTGTATAAATCAACAACGAGTCTATTTTTATAAGGGCCTGTAGGTGCGAGGGCAAATACCACTGGCTTTATTGGCGCACTTAATTCAAATACTAAACGTACGCTTTGTTTATTTTTAGGTTTTGAGTAACGTAATTTGCTTACTATTTGATGTTTCGGGGGCACACCTGGCAATGTTTTTAACTCGCTAGTATTTTCTAAATCAATCACTAGGCGGCTAGGGTTTTTAAGCATGAAATAGCTAAAGTCGGGCTTATCATTTAAATCAAATACCACGCGCGTACTATCTGGAGACGGCCATACACGCACACTATTGATTATGTTTTTAGCCCATAGCGGCAAGCTTATGGTGATAACCATAAGATAAATAAAAAGTTTAACTACACCTCGACTCATTGGATAATTACTGCCTTAACTATATTATTATTGATTATTTAGTTTTTCGACAATTGCTATACCGCGCTCACTCGCACTATTTATAACAATTTTACGTTCGTTACCCACATAGCTTAGAGTAATATCTAAATCAGGCACAGGAATAAATTCACCACCCTTTTCAGGCCATTCAACAACACAAATTGCGTCTGCTGAGAAATAATCGCGTATTCCCATGTATTCGAGTTCTTCAGGATCACCTAAGCGGTATAAGTCAAAATGATAAACATTTGCACGCTCAAGCTCATAAGGTTCTACTAGTGTATAGGTCGGGCTTTTAACCTTACCTGTATGGCCAAAGCCTTGCACTACACCTCGTGTAAACGTTGTTTTACCAGCACCTAAATCACCATGTAAATAAATAACCGCACCTTGCTCTATAATATCAGCAACGCGATTACCCATTGCAACCGTGGCAATCTCATCAGTTAAATGAAATTCAAAACTACGCGTCATTATTACCTCAAAAATTCATTCAAAAGCGCATATTTGCTAATCATACCAGAATATTCATTTAAGGCGATAAATTGAGGTTTTAGACATAAAAAAACCACACAAGCGAATGATTAAAGTTATATTTGAATATCTATTTTCGATACCTTAAAACTGTAACATTGAAATAAAGTAAGAGAAAAGCAGCACAACGGCTTATATGCCTATAGCAAGTATTAAAGTTACTGAGATATGTAAGCTTATAATCAAATTTTTGTGATTCACCCACTAGTTCTGACACCAAAAATATATAACAACAACGGAGTTGATGACACAAACCAGAAAACTACCCTGCATGCTTTTGTATTTCTGATAAAAAGATAATACCAACTAACTTCGCGTCTTTAGTTTTAATAGTTTTCATAAAATAATACCAATTCGCTTAATTAAGTGATCTATTTTGAGGCTGGAAAAACGTGTTGATAGGTAGGCAGAAATTCGCTATTTAGTTGTTCTAAATGAGCATTTTTTAAAGCAGGTAGCGACACGTTTAGCCCCGCAAAATGATTAAGTATTATTGCGGATTGGTATAAGTCCTAAATGTATAAACACGTTTCAGGACAAGGCAGTTCCAGAAAACAAAAAGCCCCGGCTAATGCCAGGGCTTTTTTACAAAACTAACTTAATTAAAAATTAAGCTTGTTTTGGACTAGAAATAACGTCTACTAAAGTCCAAGATTTATTCTTAGAAATTGGTGCGCATTCACGGATAGTAACTACGTCACCCGCTTTTGCTGTGTTATTTTCGTCATGTACGTGTAACTTAGTCGTACGTTTAATGAATTTCCCATAGATTGGGTGCTTCACATAACGTGCGATAGCGATAGTGAAAGATTTTTCCATCTTGTCGCTGATTACACGGCCTTGAAGAGTACGAATTTTATCGCTCATTATTGACCTGCCTTCTGGTTAATAACTGTTTTTACACGCGCGATATCGCGGCGTACTGTTCTTAGCGTGTGTGTCTGAGCTAACTGACCAGTGCTAGCTTGCATGCGCATATTAAATTGCTCACGAAGTAGTCCTAGAAGTTCAGCATTAAGCTCTTCTACGCTTTTATCTTTTAGTTCGCTAGCTTTCATCACATTACCGTCCGAGTTACGAAAGTTGTTTTGAATGGCAGTTTACGAGCAGCAAGGTCAAACGCTTCACGAGCAAGCTCTTCTGAAACACCTTCCATTTCGTAAAGTACTTTACCAGGCTGAATTTCAGCAACCCAATATTCAACAGAACCTTTACCTTTACCCATACGAACTTCAAGAGGTTTTTCTGTAATCGGTTTGTCAGGGAAGACACGAATCCAGATTTTACCTTGACGTTTCACGTGACGCGTCATAGCACGACGAGCTGCTTCGATTTGACGAGCAGTCATACGGCCACGGCCAGTTGCTTTCAATCCGAAAGTACCGAAGCTTACTTTGTTACCGTTTTGCGCTAAACCGCGGTTGCGGCCTTTGTGCATTTTACGGAATTTTGTACGTTTTGGCTGTAACATTACTCGCTACCTCTACTTAGCACTTTTCTTGGCTTTCTTTGGTGCGCGTTTAGCTGGCTTCTCTTGCTCTTGTACTAGTGGTAAACCACCAATAACTTCGCCTTTGAAGATCCAAACTTTAACACCAATGATACCATAAGTGGTTAAGGCTTCAGAAGTTGCGTAATCGATATCAGCACGAAGAGTATGTAGAGGTACACGACCTTCACGATACCATTCTGAACGTGCGATTTCAGCGCCGCCAAGACGACCGCTAACTTCAACTTTAATCCCTTTAGAACCGATGCGCATTGCATTTTGTACCGAACGCTTCATAGCGCGACGGAACATAACACGACGTTCTAGTTGAGAGGCAATGCCGTCTGCTACTAGTTGTGCATCTAGTTCTGGTTTACGTACTTCAGAGATATTAATCTGAGCAGGTACACCAGCGATTTTAGTTACCGCTTGACGTAATTTTTCTACGTCTTCGCCTTTTTTACCGATAACAACACCCGGACGAGCCGTGTGGATTGTTACTCGGATTGATTTTGCTGGACGCTCAATAACGATTTTAGACACAGAAGCCGTTTTCAATTCCTTAGTAAGGAATGTACGAACTTTGTGATCGCCAAAAAGCTGTGCAGAGAAATCTTTTGAACTCGCGTACCAGGTAGAAACCCAAGGTTTAGATATACCTAGGCGAATACCAGTAGGATGAACTTTTTGTCCCATTACTTATACTCCTAGCTATCTGAAACCATAACAGTGATATGGCTTGTACGCTTAAGGATGCGATCTGCGCGTCCTTTAGCACGAGGCATAATACGTTTCATTGTAGGACCATCGTCCACAAAGATCGTTGTTATACGAAGCTCATCAATGTCAGCACCTTCGTTATGCTCTGCGTTAGCAATAGCAGACTCAAGTACTTTCTTAACTAATACAGCCGCTTTCTTAGGGCTGTACGCCAGGATTTCTAGTGCGCGATCTACAGGTAACCCGCGGATCTGATCTGCAACTAGACGTGCTTTTTGCGCCGAACCAGAGGCGAATTTATGTTTAGCTAATGCTTGCATTTATCTTCCCCTCTTATCGTTTCTTCGCTTTCTTATCCGCAGCATGGCCACGGTAAGTGCGAGTTGGTGCAAATTCACCTAGTTTGTGACCGATCATTTCGTCAGAAACGAAAACTGGTACGTGCTGGCGACCATTATGGACAGCAATGGTCAATCCGATCATGTTAGGTATGATCATTGAACGACGGCTCCAAGTTTTAATTGGCTTTTTCTCACCGCTTTCCAAAGCTTTCTCTACCTTCTTCAGCAAGTGTAGGTCTATAAAAGGACCCTTCTTGAGAGAGCGTGGCATGGCTATTCCTCAATATTACTTAGTACGACGACGTACTATAAATTTATCCGTACGCTTGTTCTTACGCGTCTTCGCACCTTTAGTCGGCTTACCCCATGGAGACACAGGATGACGACCACCAGATGTACGACCTTCACCACCACCGTGTGGGTGATCTACCGGGTTCATGGCAACACCACGAACTGTCGGACGAATACCACGCCAGCGATTTGCACCTGCTTTACCAAGTGAACGAAGCATATGCTCAGCATTGCCTACTTCACCTAGTGTCGCACGACAATCAGATTCAACTTTACGAACTTCGCCTGAACGAAGACGTAATGTTACATACTGACCATCACGAGCAAGGATTTGAACGTATGCACCAGCAGAACGTGCGATTTGAGCACCTTTACCTGGTTTTAATTCTACGTTGTGAACAGTCGAACCTACAGGCATATTACGCATTGGTAATGCATTACCAGGTTTGATTGGTGCATCAACACCAGACTGGATTGCATCGCCAGCTTTTAAGCCTTTTGGTGCGATAATGTAACGACGCTCACCGTCTGCATATAATACAAGAGCGATGTTTGCGCTACGATTTGGATCGTATTCTAAACGTTCAACAGTGGCTGGAATGCCATCTTTAGTACGTTTAAAATCGATTAAACGGTAATGTTGTTTATGACCACCACCGATATGACGAACCGTAATACGACCATTGTTATTACGACCACCTGATTTAGAGTTTTTCTCTAAAAGTGGTGCGTATGGCTTACCCTTATGTAGATCAGAGTTAACCACTTTAACTAGGTGACGACGGCCCGCAGAAGTAGGCTTACACTTTTGAAGTGCCATAATTCTATCCCCTTATTACTCGGCGCCGCCGACAAAGTCTAGCTCGCTGCCTTCTTTAAGAGTAACGTAAGCTTTTTTCCAGTCGCTACGACGACCGAAACGTGCGCCAGTACGTTTTGTTTTACCCTTAACGTTAAGTGTGCGAACACCCGTTACTTCTACTTCAAAAAGCTTCTCAACTGCTACTTTAATTTCAGCTTTAGTTGCGTCATTTACTACTTTAAAAACAATAGTATTGTTTTCTTCAGCAGCAATTGTGCTTTTTTCAGAGATATGTGGAGCAAGGATCACTTTTAAAAGACGTTCTTCGCGAATCATGCTAGCGCCTCCTCAAGTTGCTTAACAGCAGCGGCTGTAATAAGTACCTTATCGAAAGCAATTAAGCTTACAGGATCGATACCAGCTACATCACGTGTGTCAACCTTATAAAGGTTACGTGCCGATAAGAAAAGATTTTCATCTACTTCTTCAGTCACGATAAGAACATCTTTAAGCTCAAGTTCTTTAAGCTTAGCAACTAGTTCTTTAGTTTTTGGTGCTGCTAGAGCAAAACTTTCAACAACGATTAAACGCTCTTGACGAACTAATTCAGATAAGATGCTTTTAATCGCACCACGGTACATTTTACGGTTTACTTTTTGGCTGTGGTCTTGTGGTTTAGCTGCAAAGCTAACGCCACCTGAACGCCAAATTGGGCTACGGATTGTACCGGCACGTGCACGGCCAGTACCTTTTTGAGCCCATGGTTTTTTACCACCACCGCTTACTTCAGAACGTGTCTTCTGAGCACGAGTACCTTGACGAGCACCTGCTGCGTATGCAACAACTACTTGGTGTACTAATGCTTCGTTAAACTCACGTCCAAAAGTAGCTTCAGAAACTTCAAGACCGCCAGAAGCGTCTTTAATTGCTAATTCCATCACTAAATCTCCAGGACTTATGCTTTAACAGCTGGTTTAACGATAACGTCACCGCCAATAGCTCCAGGTACTGCACCCTTAACTAAAAGCAAATTACGCTCAGCGTCAACGCGAACTAGTTCTAAGTTTTGAGTCGTTACACGCTCAGCACCCATATGACCGGCCATTTTCTTACCTTTAAACACCTTACCAGGTGATTGGTTTTGACCGATTGAACCAGGAGCACGGTGAGATAGAGAGTTACCATGTGTAGCGTCTTGCATGCTGAAATTCCAGCGCTTAACACCACCTTGGAAACCTTTACCTTTAGAAGTACCGGTTACGTCAACCTTGTTGATTTCGTTGAATAATTCAACAGTAAGCTCAGCACCTACTTCAAAATCGCCTTCACCACCGTTAAGGCGGAATTCCCACAGACCGCGACCCGCTTCAACACCAGCTTTAGCGAAATGACCCGCTTTAGCTTTGTTTACACGACTTGCTTTTTTAGTGCCTGCGGTTACTTGAAGCGCGTTATAACCGTCTGTTGCGTCAGATTTGATCTGAGCAATGCGGTTAGGTGTCGCTTCAATAACTGTCACAGGGATAGATACACCATCTTCAGTGAAGATTCGTGTCATACCCACTTTACGACCGACTAGACCTAATGCCATTTTCCTAAAACCTCTCTAATCTTTCGATTAACCCAGGCTGATTTGAACATCAACACCAGCAGCAAGATCTAAACGCATAAGCGCGTCTACAGTCTTGTCAGTTGGTTCTACGATGTCTATCAGACGTTTATGGGTGCGGATCTCGTACTGATCACGCGCATCTTTATTAACGTGCGGTGAAGTTAGTACAGTAAAACGTTCAAAGCGTGTAGGTAGTGGGATTGGACCACGTACTTGTGCGCCAGTGCGTTTCGCAGTTTCCACGATTTCTGCCGTTGATTGGTCAATCAAACGGTGGTCAAAAGCTTTTAGGCGAATACGAATGCGTTGATTTGACATTCTTAACCTCAATATAAAGAGCATATAAAAGAGCATAAAAAAACGACCGAAACAATCTTAAAACTTAAGATGTCGGCTGTTTGATTATATCTACGTTGAGTTCCAAATCGGAACTCCTGTTTATTAGCTTGAAATCCAAGCTTAATTTATCCTTTCTAATTCCCAGAGGAATTTTGAAAGCCTGCGTATTATAGAGGTATTGGTGATAAATGCAACAACTATTTAGAAACAATACAATGACCACTAATTTGATTAAATATGCGTCCATACATGTTCAATAGCTATACTTGAACTAATGCTTTTGATGCTAGTCAACAAACAACTAAACATCTTAATTGCGCAAACTAAGGGATTTTTAGATATTATGGTATCCTGTTGCGCTAATTTTGCCCTTAATACTCTCAATATGGTGAGTCGATGCGTATTTTTAATTATTGTTTAAATGTTATGTCTGCTGGATTTAGCCGCTTATTTGTGAAAAGCAAAGTGCTACCAGAAAATCCTATTAAACAGTATGAGCTAAACCCTGAGTACCCTACATTTTATATAGTGCGTTTAAATTCACGTTTTGATTTAGCCGCGCTGGCGCATGTTTGTAAAAAGAATGGCCTACCAAGCCCAACAGAAGAGCAAGTGCTAGGGACTCAAAATTTAGACCGTTTTATTGGTATTAAAAATCCTCCACCGTTATTTGGTGATGAAGCAAAACCAACCAATGCTTTAGCCCAAGGCAAGCAAATTATTGAGTACTTAATAAAAAGCGGTCAGCAAAACGTACAAGTGGTGCCTGTTACTATTTTATGGGGGCGCGACCCAGGTAAAGAAAAGCCAGGACTACGTACTTTAATTACACACTCTCTTACTCCAAGCTGGTTTAGAAAGTTTTTTGTGGTGTTATTTTCAGGGCGCGATAACTTTATTCGCTTTAGCCAACCACTCGACTTATCACTTTTAGTCAATGAAAAAGCCGACGTAAGTGAGTTACCTCATAAATTATTACGCGTAGCGCGTGTTCACTTTAAGCGCCAAAAGCTAGCTGCTACAGGCCCTAAAATGCCATCTCGTGAGCAATTGTTTAATTCATTATTAGCGTCACCTACTATAAAAAAAGCAATTCAAGATGAAGCTAACGCTAAAAACATTAGCCAAACAGAAGCTCGTCAAAATGCACTTAAGCTACTTGATGAAA
The DNA here is from genome assembly GCF_030407615.1 of Pseudoalteromonas sp. APC 3355. Taxonomy (NCBI): domain Bacteria; kingdom Pseudomonadati; phylum Pseudomonadota; class Gammaproteobacteria; order Alteromonadales; family Pseudoalteromonadaceae; genus Pseudoalteromonas; species Pseudoalteromonas sp. APC 3355. Next base: position 22,283 of record NZ_JASDDB010000008.1, on the reverse strand, counting down.
TAGCCGCTAATTACTCTGAAGCAATGATACGTGTGGCCGAAAGGTTTTTAACTTGGTTATGGAATAAGCTTTATAATGGTATTGATATTAAACACGCCGAACAAATTCATGAACTAACAGATAAAGGCCATGAAATAATTTATATGCCTTGTCATCGCAGCCATATGGATTACTTACTGCTTACTTACTCTATTTATCATTTAGGTTTAGTACCTCCGCATATAGCTGCAGGTATAAACCTTAACTTTTTCCCTGCCGGAGGCATATTTAGACGCTCTGGTGCGTTTTTTATTCGTCGCTCGTTTGCAGGTAATAAACTTTATTCTGCCATATTCAAAGAGTATTTAAGCCAACTGTTTATTAAAGGTTACTCTGTGAAGTTTTACACGGAGGGCGGTCGAAGCCGAACTGGACGCTTACTGCCGCCTAAAACGGGCATGCTATCTATGACATTACAAGCAATGCTACGCGGAATAGACAGACCAATATCTATTGTACCTGTGTACATTGGCTACGAGCACGTCATGGAAATTAACACCTACCTTAAAGAGCTGGATGGTAAAGATAAAAAAGGCGAATCTATATTTGGTATTTTTAAGGCAATCAAAAACCTTAAAAACTACGGTCGTGGTAATTTAAACTTTGGCGATCCAATCTCTATTAACCAATACTTAAACGATAACCAACCTGATTGGCGTGATTCAATACACCCAACTGACGTGCAAAAGCCACAATGGTTAGCACCACAAGTAACTAAACTTGCCGACCAAGTAATGGTTAAAATTAATAATGCAGCGGCGCTTAATGCGGTTAACTTACTAGCGATGATATTGCTGGTTAATGATAAGCAAGCATTGAGTAAACCAAAGCTATTAGCTCAGCTTGATTTTTATCTGCGCTTACAGCGTGATGCAAGCTACAGTAATAAAGTAACTACACCAGACGAAACACCAGAGCAATTACTAACGCATGCATTAAAGCTTAATAAGTTTGAAGTTATCAGTGATGAGTTTGGCGAAATTATTACGATTAGCGATAAAGAAAAAGTACTGTTTAACTACTACCGAAACAATATTTTGCACTTGTTTTCAGTACCAAGCTTAATTGCACTACATCTATTTAAACAACACAGCACTACGATTGCTCAATGCCAACAACTTGTAAAAACATTTTATCCGCTATTTGCTAAAGAATGGTATTTACAACCTCTTGATGAAAACTACATAACGCGTATTTTAGCTAATTTTGCCGATCAAAATTTAATTGAGTTTGATGGCGATAACATTCATATAACGAACAGTAACGACTGCTTAGCTAAGCTAGAAATGCTTGGACGAGCACTTAGCTTTACCCTACAACGTTACGCTATTGTGATTGGTTTTATTCAAACAAGTGATGGCATTGAAAAAGCCGAGCTTGAAAGAGAAAGCCAAGTACTCGCACAACGTTTAGGTACACTGCACGGCATAAAAACACCTGAGTTTTTTGACAAAAAAGTACTTGTTAGTTTTATTGAAAACTTACGTGGCGAGTCATTAATAACAGAGGGTGATAAGGGCTTAGTAGGTAGCACACAACTATGTGAAACCTACGCACACCTTAAAACATTACTGCCAGCACGCGTCTGGCAGTCAATCAGCGATATAGTACAAGATCAGTGTAACTAGCAATGCATTTACAGAAGGGGTTAGCGCTGACGCATAACCCCTTCTTGCATTGTTGAGGCAACCAAGTTGCCTTGGCGATCAAAAAACTGCCCCCGTACCAAACCACACCCATTACTCGCACTTGGACTATCAATTGAATACAAAATCCAATCATCCATTCTAAATGGACGATGAAACCACATTGCATGATCAATAGTAGCTACTTGCATATTTGGCTGCATAAACGATACACCATGAGGTTGTAATGCAGTTGGTAAAAACTCAAAATCAGACGCATACGCTAATAAGTAATTATGGATACGCTGATCGTCCGGCATTTCACCATTAGCTTTAAACCAAATATGCTTTACCGGCTCCATAACTTCTGGTTTAAACGGGTTATGAAAAGTAACCGGTCGCATTTCAATTGGCATTTCACGGGTAAACTTATTACGGATAACCTCTGGGATATGCGAAGCGTTATCTTGGTAAAACTCAAGCGATGAACGTAATTCTTCAGGTGCGGGAACATCAGGCATTGTCGCTTGATGCGATAACCCATTTTCTTCACCCTGAAACGACGCGGTCATATAAAAAATAGGTTTACCGTACTGAATTGCTTTGACTCGGCGCGTACTAAAGCTCTTACCATCACGAATAGTTTCAACGTCATAAACAATGGGTTTAGCCGGATCGCCTGGGCGTAAAAAGTAAGAATGTAATGAATGAACTATTCGCCCTTCAGGTAGGGTTTCTTTGGCAGCAGAAAGCGCCTGCCCCATTACTTGACCACCAAATACAGCACCAAAGCCTAAATCTTGGCTTTGTCCTCGATATAAACCTTGCTCAATTTCTTCAAGTGTTAACAACGACAATAAATCATCTAATACTTGGCTCATTATTTCTTCCTCATTACCCTAGTGTCCAAATGATACTATACAATAGTGGGAAGTAAATATTTGTTAGGAATACTGTTATGGCTTACTGGCTATTTAAAACTGAACCCGATGCGTTTTCATTAGATGACTTAAAAAATGCACCAAAACAAACGACTCTTTGGGAAGGCGTGCGTAATTACCAAGCACGAAATTTTATGCGTGACGGCGTTGAGGTCGGCGATTCAGTCATGATTTATCATTCAAGCTGCAAACACGTGGGCGTAGCCGGCATTGCCGAGGTTACCAAAGAAGCCTACCCAGACCCCACTCAATTTGATTTAAGCAGCGACTATTACGATGCAAAAGCCACCAGCGACAAACCACGTTGGGTTGTTGTTGAGGTTACTTATCAAAGCCATTTAAAAAAATTAATTAGCCTTAAAGATATTAAAGCCAATGACAATATTACTGAAATCGCCCTTAAAAAGGGCGGACGACTATCAATAATGCCTGTTACTAAAAATGACTGGGATGAAATAATCAAAATGACGCAGTAATATCCTATCGGTTTGACCTAATTTCATTGAGTTTGATATGATCTATATTGACTTATAGCTGGAGGATTAATGAAATTACTGTATTGGTTAGATGAATGGTTAACTCTCCCGCGCAATGAGCAACAAACTCGATTACCCATGACGGGTAATGATTTACTCGGCGATGTATTTGTTAAGTATGATTTTGTTGACGTTAATAAACCCCTGCTTTTTACTTTCTCCCCTGCTGGCACTAACGTGCAAGAGCAAGATCTTCACCCTGATTTTGCACCATGGGGTTATCACTTAGCTCAAAAACAAAACGTAAACGTAATCGCTTTTCAGCATTTAGGTAAAAGTAATTGGTTTCGTAATCGTAATTTAATCTTTTTTCTCGAGCAATTATCAACATTACTTACGCCGTTTAATTGTCGACTTGGCTATGGTTTAAGTCGTGGCGGATTTGCTGTTGGCGCTTTTGCTAAACTATTAAAGCTAAATCAGGTGTTGTTCTTCCATCCGGTAAGTACTAAAAATAAAGAATTAGTACCGTGGGATGACCGCTCTAGTACCGATATAGCTCAGCAGTTTGACTGGCAGCAAGATTATCACGATCTAGATTTAGGAGATGCCCAAGGCTATATTATTTACGATCCTACTAATCGTATAGACCGAATGCACGCTAAGCGCTATAAGCAGTTAACTCACTTACGAGTATTTGGTATGGGACATGGCACGCATGCCACATATTTGAATAAGTTTGGATTTTATAAGCAAGTAGCCGTCGATTTTATCCAGCATCAGCAAATTGATATTGCGCAGTTTCGTATGCAAACTAAAACCTTACGCTTTAAAGAGGATTATTACAAAAGCCTTAATAAAGCGAATGTAAACTCAGCTCACCGTCAAACACTATTAAGCAAAGCTCATAATATTTTGATTGATGAAAAAGAAGTTCACGTACAGGAACATCAGGCAAAAATTGATATTCAGCCATTAATAGATGTTGCCCTTAAGCATCAAGATGAGCATCCTAATGATGCCATTCAGTTATTAGAAGTTGCTCAACAACTTGTACCTGACGATCCTTTAATTGAGCATAAAATTAAGCAACTAGAAGAGTAGTTACGCCAGTAAAAGCAGCTGTAAAGGCCAACTACTCTATTTGGCCTTTTTCTTTTTGTGCCCATACTTGGGCACAATGGCAAAGTACATCATTAACCCTAACCAAGAAAATATAATTATTCCCATTAGCCAGCCATTCTTTTCATGACCCTGTGTACGCTTACTGTTGAGTACAATAACGACAGGTAATATATAAGCACTTAAAACAACAATTAAAAATACAACTTCATTCATTATTTTTCTAGGCTCGACCAGTCTACTTCACTACTTAATACTCGATCTACCGATATATAGTGCAAAATATCGCCTTCACTTACTTTGTAATCTAATGGTGGGTTTAAATCCATATTTTGCGCACTTAAATTATGAGCAACACCCAACAGTATTGCATCATGCTCAAGCTTAAAATGATGAAACAAAGTACCAAACTCCATATCTTTGCAGCCGCTTGGTATTTTCAAACTAAATTGTGTATCGCCGTGCAAAGTAGATAGCAGCTCCTCTTGCACACGGCTCGAACCAGGATCTTGCATTGAGCGTACGAGTATCTCAGCTGATTTTGCACTACTACACTCTACATTTTGGCAATGCTCTAACATCATCTCAACTTTGGTTTCATCTAAAAAGTGAGCGCTTATATGGCAATCATCTTTTACTAAGCGACTAATGCGCAGGGCTGTTGTAAATGTCTGATCGTCATCTTGACCATCAATAATCACTTTATCAGCACTACGAATAGCTACCCGCTCTAGTTCAGCTAAATTAGTAAAACTCGTTAAACGTGCAAAATCAACGCTTTCGTTAGCTAAAAAAGGATGATCCATTTGCTCTGTTACCGCGAGTAAAATACGACGGTCAGTACGTTTCGTATCTGCCAAAATGTAATCAATCATCTTTTTTGTACGAGTGTCGTGCCAACCAAAAATAATAATATGGTGGTTACTGTGAGCAAAGTTTTTATCACCAGTCATAGCGCGCCTAATTAAGTAAGTAACAGTTTGTCCTGCTTTTCCTAGCAAAACACCAAATAAAGCTAAACCAAATGGAATTTGTATTAATGCAACCACCCAACGACCAAGATCAGTAGTTGGACTAAAGTCACCATATCCCACTGTTGATGTTGTTACTGTGTAATAGTAAAAAAAGGTAGTAAGCGAGGTTAACGCTTTCTCATTCGCTATAAATAGTAAGCTCCATGTTAATAGCATATGAGTCAAAATAGCTAATGCCACTGCTTGCCAACTCAACTGATCTATATGAGCGCGAACAAGTAACGCTAGCCTTTTAAATATCACCGGCATAATACAAAGTCTTCGTTAGTAAATTATCTATAAACAGTACGTTACTGTAAGCGATGCTTTTAAGCAATGTTTAAGCTTTTAACCGCAAATATTAGACTAAATGCTGTTTGCCAATGGTGATTTTTCATGATTAATTAGCGTTAAAATAATAACCAAAACAGTTGTGCTTATGCTTAATAAAATAGCCCGCCCTTTTACTAAAATTGTAGAGCGTTATCTTCCCGACCCTTTTATATTTGTAATTTTACTTACAATAATTACCCTTGTCAGTGCGAGCTTATTTACAACCGCAACTAACATTGAAGTATTACAAGCGTGGGGAGGTGGGTTTTGGAACTTATTAAGTTTTGCGATGCAAATGCTACTAGTGTTAATTACAGGCTATATGTTGGCAAGTACGCCACCTATAAGTAAGTTATTAGAAAAACTAGCAACACTCGCAAATACAGCACCTAAAGCAATTATATTGGTAACGCTTATTTCGCTTTTAGCGAGCTGGATAAATTGGGGATTTGGCTTAGTTATTGGTGCCCTTTTTGCCAAAGCAATTGCTAAACATACTCGTGTTGATTATCGATTATTAGTAGCCAGCGCTTACTCAGGTTTTGTTGTATGGCATGGCGGATTAGCTGGCTCGATTCCTTTAACTATCGCAACCGATGGTCACTTCTCAGAGGCCAGCATTGGTATTATTAGTACAGAGCACACTTTATTTGCGGGCTTTAATATAGCCATATTAGTTGGTTTATTCATTATTATGCCGCTCGTTAATCGCTATATGCTGCCAAGCGAGCAAGAAAGCGTATATATCGACCCAGCTCTTTTACAAGAGACAACACCTAAGCCCACAACAATAACCAGACCTGCCCAACATTTGGAACAAAGTAAACTACTCGGTATGACAATTGGCTTATTAGGTTTGGCATATTTAGGTTATTACTTTTTTATTGCTGGCGGAAACTTAAACCTTAATAGCGTTATTGCCGTATTTTTGTTTTTAGCTATTACGCTGCATCAAACACCCCATAATTTACTTAACAGTCTGCAGCAAGCAACTCCAAGCGGGGCTGGCATTGTTATTCAATTTCCTTTTTATGCTGGCATTATGGCGGTAATGGTTGATAGCGGATTAGCACAACAGATATCACGTGGCTTTATTGCCGTTGCGGATGCTGATAGCTTGCCATTTTTTAGTTTTATAAGTGCAGGACTCGTTAATATGTTTGTACCCTCTGGCGGCGGCCAATGGGCAGTACAAGCGCCTATTGTTATACCCGCAGCACAAGAGCTAGGTGCCGATATATCTCGCGTTGCAATGGCTGTTGCGTGGGGTGATGCGTGGACTAATTTAATTCAACCTTTTTGGGCATTACCCGTCCTTGCTATCGCAGGCTTAAAAGCAAAAGATATTATGGGGTTTTGTGTTGTGCAGTTGTTTGTAACTGGGGTTTTTATATCGCTGGTATTGAGCTTTTATTAACTGTAAACATAATAAAAAGGCGTGTAATAAACACGTCTTGATTGTTTTATGCACTCTCGCTCTGCTGTTGTAGCTCCACCAACCTACCCTCTTTCAGTTGATAGACTTTGCTGGCCATGTTAATGGTTTCTTGGCGATGAGCAATCATAATCCGTGTGATGGGTAAGTGCTGAATTTGCTCACTTATTTTGGCTTCGTTGCCTTTGTCTAAATGACTAGTTGCTTCATCCATAAACAACACGCAGGGCGATTGATACAATGCGCGAGCAAGGAGTAAACGCTGTACTTGACCGCCAGATAAGTTTGATCCCATATCACCTACTAATGAGTTATAACCCATAGTCATTTTGGTAATATCATCATGAATAGCCGCATGACGAGCACACGTCTCTATTTTTAAATAATTCGGCTGAGGGTCAAAAAAACTGATGTTATCAGCGATTGAGCCAGCTAACAATGTGTCATCCTGCATTACTGCAGCTATTTGTTTGCGGTAGTTTTTAAGGCCAAGCTGGGTGATATCTTTACCATCCAGCAGCACTTTACCCGAGGTCGGCTGTAATAACCCCAGCATAATTTTCATTAGCGTAGTTTTACCCGCGCCAGATGGCCCTGTAATCGCAATCGAGTCACCGGTATTCAGCGTTAAATTAACATTATTTAAAATAGGCGCTTGCTCTTCACTGTAACTAAAGCAAATATTCTCGAGCGTAAGCTGGCCTTTAACTTTACCTTCGTCATCACCTGTATATGCCATTTCACCGTCACGATTAGCTTCTTGTTTCGTGAGTGCTATATCTGCAATACGGTCTAAGTGTAAGCGCATCATTTTGAATTGAATAATTTGCTCAATTAAGTTGGCAAAGCGGCTGGTTAACTGGTTTTTATAAGCAATAAACGCCAGTACCATACCAACAGACAAGCTATTGCTCATAACTAGCAATGCAGCAAAGTAAATCACCAATACATTTTCAAGGCCAAATAACAGCTTATTAAATGAATCAAAGCTAATGTTTAAACGCCCTAAACGGATTTCACTATTAATGACTTCAGCATAACGGTTCTGCCAAATGCCTTGGCGCTGCGATTCATTGCCAAACAGCTTTATAGTTTGCATACCGCGAATATTTTCTAAAAAGTTCGATTGCTCTTTGGCAGATGATTGAATCATTTCTTCAGTAGCTTGGTGCAGCGGCCTATAAAGCGCTAAACGTACTAAGGTGTAAAGCAAAATTGCACCTACAACTATTGCAGTGAGCTTTAGCGAATAAATTAGCATCATAATCAATACGGTAATAGCCATCACGCCATCGACCAGTGTTTCTACAAACCCCGTGGTAATACGCTCACGTATTTGCGCTAATGAGCCAAAGCGCGAGACAATATCGCCAATATGGCGGGACTCAAAATAATTCATCGGTAGCCGCAATAAGTGCCGGAGTAAGTTCACACCCATTTGCATATTCAAAAGGCTGGAAAGACGTAAAATTAGCCAACTTCGTACCGCATTAGTCACCACCGAAATAATAGCAATCAGCGCAAAACCCATAGCAAGCACCGTTAATAACGATTCATCAAAACTGATTAATACTTCATCCACCACCCACTGCATATAATAAGGGGTCATCAAGGCAAATAACTGTAATACCAGTGACAACGCAATCAGTTTTAGTAACCCTGCTTTTAAGCCCTTCATGGTGCTCCAAAGTTGGGTAAACTTCATCTGCGCTTTTTCTTGTTTAGCTTCAAACTTACTCGTTGGCGTGAGCTCTAAACAAATACCGGTAAAGTGTTTACTAAACTCATTACTATTTAAACTGCGTTTACCAACAGCTGGGTCGTTAATTGCAAATTTAGCTGAAGATCCTTTACCAGAGACTTTGGTCAATACCACAAAGTGATTCATATCCCAGTGTAATATACACGGCGTTTGCAGTTTATGAACTTCATCAAGCGGGCATTGTAATGCACGACTGGCGAGCCCCAAGTTATCACCCAGTTCAATCAGCTGCTGTAAATTCATCCCCTTTAAATTAGCCGAAAAGCGCTTACGCATAGCAGGCATGTCCAACTTATGGCCGTGATAACATGCCATCATAGCCATAGAAGCTAGGCCACATTCCGCTATTCCGGATTGGAGGATTAAAGGTACGGACTTAGATAATGTAAAATTTAAAGCTGTTTGCATAATTAATTTCAATTGACATATTATTTTATAAATAAAACGTACCCATATTTGAAGCTTAAATTTCTTCCAAGCAATTAAAATTAAGTACATTAACTTCGGTTAAGATTATTTTTTTATAGTTTAATAGCGGAGATAAAATAATCCCAAATATAAATCCAGCCCAATGGCTGGCATTAGCCGAATTATTTGTATATACACTAGCTGCAACAATAGATATTATTGCTACAAAGCCTAAATGTAATGCAACACCTTGCGGCAGTATATTTTTCCTTATAAGCCCCAACATAGAAACCACTCCAAATAAAGCAAAAACACCTGGCGAAATACCTGCATAACTATCATAAGGATAGTCCTCCGTATAAGTACCTAATAGCGTTGATACTAAAGCACCTAGACCGCTTCCAAATATAAGAATCAAAGCTGACCTATAGGAAAATAAGCACCATGCTAAAGGCCCTATTACCATTAAAAATATGGCATTCAAAATAAAATGTGTTGGAGATGAGTGTAGAAATGGACCTGTAACTAGCCTCCATATCTCACCGCTCAAAACCTGAATATGAACAGTACCCATGAATTTAAATAGAGGCTCTCTTCCTACTAAATAGAACTCAAAAAATAACTGAAAAAATGCAAGAGCAGCTATGGACAATAGCCAAGCTATTGTTATCTTCTTCATTAACTTAGAATTAAATACCCAGTAAAAAAACTTAGTTCTTTCACCCATGGTAAGTAAGGATTTAAACGAAATTAAATAATCAGATAGTGCCGCTATTGTTATTAATGAAAACAAAACAGTCCCATTTATAAACATAGGGCTACCATAAATTAACATACCCAAAAATAACATCAATGTTGTAACTAGAGTCATTAAGATACAAATACAAACTCGAGCTTTATAATTTACAACTACTGTAGAAGCTAACTCATTAAAACAAGTCGGTGGTAAAAACTTATTGCTATTGGGTTTTGCGATCAATATTGGTGTGAATGGAGACCAATTCTTTAATGCTTTATTAACTTGACTTAAAGATTCAAACTCCCGAATTTTACCTCCTTTTAATAGTGACCATCTTTTAGTCATAACTTTAACTGCCTCAAATTTACTAATACATTGTTATAAAATTTTATCTAGTTACATAAATAGCTTAAAAAGCACTCAGATCAAGTTATTAATATGAGTGCTATTAATCGTATTATTCTGCTGAATAAGCTGCGTAAAGCAGTCCAACACCAACAGCTAATCCGAAGCCCAATGCGAAAGGGGCGCCTACGATTGCTGCTGTTGCAGCTAAAGCTAAACTAGCAGCACCGCCATCTTCTGCAGACATCCCACCATTTACGTCTTTAATTTCATTTACGTTTAATTCACGCATAATGTTATACTCCATAAATCCGATGCTTTTTAATTAAGTCATCGGGTTGTTAATATGCTCGCCTTCAATAAAGGTGAGCGGTTAATAGGCTAGCTTTAGCTGCTCGCTAAAGTTAACTAAAGCTGGCCGTCTTTTTCGGTTGTTTGCATTTAGCAAACCACCAAAACTTTCAAATTTTTCTTTATTTTATAAAACGCTACACTTAACTTACGCGCCCTTTTAGGCTGTACAGTGGCTCGAGTAACCACTCGATTAATGTGCGCTGCTCCAACATAATATCTGCCTCAAACAACATGCCACTTTTCAGCTCAAACGCCTTACCATAGGCCTGCATTTGTTGTTGGCTGAGTGTCGCTCGCAAACGGTACACTGGCTCTTGCAGGGTAATAGGCAGGCGTATTTCATTTGGAGTAATGAGCGCCTTGTCGATACGGCTAATTTTACTGTTAATAAAACCAAAGCGTTGGTAAGGGAAAGCATCAAAACGCAGGCGCGTATCGTTACCTAGCTGTATAAAGCCTGCGGAACGTGTTGGTAGCAACAACTCTGCTACTAGCTCTGATCCTTCAGGAATGATATGCAACAGTGGTTTGGCTTGGGTAAGTGTTTCGCCTTCAACCACTTGAATGCCAGTAACAACACCGCTGTTACTGGCTGTTATGGTATATTGATAGTTACTTTTAATTTGTGTGAGCTGGTTTTGAATATCCGCTTGTTGGCGTTTAAGACTATTTATACGCAAAGTATACTGCTGGGGTACGTTAGCAATATTAAAACTAAGTTGACTTAATTGATTTTCTTGCTGCATAAGCAAGCGCGCTAGGTTTTGTTTTTCTTGCTTAACATCTAACAAAGCTTGCTGTTGTTGCTCACGTTCAATATTTGATAAAAAGCCATTTTTATTAAGTTGATTAAGGTTGCTTTGTTGGCGGTTAAGTAGCCCTAATTTTTCATCAGCCAGAGCAAGTTGACTTTGTAATGCAACTTGCTCATTAGTAAGTGCACGTTTTTGCGCTTGCAAGTTAAGTGACTCTTGCTTTTGTAGGGTATGGTTTTGTGTTATCTCATCATTGAGCAGCTGTATTTGCATACTTAGCTGCTCAACAAGCTGGGTACTCAAGGCTATACCTTGGCTGTTATTTTGCTGCACAATAATAGTCGCCAGTGGCTGACCTTTAATAACTGCATCACCCTCTCGTACAAATAGCTGCTCAATCATACCACCTTGACTAGCAAAGCTTTGGATTATCCCTTTACTGGGTATTAAAAACCCCCGTACTGTTTCCTTGCGGGAATATTCTGCTGTAAATAAGAAGCTTATCACTACAATCGCAATACATACCAAAACAAATACGGTAAGTTTTATTGATAATGGTTGTGCTAGCGTAATTACACCAGTTAAACGCTCACTTTGCTGAGCGACAGCTTCCTTTCTAAATAACATCCAGTTGATTCGCTAAGATTGTTCTAATTTATATTACACTAGAATTCAATTAACAATAAATCAACATAGAAAGTTAAAAAATAAAATATTAATGCAAAAAACTAACTTATGCTGTTGGAAAAATAAAAATACTAGCTCGATAAAATAGTCATCGGCAGGCTCAATATTGGATTTTCTGAATCGGCAAAGTGCATCATTACAGCTACATGCCCAGCTACTACAATTGCATACATAACCGCTGAAAAGCCTTGGCCATATTTATCTAGCGGCATTAAGTGTGAATAGTGACGGCCTCGCCATTCAAATACAATTTCCAGCGCACCTACAAACAAAAAGAATACCAGTAACATTAAGCCAAATGTGTAGCTCAGCCATAAACCAAACAGTACACCGAGTAAACATACACTTAGGCCAATCCATGAACGCATTGAAAAGCTAATACTTTTTAATACATGCCCGCCATCAAGCGGTAAAATAGGTAACAAGTTAAATAAATTTAATAACGCACTAAGCACCGCAACACCTGCAAATATTTCCATCTCGGTGGCGTAATATAAAACGACACCCAGTACCGAGGTAATTAAACCAAATGCAGGCCCCATTAATGATATAACTACATCTTGCCAGCGGGTTGTTATTTTGTCGTCACTTACAGCTAGCCCACCCACAAATGGGATTAAGTAAATACCTTTGGTTTTTATGCCAAAGTATTTCATTGCTCGCACATGGCCGTACTCGTGTACGACTAAGCAACCAATTAGCATTAGTGCAAATTCAATACTAAATAACCACGCATAGCCTGCAACAGAAGCCCCTGCAAGCACTACTTTAATTACCTTAGCACTTTTAAAAAGCTTAAAACCTAATGCAGCTAGCCCTAAAAAGCCTTTTTTAGGTGAGCCATTTGTAGGTGCTGGTAGCGCAAGCTGTGTTGCAAATTGATCATCTACAAAAAGCGAAATGCTTTGCTCTTCGACTGCCCCTGTATCGATGCCTATTTTTTTGTTGTCGTAAGTAAACTGATAGTAGTTTTCACGAGGGTTATCAAAGGTAATGGCTTGTTGCGCATGAAATACCTGCACAATTTTTTGCCCAGACACCATAAGCGAAAATGGTTGCTCGGCTAAAGTAAGATCTATTCTTATCATAATTAAGACCGTTTAAAACAATGGCGCTAGTATACCTAATCAGCTTAAAAACACGAGGGAAGGTGCTAGGTAACTTTTTTCAAAATAAAAGCATTTGATACTGACAAAATAAAAAAACACTACTACTTTTATAGTAACTCCAAGCGATACATTGAAAGGGATAACAGTGAAGAAGATAGTGCCTAATATTTTAGTTGTTGACGATTCAAAAGCAATTTTGATCGTTATGGAAGCTATACTTAACGAATTGGGTATATCCAACACTATAACTACGTGCCTAAATGCAAAAGAAGCGCTTGAAAAAGTTAAAGAGGATATCAACTACTTTGATGCTATTTTTACTGATCTCAATATGCCCGAAATGGACGGCATGGAATTAATCCGCCACTTAGGAGAGTTACATTATCAAGGCGGTATAATAATTGTTTCTGAAATGGACCATAAAGTTATTAGCTTAGCTGCCAATCTCGCGAAACAACATAACGCTCACCTCATTGGTAATATTGCAAAGCCAGTGCAACTGTCTCAGGTTAGTAGGTTACTTATTAAAGTGGCGCAATTAAACAGCCACACTTTATTAAAAGAGTCAGCCATTTCAAAAGATGAGCTTATTGATGCATTAAAAAACGATGAAATAACGCCTTTTTATCAACCAAAGATAAATGCTGATAACAATAAAATTGAAAGCGTTGAAGTGTTAGCGCGTATTTTATCAAGTAAAGATGGCAATATTATTTTACCTTGCCGTTTTATAAATACTGCCGAACAACACAACTTAATTAATCAAATTACATTTTCTCTTTTTGAAAAGGCCACCAGCGAATTCAAAAATATGACAGCACAACTAGGTCATGATTTTAAAATGGCCTTTAACTTATCGCCAACCCAGCTCGATGACCTAAACTGCCCAAATAAATTACTGCTCATTTTAGAATTAAACCAACTCACGCCTAGTAATATAATTATAGAAATAACAGAACAACATGCACTCTCAAGCCTCATGCAATTAGAAACACTAAATAGATTAAGAATGCATGGCTTTGGTATATCGCTAGACGACTTTGGTGTTGGCTTTACTAATATGAACCAGCTTCGAAACCTTCCTTTTACTGAAATTAAAATAGACCGTTCACTCATTAGCCATATAGAAACAGATTTATTTTCTCAAGTGGTTGTAAGTTCGTTATTTAATATTACGAATAAAGATCATTTAGATTTAGTGGCAGAAGGCGTTGAACGCCCAGAAGAGCTCGATTATTTAAGGCACTATAGAAGAAACCTAGCCATACAAGGTTTTTTATTTAGTCGCCCTAAACCACAAGACGAATTTATATCTTGGGCTAAAGATTGGCTAAAAACTGATGGCAGCCCCGCTTAAAGCGGTACTAATATTTACTCGGGGCCTGTTAGCTAATTATCACCCCGCGTGTGTTTATCTTCTTCACTAACTATATGTGCACTACTTGCTAAGCGTTTGTGCCAACGCTGCCTTGCTACTGCGCGCATATTAGTAGATTGGTCACGCTCATCTACAATCTCTAGTCCCATTAAAGCTTCAATCATATCCTCTAACGTTACAATACCCTGCACGTCACCATACTCATCAACAACTAAGCATATATGAGTGCGCTTTGTTAAAAGTGTTTGCAGTAACGACGATACGTTCTGAGAAGTTGGTACCGTATAAATAGGCTTAATCAATTTGCTAATTTTGTAATCGGTGCCTAAGCGGTGAAATGCCAGCATAATATCGTTTTTATGCACAAACCCAACGATATCATCGGCATCTTTATCAAATACCAACACTCTAGAAAACGATGACGATCCATGTTCATTTAAATACTGATTAACTGTTAAGTCTTTATGGATTTTGAAAATAACAGTTCGCGGCGTCATTAAGTCGCATAATTTTGCATGCTTAAAATGCAACAAATTACGGATAATATCAGATTCATCTTGATGTAATGCTCCCGACTCCGTGCCTATATCTGCCATTGCCTCTATCTCTTGACGAATATAATAAGCCTCATCGTGCTTTGGACCCATTAAATTTGTTAGCTTTTGAGCAAACCATACAAAAGGCTTTAGCGATATAACTAAAAACCGCAAAGCGTAGGTAACGCTTGGCGTTAAAGCTCGCCAGTAATTAGCCCCCAAGGTTTTAGGTATAATTTCAGAAAGAATTAATACGAGAAATGTCATAATGGCTGATGCAATACCTACAGCCGCATCGGAAAAAACGACAGCCGCTTGTGCACCAACTCCCGCTGCACCTGCTGTATGGGCAACTGTATTTAAAGTTAAAATAGCAGCTAAAGGCTGATCTATATTGTTTTTAAGCTTTTCGAGCTGTTTAGCAAGCTCAGGGTGTTTTTTTCTAAGTGATGCAACATAGCTGGGCGAAATACTTAATAACACAGCCTCCATCACAGAACATAAAAACGAAATAACAATCGCCACTACCATATAAACTATCAGTAAAGTCACTTTCTCTCCTCTATATTGGATATGTGAGCATGGTAACAATACATGCTATATTTGGCCAAACTTCCAATAATAATAGGCATAATAATGAAATTTAGCGCACCATGGTGTCATCAAAATAAGCTATTTAAGTACGCAGCAGCTCTTTTAACGCTTAGCAGCTTAAGCTTTGCTGCAATAGCTGCACCATTGGATAAATCAAAAATTCAGTTTATCGGCCCACTTGCCGAATATATGCAGTTAAAGCCTTTTCAGACACCTCATGGCAGTGCGATTATTAACAACCTATTGCCACAACTACAAGCAGACACAGATAGTTTTTCTGTATTTGGGAAAAAACAAAACTGGCAGCCGTTTAATAAAATCAATGCGCTCACTTTAGGTGGGTTACAGGCACTAAAATTTAATATTGAAACAACCCGCTTTACGCAAGGTACGCTTACCTTAAAAGGGATTGAGCAAGGTCAGTTATTTATTAATGGCGAACTACAAACAGGCGATAAAAATAGCTATAAGTTAGCTTTAAATAACAGTACTCACACTGTTTTAATAGTAGCCCAGCAAGTAGCTAATTGGCACGATGTAACGCTTGATTTTGCACCTAAGAGCGACATTGATAAAATTACGCTTAGCACTTCACACATAAAACGTTTATCTGCAAAACAACTGTTTGATGCTCCTACAATTAGCCAATTATCACTCGCACCTAATGCCAAGCAGTACGTTACTACCACTCGCACTTATAGTGATAAAACACAAAATCAAGCAAATACAGTTACTGTACTTAAAGATTCAGACAATCAAACGCTTTATCGCTTTGAAGCAGGCCAACCAAGTAACATTATTTGGAGTCCAGATAACCAATATTTAGTGTATTTGTTAAATGGTGAGCTTAAACAACTTAACCGTAAAAACTTCTCAATAAAAACATTAGCAAACGATTTAGAAGGAGCTAATGGCTTTACCTTTTATAACGACACCAGTCTTTTGTTTAGCTGGTCTAAATCACCTGAGAGCACTAACAGCTTAACCAAGCACTATAAAGGTCTGCAAGATCGCTGGTCGTATGCACGTTCCATCAGCCAAATTTATATGCTTGATACTAAAAGTGGTTTAACAAAAGCACTTAGCCAAGGTCCTCTTTCTTACAGCCTTGAAGATTCAAATAGTAACCGTGGCAAAGTATTAATGAGCCGCCCAGTAATGGCAATGCAAGCATCAACTCACCCAGAAACAGAGTTAGTTGAACTCGATTTAAAATCAAACAAGCTTTCATCGCTTGGTAAATTCAAAACGTTTAATTTAGCCAAATATACAAATAAAGATATTTATGTAGTTGCAGGCCCTGACTTTAAAAATGGCGCAGGCAGAGCACTACCAAAAGCAATGCTTGCTAATAACTACGACGGGCAACTTTACCTACTTACTGAAAGTGGTAAAAACGTAAAAACACTCAGTAAACAATTCGACCCCGCTATTGGCCAACTACACGTTTTAGAAAACGGCGATGCGCTCATTAAAGTAACAGAGCAAGACACTCAACCACTTTACCTATTTGATTTAAGTAAACAGCGCTTTAAAAAGTTAAATACAGGATTGGATATTGTTGAACAATTTAGTTACTCACACGACCGCAATACCGATATTTTATTAAGTGGCACTAACGCTTTAACACCACAACAACTAAAGCGCCTGAACGTAAGTAAAAATAAAACAGATTTAATATGGGATTCAAAACCAAGTAGCTATGCAAATACACTACTCCCTACATTAGAAGAGTTTAATTTTAAAAATAAACATGGGGTTGAAATAACGGGCCGTGTTTACATTCCAAGCAATTTAGATAAAACTAAAAAGCACCCAGCGCTCGTGTATTACTACGGCGGTACTTCACCAGTTACGCGTGGTTTTACAGGTCGTTACCCGTTTAACTTATGGGCAGAAAATGGCTACGTTGTTTATGTAGTGCAACCTACTGGCGCAACAGGGTTTGGACAAAAGTTTTCAGCGCAGCATGTTAATGCCTGGGGCGACTACACCGCAGACGATATTATCGAAGGCACGCAAGCCTTTTTAAATAAATACAACTATGTTGATAGTAAAAAAGTAGGTAACTTAGGGGCATCGTACGGTGGCTTCATGACCATGTTATTAGCAACTAAAACCGATATATTTAGTGCTTCAATAGCTCATGCGGGTATTTCTAATATTACCTCGTATTGGGGTGAAGGTTGGTGGGGTTACTTATATTCTGGCGAAGCATCAAAAAATAGCTTCCCGTGGAATAACCCTGAGCTTTACAGCCAACATAGCCCTGTATTTCATGCCGACAAGGTAACAACACCTATGCTACTTCTTCATGGTGATAGCGATACCAATGTACCTGTTGGCGAAAGCTTAACAATGTACACTGCGCTTAAACTGCTTAATAAGGACGTAGAGTTAATCGAATACAAAGGCGCTGACCATCAAATTTTTGCACGCGATAAACGATTTGATTGGTGGAACACCATGCTCGCATACTTTGATAAAAAGCTAAAAAACGAGCCTCAATGGTGGGACTCAATGTATAAAAATGACTGAGCCTGAACCTTTAAAATAACGACTTAATATAGATTTATTAATAGTAGAATTAATTATTTAGCACCTTTTAATTAGTCTAAAGGTGCTAGCCTCATCCTCTAATAACGTCTTATACACCTTTGAAATATTAAGTTACTTAAAACTAATAAACCCCCTTCTCAGCATTTACCTAATGGTGCTACCATACAGAGCTATAAGCATTCAAAATAAAGTACTATGGCTATTAATGTTTTATTGGTTGAAGACGATGAACTACTCGTTAAACGCATCCAAAATCACTTTGCAGATACCGAATTTACAATAGAGGTAGACCCAACTGGCGCTGATGCACTTAACATTGTAAGGCAGCGGGTAAACCTGCGCGGTGCTATATCATTAGCCATAATTGACATTGTCTTACCAAAGCGCGACGGGCTTCAGCTCGCAAAAGAATTAAACACACTGACCGATATTGGCGTTATTGTATTATCGAGTCGTGACTCCCAAGCCGATCGTATCGCTGGTCTTGCACAAGGTGCTGATGACTATATTTGTAAGCCCGTCGATTTACTTGAGTTAGAGCTTCGCATGCGCGCGCTCTATAAGCGTGTTGCCGTCAACCTAGAAGACGACGAAAGCGAAGAGTTTATAGAATATGCTGACTTTAAGCTTCATCCTGATAACCGTACATTAATTACTGCTGCGGGCGTTGAGTCACGCTTAACTGAAGCCGAACATAAAGTGCTTATTTGCTTAATTAGTAACGCAGGTAAAGCCACATCCCGTGAAAAAATATCTGAAGAAATAGGCCAGCCCGATTGGAGTCCAAACGATCGTACTGTTGATGTGCTTATTGGTCGTTTACGTAAAAAATTAAATGATGAAAAAGATCAAAAACGCATCGTTACCGTCCGCGGTAAAGGCTATATGCTTTCTATTTAATACTTAGTTAATTGCGCAATAAGGCGCTCAAATGCGCGGTAATTAAGTGCTTCTTTAAGCTCATTTAAACTAATGTTTTCAGCGCCTTTTAAATCACTAATTGTACGCGCCACCTTAATTACTCTATGGTAGGAGCGTGGCGATAAAGACAACTTCTCGCTTGCTCTAGCTAAAAATTGCAACTCTGCAGGCGCAAGTTCACAGTGCACACTCATTTCTTTATTATTAAGTCTCGCATTAACCTTACCTTGGCGTTTTAGCTGCACATAATAAGCAGCCTCAACTCTTGCTCTAACCTCAGCACTGGTTTCCTCTGGTTTGGTACTTTGTAGCTCAACACTCGTTAAACGAGGTAGTTCTATTTGCAAATCAATACGGTCAATAAAAGGCCCCGACACGCGTGATAAATAACGCATAACTTGATCGGGAGTTGCCCGCTTATCAGTATGGCTCCCCGTTGGGCTTGGGTTTAATGCTGTAATAAGCTGAAACTGCGCTGGGAACTCCATTTGCCTAGCTGCACGTGAAATAGTTACTGTGCCGGTCTCCATTGGTTCACGCAGTGAATCAAGCACCTTACGCTCGAATTCCGGTAACTCATCTAAGAAGAGCACACCGTTGTGTGCCAGCGAAATTTCACCAGGCTTGGGATTTGAAGAGCCCCCCACCAAAGCAACAGCTGAGCACGTATGATGTGGATTACGAAATGGCCGCTGTCGCCAATTAGTTAAATCTATGGATTGTCCAATAATAGAGTAAAGCGCAGCTGTTGAAATAGCTTCATCGTCCGACATAGTGGGCATTATAGTAGCCATTCGCTGGGCCAGCATTGATTTACCAGTACCAGGAGGGCCTAAAAATAGTAAATTATGCCCGCCAGCTGCAGCAATTTCGAGTACTCGCTTGGCACCAGGCTGACCTTTAACATCGCTTAAATCGAGTAAAAAATCAGGGGCTTGAGTGCAGTCGGGGTACTCTATATTTAATGGCAAGGGTTGTTGATTAAGTAGGTCGCCCCATACTTCTTGAATAGAGCTTACAGCTTTGCGTTTAACGCCATTAACTAAGCTTGCTAGGCTGTCGTTTGCAAGGGGTAGAAAGCAGCAACGATCTTGCTCTTTTGCAGCAAGTACCGAAGGTAAAATAGCGTTTACACCACGCACTTCACCATTAAGAGCGAGCTCACCATAAAACTCGTATTTATGAATATCAGGACACACTATTTGCCCAGAGGCGACTAAAATACCCACCGCAATAGCCAGATCAAACCGTCCGCCATCTTTTGGCAAGTCGGCTGGGGCTAAATTTACGGTTATTCGTTGATCGGGGAAACCAAATTGTGAGTTTTCGAGTGCGCTACGCACCCTGTCTTTCGACTCTTTAACAGACGCTTCGGGCAGACCTACAATATGAAAAGCGGGTAAACCATTTCCTAGGTGAACTTCTACAATAACTTCAGGGGCATTTATACCCACTTGAGCACGAGAAAATATACGAGCTAACGACATTCCTTATCCTAGTAAATGGTGTGATTACACCAGTTTAGTCAGGATATTTAAAAACGTGTAATGTGATTTGCCATTTTATAGCGGCTAAACGAAGTAATAAGGTCATTAACATGCCTAATACCATCGCCATTTCGGTTGCTAACGAAAAACTAATGCCAAGCGTATATACAGTACCACCCGCTATACAGGTAATAGCGTAAAGCTCACCCTTTAATAGCATTGGGATCTCGCGTGCAAGCACATCTCGAATTAATCCACCAAAGCAGCCTGTAATTACAGCCATAATTACCGCAGTCATATCGGGCATACCAACAAGCTGTGCTTTTTGCGCCCCCATTACAGCAAAAAAAGCTAACCCGAACGCATCCGCTGTTTGTAAAATATAATGAGGTATCGGCTTTTGTTTATTTATAAGGCGTGTTGTAACAAATACTGAAGCGAGTATGGCAAAAAAGTAACTTTGATCGTGTAACCAAAACACAGGAACATCTAAAATTAGATCTCGCACTGTACCACCACCAATAGCAGTTACTGTCGCTAAAACTACGACCCCAAAGCCATCCATTTTTTTCTCATACGCTAGCAAAGTGCCCGATACAGCAAACACCGCAATGCCTATTAAATCAAACCAGTGGTAAAGTTCAGTCATATTTGTAACAACCTAAAAATATTTGTGCCGTTTTAACACAAACCAAACAAGGTTTTAAGTAATAACGCTTTATTTTAAGAAGTTTATAACATTTTTAAAGTGTATCTCAGGGGGCGGGAGCTTGCGCTTATGAGAAGTGAATGCCTCATGCAGTGAAGATGATCTCACCACACTCATCAAATTTTAGACATAAAAAAACACGCTTTAAGCGTGTCGTTTCATTCTTATTTATTTCAGTGGTTGCGGAAGCCTGAACTTATAAAAGGTGAACCGACGACCTTCGGGTTATGAGCCTCAATATACACACTAAATT
>NZ_JASDDB010000008.1:0-607 GCF_030407615.1 Pseudoalteromonas sp. APC 3355 | reverse complement strand
CGTTTCATTCTTATTTATTTAAGTGGTTGCGGAAGCCTGAACTTATAAAAGGTGAACCGACGACCTTCGGGTTATGAGCCTCAATATACACACTAAATTTCAGACATAAAAAAACACGCTTTGAGCGTGCCGTTTCATTCTTATTTATTTAAGTGGTTGCGGAAGCCTGAACTTATAAAAGGTGAACCGACGACCTTCGGGTTATGAGCCACAATATACACACTAAATTTTAGACATAAAAAAACACGCTTTCATTCTTATTTATTTCAGTGGTTGCGGGAGCCTGAACTTATAAAAGGTGAACCGACGATCTTCGGGTTATGAGCCACAATATACACACTAAATTTTAGACATAAAAAAACACGCTTTAAGCGTGTCATTTCATTCTTATTTATTTCAGTGGTTGCGGAAGCCTGAACTTATAAAAGGTGAACCGACGACCTTAGGGTTATGAGCCACAATATACACACTAAATTTTAGACATAAAAAAACACGCTTTAAGCGTGCCGTTTCATTCTTATTTATTTCAGTGGTTGCGGGAGCCGGATTTGAACCGACGACCTTCGGGTTATGAGCCCGACGAGCTACCAGACTGCTCCATCCCGCG
>NZ_JASDDB010000005.1:0-221715 GCF_030407615.1 Pseudoalteromonas sp. APC 3355 | reverse complement strand
TTGGGATATCGCCAAGCGGTAAGGCACCAGGTTTTGATCCTGGCATTCCCAGGTTCAAATCCTGGTATCCCAGCCAATTTGACTTCCTTCTCTAAAACTTCTCAATATTCATTAAATTCAGCTTACTTTTTCTGTACTTAAATATACATTTATAAATTCATCTATATTTATTGGTTTGCTATATAAATACCCTTGTAAATAACCACAGTTCATACTCAATAGCGCTTGCTCCACTTCTTTGGTTTCTATTCCTTCAGCTACTACATCGCAATTTAATCGGCTCGCCAAAAACAACGTAGATTCTACAATAGCGTAATCAGGCGGATTAATGAGCATGTCTTTGATAAACGATTGATCTATTTTTATCTGGTTTATGGGCAACTCCCTTAATAACGACAGTGACGAAAACCCCGTACCAAAATCATCAACACTAAATTTAAATCCACGCATACTTAACTGCTGCATCATTTTTCTTGCTGCGGGTATGTTTGTCATCATTGCCCCTTCTGTAATTTCAAATATTAGTGAATCACTTAAAGTCGGGTCAGTAGTAAGTAAGCTAATTATAAATTCGTAAAACTCGCTGCTTTCAATATCTTTCGTTGATAAGTTGACATGAATAGTACCGGTGAACCCAAAGAGTTTAAGTTTTCTAATATGGTTAACTGCTTCTTGTACAACCCATTTCGATAAAACAAAAATAAGCCCTGTACGCTCAGCTACACTTATAAACTTTTCAGGACTAATAAAGCTACCATCAGCTTGCGGCCATCGGATCAGCGCTTCTAGGCCATGCAATTGAATATCTTTGGAGTCCATTATTGGTTGTAAATAAAGCTCGAACTCCCCTTTGTGTAACGCGGCTTTAATTTTGACTGATAAATCAAAAAAGTCCTCTGCTCGTTTACCTATTTCAGATGAGTAATTTACTAAAGGTTGAAATGTCTTTTTTGCTTCATGCAGTGCCAAGTTGGCTTTTTTTAGTAACTGGTCGGCTAATCGGCTATCATCTGGGAAACGGCTTACGCCTATACTTAATTGTATTTTAACCATTTGCTCATGTGTACAAAACGGAGCTTTGACGGCTGAGTTTATAATATTTACACAGTGAGCCATGCTTTCATCAGTATCGGTATTCAGTAAGAACGCAAACTCATCACCCCCTATTCGATATAACTTAGCAATGCCACATAGTTCTTTGCTTAACTTATTAGCAAAAGCAGCCAGTAGTTGATCACCACATTGATGACCAAACGCATCATTAATTTGTTTAAAATTATTTAAATCAATATAAAATAATGCAAATGAAGAAGGGTAATCGACTTGTTTACTCAAGGATTTAAAAAAGTTATTGCGGTTAGGTAAGGTTGTTAAGTTATCGTGCTCAGTTTGATATTTTTGATACTGCGTTGCTTGCTCTATTTTAAGGATGCTTTTTAAACTCAGTTTGACAACTAAGAAAACAAACCCTGCACCACCAAATAATATTGTGGCAACTGCATTTCTTATTATTGGTGCCGTATCGTAATTTGAAAAGTAATAAAGTATCCACCAATACCCTAAAATAAAACAGACAATAGCGCATAAAAGTACACTCCACGCTCTTTGCGATGTTTTTTTACAAACTTTAAAGGTTGTTTTTAAGCTAGCAACTAGCAGTAGCGCACCTAAAATAATTATTACTGAAAAAAAATTATCCACACATAGGCTCTTTAAAATTATTAAATTGCGGTTTAGTGATATAACCCTAGTCAAATTAAAATTTTATTTAATATAACTGGGTCACTATTTGTTCACTTAAAAAACAGACATAAAAAAAGGCTCATAAATGAGCCTTTTTAATCTCTACTTTAAATTTAGCCTAAATCACCGCTAATTGCGTATTTTAAAACCCAGTTTTTTATAGGGCCTGTATTATTAGCCATTTTTAAAAACTGGCTACGTGCCCATTTAAGTGGCGCAACTTGGTTAGAAAAGCCAAAGTAACACGCGTCCATCATGCTCATCATTAATAAATTAGCCTTACGGCGAGCTCGCTCGTATTCTTTAAGCGTTAACGGGCACCCTATATCCGCTGCATTGTCTAAAACTTCAGCAAGTGCCACTACGTCCTGAAAACCTAAATTAACGCCCTGCCCTGCAAGCGGATTTATTGTATGAGCTGCATCGCCTACTAAAACTAAGCGCCCTTGTGAATAGTTGTTAGCATGTTGGCGAGTAAGCGGAAATATTGCATGAGTTTGTACTTCAAAGTCTCCAGCAAGTTCAGGAAATTTATTAAGTATGTGCATTTTTAGCTCAGCTGGGTTTAACCCTTTAAATGCTTGCAGTGTATTTGCATCGTCGTACCAAATTAAATTAGCGTATGGTGCCTGCATTGGCAAAAATGCGAGTGGCCCACTTGGCGTAAACTGCTGCCATGTTTTAATTTGTTGCGGCGCATCGAGTTTAATTAATACCCCCATGCAATGTTGCTGATACTGCCAGCCGGTAATTCCTATATTAGCTTTAGCACGCAGCTGCGATTGTCCGCCATCGGCTGCAATCACTAAATCAGCGGTATAGGTTTGAGCTCCATACACAAGCGTAATTAAATCATCCGTTTGCTCTATTTTAGTAATAGGTGTGGCTTGCTCAATAACCTCAATTTTATAATGATCAAATTGCTGCCATAAACTTGCTTGAATTAAACTATTTTCAATTAAGTGGCCTAAATGCGTGGTGTTTATATCGGCGCAGTCAAACAATAAATTATCACCACCGCGCTCAAATGCCTCTAATTGCTGATAAGGCGCTATGCGGTTTTGCCTTAAAAGCGGCATTGCTCCTAATTCATCAAGTAAATTTTCTGAAAAACGATTAATAGCCGACACTCTAATATCAACCTTATCACTACTAAGAATCTGTGATGGGTCTATTAGGTGTTTTTCGATTATGCGTACGCCAAAGCCCTGTTGAGCAAGCTTTATCGCCATAGCCGCGCCAACCATGCCACCACCAACTACTATCACATTATTTTTAGTCATGTTTTTCATCATTTTATTATTACTTGAGTCTGTTTTGATTGTATCAAAATTAATTTGTTTTATACCAGAGGATATCCCTAACAGCTGATTAAACTCGCCTCGTATTGATTTGAGATCACAAACATGAAAACTATACTTGGATCTGGACGGGTATCCAGCTAAAATACGCCTCCTTTAAGTGAGCATGCTTGCTCCTTAATCCTGTTTCAAGCACATTTTTGTGCCACTATCGAATTGAACACGAGGCTATATTTCAATGAGCAAAAAGCTGCATATTAAAACCTGGGGTTGTCAGATGAACGAATACGACTCTCAGAAAATGGCTGAACTTTTAGATGCCACCAACGGCTACCAGCTAACTGAAGATGCAACAGATGCCGACGTAATCTTACTTAACACCTGTTCAATTCGTGAAAAAGCACAAGAAAAAGTATTTCACCAATTAGGTCGTTGGAAATTATTAAAAGACGACAAACCAGATTTAATAATTGGTGTAGGTGGTTGTGTTGCCTCACAAGAAGGTGACTCTATTCGCCAACGTGCGCCATTTGTAGATGTTATTTTTGGTCCGCAAACGCTACACCGTTTACCAGAAATGATTAAACAAGTGCAAGGCGACAAAGGCTCATCGGTTGTTGATATTTCATTCCCAGAGATTGAAAAATTTGACCGCCTGCCAGAGCCAAAAGCAGATGGCCCATCTGCTTTCGTATCAATTATGGAAGGCTGTTCTAAGTACTGTACTTTTTGTGTTGTACCTTATACTCGCGGTGAAGAAGTTAGTCGCCCAGTAGATGACGTACTACTTGAAGTTGCACAACTTGCAGAGCAAGGCGTACGTGAAGTAAATCTTTTAGGTCAAAACGTAAACGCATACCGCGGTGATACGCACGATGGCGAAATTTGTTACTTCTCTGATTTAATTCGTCTTATTGCAGCTATTGATGGTATTGACCGTATTCGTTACACCACATCGCACCCGGTAGAATTTACCCCAGATATAATCGACGTTTACGCCGATGTACCAGAGCTTGTAGATCACTTACATTTACCAGTACAAAGTGGTTCAGACCGTATATTAAACCTAATGAAACGTGGTCATACGGCAATTGAGTACAAATCGACAATTCGTAAGTTACGCAAAATTCGTCCTAACTTAAGCATGTCGTCAGATTTCATTATTGGTTTCCCAGGCGAAAGTAAAGAAGACTTTGAAGCAACCATGAAGCTTATTAGCGACATTGGTTTTGATATGAGCTTTAGCTTTATTTACAGTGCACGCCCAGGTACGCCAGCGGCAGATTTGCCAGATGACGTAACAGAGCAAGAGAAAAAAGAACGCTTATACTTACTACAAAACCGTATTACACAAATGGCGCAGCAAATTAGTCGTCAAATGTTCGATACAGAGCAACGTATACTTGTTGAAGGTCCTTCTAAGAAGAACCCTATGGAATTACGTGGCCGTACAGAAAACAACCGTGTAGTAAACTTTGTTGGCCCGCACACTGTGATCGGACAGTTTGTTGATGTACGTATTACCGAAGCACTACCTAACTCTTTACGTGGTGACTTAATTCGTACAGAATCAGAAATGAACTTACGACGTGAAGTCGCTCCTTCAGCTATTTTAACTAAAGCTGCAGCTGCAGAGCCAAAACCAGACACTGTTAACGAAATTGGCGTAGCTACTTTCGTTCCTTAGTCACACAATTAGCGCCAGTTAACCCTGGCGCAGTACTATAGGAAGCAATTTTGAGTAATCAGTTAAAAACATTAGAGATTTATTTAGAACCTGCCGATAACAAACGCCTATCTTCTTTATGTGGCCCGTTTGACGAAAACATCAAACAAATTGAACGCCACCTGGCTGTTGAAATAATTCACCGTGACAACTTTTTTAAAGTAACCGGTAAACTACACAACTGCGCCGGCGCTGTAGAAATCTTAAAAAACCTTTATGTTGATACTCAGCCAGTTCGTGGTGTTTTAGGCGAAATAGAACCCGACGCCGTTCATTTAGCTATTACCGAATCAAAAGCCTTAGAGCAAGATGCATCCAGCAGCGCTTATGGCAAAGAAATGGTTATTAAAACCCGCCGTGGTGTTATTAAACCACGTAACGACAACCAAGGTGTTTATGTGGCTAATATTTTAAACCACGACATTACCTTTGGTATTGGCCCTGCAGGTACTGGTAAAACTTACCTTGCAGTTGCAGCCGCCGTCGACGCTCTTGAGCGCCAAGAAATACGCCGTATATTACTAACGCGCCCTGCTGTAGAGGCTGGCGAGAAGCTTGGCTTTTTACCTGGCGATTTAAGTCAAAAAATAGACCCATACCTGCGCCCTCTTTACGATGCTCTTTTTGAAATGCTAGGTTTTGAAAAAGTAGAAAAGCTCATCGAAAAAAATATCATCGAAGTCGCACCGCTTGCTTACATGCGCGGACGTACTTTAAACGATGCCTTTATTATTTTAGATGAAAGCCAAAATACTACCGCCGAGCAAATGAAAATGTTTTTAACCCGTATAGGGTTTAACTCAAAAGCGGTGATTACAGGCGATATTACACAGGTCGATTTACCTCGTGGCACACGCTCAGGCCTTCGCCATGCAATTGAAGTACTTGATGGCGTAAACGAAATTAGCTTTAACTACTTCAAAGCCCACGACGTAGTACGTCACCCTGTTGTAGCACGCATAGTTGAAGCCTACGAGCGTAACGACGAAAGCGAGCGACTTAAGCGCATTGAAAAGCAAAATGCAAAAGACGCACTCGCTGCTCTTCAACAGCCTACTACTAAAGAGTAATACTTTGACAACCGAACTTGATTTACAAATAGCCTGTGAGTTTGACAACCTCCCAAGCGAAGAACAATTTGCACTATGGGCCGACAAAGCCCTTAGCCAATACCGTGACGAGTCCGAACTCAGTATCGTTATTAGCGACGAAGCGCAATCGCAACAACTTAATAACGACTATCGCGGTAAAAATAAACCGACCAACGTACTGTCGTTCGAATTTGAAGCACCACTAGGAATAGATATTCCTTTGGTTGGTGATTTAATTATTTGCCCAGCCATTGTATTAGCTGAAGCAATTGAGCAAGAGAAGTCATTTCATGACCACTTTGCTCACATGGTTATTCACGGATGCTTGCATTTGCTTGGATTTGACCATATAAAGAGTGACGATGCTTTAGAGATGGAAAGCATCGAAAAGCAATTACTTGCAGAGCTAAACATAGCAGACCCATACCGGGACGATATTTAAATTAACGGAGCAATTAGACGCAATGAGCGACGGTAACTCGCAATCTAGCCAGGGTTCTTCTGGCAAAACGTGGTTGGGCAGAATAGCCCAAATGTTGCAAGGGGAACCCCAGAATAGAGAAGAGCTGGTCGAAGTTATTGCCGATGCGCAAGAACGAGACGTAATCGATCCAGAAACAAAAGAGATGATAGAAGGTGTGCTTGGCGTGTCTGAGCTTAAAGTGCGAGACATAATGGTTCCGCGCTCACAAATGATCACTCTTGAGATCGACAGCCCGCTTGAAGAACTAATTCCAATGATGGTTGACTCAACTCACTCACGTTTTCCAGTGGTGATTGAAGACAAAGATCATGTAGAAGGTTTTTTACTCGCTAAAGATTTATTGCCACTGATCTTAAATAAAGACGAGCATTTACCATCAATACGCGATTATTTACGCCCAGCAATGGTAGTACCTGAAAGCAAACGTGTTGATACATTGCTAAACGAATTCCGTCAGCAACGCTACCATATGGCTGTTGTTATTGACGAATACGGCGGCGTATCTGGCTTAGTAACGATTGAAGATATTCTTGAAATAATTGTTGGCGAAATCGAAGATGAGCACGACGAAGAAGAAGAACATCAAGATATTCGTCAACTTGCTAAACATGTCCACGTAGTGCAAGCACTCACTCCTGTAGATGACTTTAACGAGCATTTTAAAACAGGCTACAGCACAGACGAAGCCGATACTATTGGCGGAACTGTACTGCACGCATTTGGCCATATGCCAAGCCGTGGTGAAACGATTGACATAGAAGGTTACCAATTTAAAGTAACCAACGCCGACAATCGTCGTATTTTGCAACTGCAAGTCACCGTTCCTAAGGCTGATGATAACGACAGTGAAGAAACTGCTAACTAGACTTACCCTATTAGCAAAAGATAAAAAAGCATGGCTCGCACTCGTTGCGGGCCTTGTTTTAACTTTTGGCTATGCCCCTTTTGAAATTTGGCCCATCGTATTTATTAGTCTTGGCGCCATAATTTTTTGCATTAATCCCAATAATACAGGTAAAGCACACGCAAAAACCGCCGCTAAATATGGCTTTATATTTGGCCTAGGCTGGTTTGGTGCAGGTATAAGCTGGGTACATGTTTCTATTGCCACCTTTGGCGGTATGCCGCTTATTGCGTCAGTCTCGTTAATGGCATTTTTGTGCGCCTACTTAGCGTTATTTCCCGCACTTGCCTTTTGGGCAACTACACGCTTTGCCAGTGGCCCTAAAAGCTTTGGCGCATTACTAATTGCCTGCTTTGCAATTAGTGAGTATTTACGTGGCACCGTACTTACCGGTTTCCCGTGGTTAAGTTTTGGCTACACACAAACCGACGGACCTTTAAGGCGGCTTGCCCCTTATATTGGCGAGTTTGGCTTAACACTTACCTGTGTCGCTATTGGCTTTGCACTATATAGACTTACCCAAAAAGATTTTAAAACCCCAACGGTTACTGCTACAGCTGTTGCGCTTATTTTTACAGGCGCAAACACCACAGGTAGTATTCATTACACAGATAAAAACATGTCAGTATTGCTCGTACAAGGGAACATACAGCAACACCTGCGCTTTGAGCCAAGTGAGTTTTGGACCACAATGAGCAAATACCAAGACCTGACACGCCCACATTGGGATGCAGACTTAATAGTATGGCCAGAAGCTGCAGTGCCTGAAATAGAAATGCTTGCTGATTCCTACCTAGCCAATTTAGACAGTGCAGCCTCGTTTAATAAAACCGCCCTTGTAACCGGTATTGTTGACTACCAGCGAGACACCAAAAACATATTTAACACACTTATTGTGGTCGGTAATAAAGAACGCGCCGACGAGCACGGGCATTATCATTACCTTGATAAAAACCGCTATCAAAAACACCAGCTATTACCTATTGGCGAATTTGTGCCGTTTCAAGATTTTTTGCGCCCTATTGCCCCACTATTCGATTTACCTATGTCGTCGTTTACGCGTGGCGAAAAAATGCAAAACAACTTGCGCGCCAACGGCTATAACTTACTCCCTGCTATTTGCTACGAAATTGTTTTTGCCGACTTAGTGCGCGGTAATTACAAAAGCAATTCCGACCTACTCTTTACAGTAAGTAACGATGCCTGGTTTGGTGACTCTATTGGGCCTTTGCAACACATGCAAATAGCACGTATGCGCGCGCTCGAACTACAACGCCCCCTAGTGCGTGTTACTAACAATGGTGTAAGCGCCGTATACGACCCCATAAGCCACGCACAACAAACCATGCCTCAGTTTGAAGCTACCATATTGAAAGCCAACATTAAGCTTATAAAAGGCGACAGCGTGTACAGCCTGTACGGCAACATATTTGTGTGGGGATTTGTGTTGTTGATGGGTCTTGGTGGTTTTGGGGTTAGGTTTAGAAGTTAAGCTCGCTATTTAAGATGTAGGGCCTACATATTTAGCTCTACATTTTTAAAGTGTTTAATTAGCTTCTAAAGCCATTTCTTCTAAAGATAACCTTAGTAAGTAGCTACACCATTCCCTTAAATTTAGCAGACTAACTTGGTAGTACTCTCTAGCGTTACTCATTGTATTGCTATCTAATAGTGGTACCACACTGCCTGAATATGAATTATCGACAAACCTAGTTCCTTGGTGAAGGTATCTTGATCTTAAACCGTAATATGAATTAATTATTTTAACTAATGGGTCATTATTGCTATCTTTTCCCACATAACTTCTCACTCTATTTGAGATTGAATGTACTTGTTGACCACAACTATCACACTTTTTACTCTTCGAAGCTCCAATCAACGACGCAACTTCTAATGAAGACATATAAAGTATCATTGCATCTTCACTTGATGATGGATGAAGTTTAGCTGCATTAGAGAATCTTAAATCGCTCTGAAAGTCAGTATTCCCCTCATCACTTGCCTCCCCTATTCTCGGAGTTGGGGAATATGTATCTAAGGTAAATGAATCTAAAGATCTGCCTGATGAAAAATGAGCATAAGAATTCAAGAGTAATTGAATTTCATAAGAGTAAATATCATTACTCAGTATGTAATCAATAAGGAAACAGGTTTTTTCTGAGATTTGAACTAAGCCATCAGCTATTGGTTTAGCATCAATCCAACTTATATCTCTAGAGTATTTATTAATTTCAATACTTGAAAACGATGAATCATTGTCACTTTGAGTATCTCGAATAATCAAACAGTTTGTACTAACAGTTAAAATTTCAATAATCGTTTTAATTTTTTCTGCTGCTTTAGCTTCTGCATCTACAGCATCATAACCATTAATATCAACTATCAATTTAATTGAGCTATTACCTGTTGGTTTTAAAACAAAACTTTTACCTGAGTATGCGGCAATAGAACCCCTAATAACTTCAAGAGAAGTACTAAATCTGAATTTAGAAATCAGTTTTTTATAATCTAAACTATTTTTAACTAGCTCTCTAATAACTTTTAAGTCGCTTATAATTTCATCACTTTCGATATAATCAGAGAACATGACCGCGACTAAATTTCCTTTTTGTTTATACCTGACCGAAACCTCGAAAGAACCTTTAGCTTTATAGTTCATACGTCCTAAAATTATTTGTTTAGAACCTAGCTTTTTATACGGAGAGTAATGCCAAGCACACTTACCAAAGTGATCTCTAATACTTGCCCATAAAGATCTCAAAAAATGATTACTTTCATTTTCATTATTTAATCCTTCAAGTAAGACTTCCAAATAGATATACCTATAGTTTAATTAAATTATGTTAATTGGAGTTAGTCCTTCACTGCTTCTTCTACCGTTTCAACATTTACAACTTGATTCAAGTTACCTTTAATAACCACCGTCGCAGATATTTTATCTTGAATGGCTTGTCTGTTTGGGTCCCAGTATATCTGTAAAAACCCTAACAAGCCTGTGGCAAAGCCTGCACCGTAGCCGCCGTAGCGACCAAAACAATCTAATAAACCTAATGGCTCACCGCTTAAGGCAACCACACGAATATTACATACCTTTTTACCCGGTGTTTGGCCGCGCCAAAGTAACGAGAACAACGTAAAGTAAACAGCAGCCCAGCCAAAACCTAAGCCCAAGTCTTGAATAATGCCTTTACTCCACTGCAAAATACTATTTGTGCTTGTTTGTGCAGGTTTTTCTTCTATTAACTGTGCAGGCTTTATTTCGTTATTTTCACTGAGCACCAATAGCTGTAAAAGTACGGTAGCAAGTTGTGGGTTTTGTAGGTCATCCATTTCTGCTAATTTGGGAACTTGCCAAATTAAATTATCAAGCGCGTTTTGTTGGCAAGGTTGCTCACAGCTTTCATCGGCTGTTTGCGCTAAATAAGTATTTACCTGTTGTTTTTCTGTGGCGGTAAGCTGAATTTCATCTTGTATTTTTACGCCCTGAACAGCTAAACCTTGATCAGTGTTATCGTCTTCTAGGTAATCTATGCCAATTGAAAGCACAGTAAGTGCGCTTACAAATAAAATACTTGCTGCCGTTATTTTTAAGATTCTTCGCCACACATTCGACATTTTTGGAAGGTATTGCTGTGCCGTACCTTTATAAAAAGCCATTGCAGCAACAAATGCTATTAAAGCCGCGCTGAGTTTGGCTGCTAAAAATATCAGTGCAACATCAATAATAATCGCTAGTGCACGCCGAATTGGCGTAGCTAAAGGCAAGCCCAGTAAAGCACTGTCAATTTTAAAGGCGTAGGGTGTAATAACTTCTCGGGTTTCAGAATTTGATAATTCTAATTGTTCTATCTCTTTGGCTTTCATTTATTTTCTTGTTATTAAAATAGGTAACCCGGTTAACTTACGCGTTTTTTATTTTTTGCTCAAGATAAAGCTAATAGAATCAGTGCACAAAAAAGGGCTGCATAAAATGCAGCCCTTCATTTTTTACTCAATGTTTATTACTTACTAGCAATTATACCGTTGGATAATCGGTATAGCCTTGCTCTGCACCACCAAACAAAGTGTCGGGGTTGTGGCTGTTAAGAGGCTTGCCTTGCTTTAAGCGTGCTGGTAAGTCTGGGTTTGATACGAACGGGCGACCAAAGCCAATCATGTCGGCCCAGCCTTCGATAAGTGCTTTGTCTGCGCGCTCTTTGGTGTACTTGCCTGCGTAAATTAATACACCACTGTAGGTTTTGCGAATCGATTTTTTAAATTCAACACTCATTAAAGGTGCGTCATCCCAATCGGCTTCGGCTATATGCATGTAACCTACACCGGCTTTATTTAATGCCTCAGAAACCGCTAAGTAAGTTTCCTCAGGGTTTTCGTCTACTGTGCCATTAAGAGTTGTTAACGGGGCAAGTCTTACGCCTACTTTGCTGCTACCAATTTCGTCGCTAACAGCATGTACCACTTCAATTAAAAAGCGTATTCGGTTTTGCACACTGCCACCGTATTCATCGGTGCGAGCATTTGACTCTGAGTCTAAAAATTGATTAATAAGGTAACCATTTGCAGCATGAAGCTCTATGCCATCAAACCCTGCATTAACTGCATTTTTAGCTGCTTGGCGAAATTCGCCTATGACATGCGTAATATCTTGTTTGCTCATTTCGCGTGGAAGTTGGGTGTCTACAAACCCCGGTGCGCCGTTTGTATCTACAAATACTTTTACGTCTTTTGCAGCAATGGCCGATGCAGAAATAGGCTGTATGCCACCAGTGTTGTCACTGTGGGTAACACGGCCAACATGCCAAAGCTGAGCAAACATCACTCCACCAGCGCTATGTACTGCGCTTGTTACTTTACTCCAGCCTGCAACTTGCTCATTTGAATAAATACCCGGAGTCCAAGCGTAACCTTTACCGAGCTCACTAATTTGTGTGCCTTCGCTTACAATTAGTCCGGCACTTGCGCGCTGTGCGTAATATGTTGCCATTAAGTCGTTGGCTATATCGCCAGGCTGTGTTGAACGCGAGCGAGTCATTGGGGGCATAACAATACGGTTTTTTAATGTTTTACCTGCAAGTTCTATTGGTTCAAAAAGTAATGTCATAATGCCTCCTAAGTTTGATTGCGCTTATAATAACGTAACCAAGCACATGCAAAAACAACAAAAACTGCAAAATAGTTTTGTTGTATCTGCAATAAAGCCACAAAGTAAAACACATTAACTTTAGGTGAACTAAATGTACTTTATTGACTCTTAACAGCACTATTAAGTTGAGGGTTTGATGTGAATAAAGGGAATGCATGGCCGTGGGTTATCTCGTTGTGTATACACGCTATTGTGTTGTACTTTTTGTTTTCGCAATCTATTAAAGTTGCGCCGCCAAAGGAGGAAAAAAACGCAATAATACAGGCCTATGTTACGGTTAATTTAGTAAGCCTACCTAAGCCAAGCTCAGTTGTTACAACAACCAATGCGCCTGATATAAAACCTGTAAACACTAAAACTGATGCACCAAATTCAGCGACCTCTAACACTACACCTATAAAAAAAGATTCTACAAAAGCCAAAGTAAGGGTAACTAAAAAAACGCAAGCCAAAACCATCACGTTACCAAAGACACAAACAGAGCTTAAAAAAGCCCCTGTAAAACCTGTTGAACCCCAGTTAGCCACGCCTTCAGAGCCTACAACAAAAGCTTCTCATACATTTAAAAAGCTAAATCCATACGCGCCTCTATTTGGCTCTCCTGTAAATAATATGACTCATAAAAAAATGGTCTCCTTTGGTGAAGATAAAAACTCTGAAAATAAAGAGATAAACAATAAGCCCACTATTAAAACGCCAGTAAAATCTGATAATTCAGAAGTTATTAGCCAAAATACAACAGGCACACGACGATTAGAAAAATTTAACGGTAAATGCTATTTAATTGATACTTCCACCGTATTTGGTAGTAATGGCATGCCTCAAGGTAGCGGTAAACCCTGTCCTGAGGATAAAACTGATAAAGAAATTATGTTTGAAAAAATCATGAAAAAATGGAGCCGTAAAAATAATTAGCTTTAAATAAGTGAACAAATAATATGTTTATCCGTATTGATAAGCTTAAAGTAATTAGGAGTAAGCCATGATCACCAAACAACTATCCTCACTTTTTGTATTTAATTTATTAGTTGTAAGTGCACAAGCGAATGCAAACCAGCGCTGGTACGTTATTAACGACTCAGTAATGGGCGGTGTATCTAATAGCCAAGTAACACAAACTCAAGAAAGTTTGCTTTTTACAGGCAATGTTTCGCTTGATAATAACGGCGGTTTTGCATCAATACGTACAGAGCTAAGTACACAAAGCCAAAATACTAAAGCTATAGCACTGCGTGTTAAAGGTGATGGACAAACCTATCAGCTTAGACTCAGAACTACCAATTACCTTGATGGCGCAGCGTACACCCACTCATTTAAAACAGTAAAAAATGAATGGGTAGATATAAACTTTGCTCCGAGTGATTTTACTTTAACGTATCGCGGTCGCGTGCTTGAGCAACAACCGATTATTGATTTTGATGATATAAAGCAGCTAGGCTTTATGATTGCAGGCAAGCAAGAAGGTAAGTTTAAACTTGAAGTGGGTAAAATTGAGTTTAAAAGCTAGCCCACCAGCATGTTGGTGGCGCTAAATAGTATAGTCGTCGCCCCGCCTCTTTAGTTCACTAATAACCAGCTCAACCATTTGTTGTTTTATTGCTGCTTGCTCTGACTTTAACTCCCCTAATTGCAGCTCTAACATATCTATCTGCTCTTGTTGCTGCGTGCTTTTATATTTTTTAGAGCCTAGGTGCTCTGCATCTAAAGTTAAACTCGCATCACTTTTATTTAGCTCACTTGCAGAAGTATTTATAGTTATACTACGTTGTACGGGGCTTTGTTTAAGTTTATTAATTTGCTCTTGCAGCGCAATAACTCGCCCAGTGAAGTGCTTGTATACTTTTTCTAGGTTTTTATATTGATTGCCAAATGTAGCGTTATCTTCACTATACTCTTCGGCTTTGGTATCTAGAAACTTTGATAACACATATTTTGGCTTTTCCTCATTCTCTTCCTCGCTCTTTTCTTCACTCGCTTTTTCAACAGGTAGTTTATCTGATTGCGCTAAAGGTTGAGTATTTGAGCTGTGTACTTGGTATGGAATGGGAGCCGCTAAAATCTTCATTATTTTATCCCTAAAATAGCTTTGTAACTATTATGGGTATCGACCTCGTATTAAAATCCTTGAGTAAATTTTATTGTTAGCTAAAAGCAAAAAGCCCCACTTTATTAAAGTAGGGCTTATACCAATTTATCAAACTAACGCGTTGCTTACTTAGTGCTTTGGTTATCTTGTGAGAGCGCAATAAGAGCAAGGGCTGCATTTAGACGAGTATTTAAATTATTATAAATAGTCATTCCAAACACACCGATAATACAAACTATTAAACCCATTTGTAGGTTAACGCTCATCTCTAGTAAAAAAACAGCTGCAACGAGTAAGCACAGCGCTAATGCATAAATAATAGATTGAAAGGTAAAGTTAATATCACCTTTGGCTATTTTAAGTAATTCATCTTTATTCATAATTTACTTCCTTGTTATTTAATCACTAAGACTCAATTGCCAGTAGCTCTACTTCAAAAATAAGTACTGAAGCAGGAGGAATACTTCCTACACGTTTTTCGCCGTACGCTAATTGGTGCGGTACATAAAAGGTGTATTTATCGCCTGGGCTCATCAGTTGTAAGCCCTCAGTCCAGCCTTTAATCACTTGGTGCAAGCCAAAGCTAATCGGTGTTTTACGCTCTACTGAGCTGTCAAATACCGTGCCGTCGATTAGTGTGCCGTGGTAATGCACGTTAACCATACTTGTTGGGCTTGGTGTGTTTTCACTCTCACCTTTGTTTACTATTTTGTACTGCAAGCCAGAAGCTGTTTCTACTACACCTTCTACTTTTGCGTTAGCGGCTAAGTAATCTGCCCCTATTTGTGCATTTATGCCTGCTTGTTGTTTTGCTTTTTTACTATTTTGAAATATTAAAAAACAAAAAATGGCGATAACCACCGCCAAAATTATATTGATCATTATTAACCTTTTTCGTTATCTAGTTCTTCGTCTTTTTCGTCATCGTTATCGCCATTAACTATGTCGGCAATTTCTTTAAGGCGAGCAAGCGCAATTCCGTTTACTGAGTTTTCTGGATACTGGTCATCAATAATATCGCCAGCTTCTATATCCATTAACAGGTTAAGCGCTTGGTCTACGGTTTCAACTGCGTAAATATTAAATTTACCCGCTTCAACTGCATTAAGTATTTCGTCATCAAGCACTAAGTTAACTTGGTTTGATTTAGGAATGATAACGCCTTGCGAACCTGTTAAACCACGCATTTTACACAGTTTGAAAAAGCCTTCTATTTTTTCGTTTACGCCACCAATAGCCTGCACATCACCATGTTGGTTAATAGAACCTGTCAGTGCAATTGATTGGCTAATAGGTAGGCTTGTAATAGACGAAATAAGCGCACACAACTCTGCCAAAGATGCGCTATCGCCATCTATATAACCGTAGCTTTGCTCAATAGCGATATTAGCGCTAAGCGTTAAGCTAAAGTGCTGCGCGTATTTATTACCTAAATAACCGGTAAGTAGCATTACCCCTTTTGAGTGAATTGCTTTACCAAGCTCGGCTTCACGTTCAACATCTATTACGCCATCGGCGCCAGCATAAACCGTTGCCGTAATACGCGCAGGGGTACCAAATGAGGTATCGCCAATGTGTAATACGGTTAAACCATTTACTTTACCAATGGCTTGGCCGTCGGTTGCAATAAGTGTATGACCTTCTTTTATATCGCTTAGCATGTTTTCACTAATTTGGCCGGTACGGTATTGCTTACCTTCAATGGCTTCATCAATATGATGCGCATCTATAACAGTTAATTTATCTTGTTTTGCGTAGTAACTTGCCTCTGCAACTAATTCAAGTACATCAGCAAAGCGCGCAGAAAGCTTATTGTGATGCTCTGCTTGGCGGTAGCTAAACTTAAGTAAACGCACCATAGCTGCTTGTGTGGTAGTGCACTTTAATGTTTGCTCGCAGTACTCGGTAACTTTAGTTATAAATTGGTACTGTAATTTATCGCTACTTGGTAAGTAGTAATCAAAGTCAGCTAATACTCTAAATAACTCTGCAAACTCTTCATCGTATTCACCTATGGTGTAATACAGTTCGCGCGAGCCTAATAAAATAATTTTTACATCAAGCGGTATAAGCTGCGGGCGAAGTGTAAAACTACTGCCTACTGAGCTATCTTGATACGGTAAGTCGTTTTTAATTTGATGCGTTTTAAGCGAAAGTTTTAAACCATCCCACACTTGAGGGTTAGCCATTACCTTTTCAGCATCCATAATTAAATAACCGCCATTAGCACGGTGCAATGCTCCTGGCTGAATAGAACGATAACTGGTAATTAAAGACCCTTGCGATGTGGAATACTCAATTTTACCAAATATATTACCAAATGTTGGATTGGGCTCGTACACCACGGGTGCTGCATCGTCTTCTTTAAACTCAACTAAAATATTAGGTGCAAAAAAGTCGGTAAGCATGCCTTTACGATCAAAGTCTTCTTTGCTTTCTTCGCTTTCGTCTTCGTCATCGAGCCATTCAAGTACCGCGTCTATAATTTCAACGCGTATATCTTTTAAATAACGCAGTACACCAATATGAGTTGCATATTTATGTTCTAAGTCTTTTAAAAGCGGTTTTGTGGCCTGCTCTGCAGTCGACTTTTTAAGATTACGCTGTTTTTCTTTTGATTCGCGCTTCCAGCGTGGCAGCTCAATTAACGCTTCTATTAATGCATCTTCTAGCTTTTCAATTTTTTCAAAAAACTCTTCGCGTAACGTTTCTTCAAGTTCGCCAAATTCGCTATCGCTTAATTGTTTACCATCTACAAGCGGTGCAAACCCAACTGAATTTTTTTCTTCGACTAATGCAACACTTTGCTCAAATGCCGCAATTT
The DNA here is from genome assembly GCF_030407615.1 of Pseudoalteromonas sp. APC 3355. Lineage (NCBI taxonomy): Bacteria > Pseudomonadati > Pseudomonadota > Gammaproteobacteria > Alteromonadales > Pseudoalteromonadaceae > Pseudoalteromonas > Pseudoalteromonas sp. APC 3355. Next base: position 204,413 of record NZ_JASDDB010000005.1, on the reverse strand, counting down.
CTACTGCGGTAATAGCGCTGTCGTAGGCATCGTTAAATTCACGGTCGATTGATTTTTTTTTGCGTTGATATCCTGGGTTATCAAATGCAGCAGGAAATGTGTCGAGTACTTCATCTAAAAATGAATCTATGTCGTCACTAAGTTGCTTGCTTTGCCCTGCATGCATAAACAGCGCGATAGGCTCTCTGTGGTCATCGTAATTATTTACGTATAACCATTCGTTTGGGGTTGGGCGGTCTTTTGCATGTTGCTTAAGTTTATCTTTAACAAGCGTAAAGCGCCCATGGGCAGCCTCGCCCATTACATAAACGTTATAACCCGGCAGTTCCATCCCTAAAGAGAAATCTAAGGCACTTTGGGCGCGTTGTTGGCCTATAAATGTTAGTTGCTCGGGGTATGGATTGCTCATACACGTATGTACGTGATTAGTAGAAATACTCGGTGCGAGCTTTGAAACAGATAGTGGCAGCAATTTTTTCGTCATTCTAACTTCTTTTTTTACCAACATATTCGCTGGCCTTTGGGCGTATTAAGTGGCCCGCAGCCACTTAATACTTATATTTAAGGGTGCAGCGCCTTACGACTAAAATAGATTCCATCACATTCAATACACGGTGTAATTTGTGTCGCGTGATAAACATCGTAACTATGAGTGCAATTCTTACATACTAATGTGCCCATGGCTATCCATTCGCCTGCGTGATACACACCATTGTGCTTAAAATCTTGACTAAGTGATTGCCACTCAAGCTGAGTTTTATCTTCTATGTGCGAAAGCTCAAACCATAATGATTCTTTAAGCTCTTGCCATGCAAGCGAATTATAGTGCGATTCGTTTTCTTGGACATGTTCTATATCGCGCTGTAAATAACTTTTATATAAAGCGTATCTTTCTTGCCCTAAATCTTTAAGTGCCTGCTCAGATTCAACAAATCGAGTAACTGCGTCTTTTACTTCATGATCTTTTACATCTTTTAGCCATTTGGTTAAATCGCCAAGCCATGCTTTATAATCTGCCATTTTTTACTCCTTCAAAATTGCTGTTAAATCACCCTATAACTTAGATAAGTATAGGTTAACCTGAACTGAAGGTTAGAATTTATCAAAACCGCGTTTTTGACGCTGTGAATAGCACTTTATTTGGGGTATCCTAATGGCAATTTTTTATTAGTTTGCAAGAAGTCTGGAACCATAGATGCAAGAGCAATATAACCCGCAAGATATAGAGTCAAAAGTACAAAGCTACTGGGAAGAAAACCAGGTATTTAAAGTCACTGAAGATGAGAGCAAAGAAAAGTATTATTGCCTTTCTATGTTTCCTTATCCGAGTGGTCGACTGCATATGGGTCATGTACGTAACTACACCATTGGTGATGTTGTTTCTCGTTTCCAGCGCCTGCAAGGCAAAAACGTAATGCAACCTATGGGTTGGGATGCGTTTGGTTTACCTGCAGAAAACGCTGCTATTAAAAACAAAACAGCACCTGCTAAGTGGACATACGAAAATATTGATTACATGCGTACACAGCTTAAGCAATTAGGTTTTGGTTATGACTGGGATCGCGAAATTGCGACGTGTCATCCAGAATACTACAAGTGGGAGCAGTGGTTTTTCACTAAGCTTTACGAAAAAGGCTTAGTGTATAAAAAAATGTCGACGGTTAACTGGGATCCAGTGGATCAAACAGTATTAGCTAACGAGCAAGTTATTGACGGTCGCGGTTGGCGTTCAGGCGCTGTGGTTGAGCAAAAAGAAATTCCACAGTGGTTTATTAAAATTACCGACTACGCACAAGAACTACTTGACGATTTAGACAAGTTGGAAGATTGGCCAGAGCAAGTTAAAACAATGCAGCGTAACTGGATTGGCCGCTCTGAAGGGTGTGATATTGAATTTAAACGCACCGATAACGACGAAACTTTTAGCGTATACACAACTCGTCCAGACACCTTTATGGGTGTTACGTATGTTGCTGTTGCTGGTGGTCACCCTATTGCACAAGAAGCCGCTAAAAATAGCGATGCTGTTGCAATGTTTGTTGAAGAATGCAAAAACACCAAAATTGCCGAAGCAGACATGGCAACAATGGAGAAAAAAGGCATAGCAACAGGCTTTTACGCAACTCACCCATTAACGGGCGAGCAAGTACCAATTTGGGTCGCTAACTTTGTATTAATGCATTACGGCTCAGGCGCTGTTATGGCGGTACCTGCACACGACCAACGCGATTTTGAATTTGCAACGGCTTACGGCCTAGATATTAAACAAGTAATTGCACCGGTTGAAGGCTCAGATCTTGAAGTAAACCTTGAGCAAGAAGCATTTACCGACAAAGGTGTACTTGTAAATTCAGGTGAATTTGACGGTCTTGATTTTGACGCTGCGTTTAAAGCTATTGCCGACAAGCTTGAAGCACTCGGTGTTGGGGAGCGTAAAGTAAACTTCCGTCTACGTGACTGGGGTGTGAGCCGTCAGCGTTATTGGGGTTCTCCAATCCCAATGCTTAGCGACGAAGAAGGCAAAGAACTTGCAGCAACAGAAGATATGCTACCAGTTCGCTTACCAGAAGATGTGGTAATGAACGGTGTAACGTCACCTCTTAAAGCAGACCCAGAATGGGCTAAAACAACAGTAAATGGCGCACCTGCGTTTCACGAAACTGATACGTTTGACACCTTTATGGAATCATCTTGGTACTACGCACGCTACTGTAGCCCACGCTACGACGAAGGCATGCTAGATCCAGCGGCTGCTAACTATTGGTTACCAGTAAACCAATACATTGGTGGTATTGAGCACGCTATTTTACACTTATTGTACTCGCGATTTTTCCATAAATTATTACGTGACTTTGGTTTAGTAAATTCAGACGAGCCGTTCGACCGCTTACTTTGTCAAGGTATGGTGCTTGCTGAAACATTTTATCGTAAAGATGAAAAAGGCGGCGATGTATGGATTTCGCCAAGCGATGTAAATACCGAAACCGACGACAAGGGTCGCGTAACTAAAGCGTGGCATAAAGAAGACGGTGAGCCGGTATTCTCATCTGGCATGAGTAAAATGTCGAAGTCTAAAAACAACGGTATAGACCCACAACAAGTAATTGCCCAATACGGTGCAGATACAGTGCGTTTATTTATGATGTTTACAGCACCACCAGAGCAAACGCTTGAATGGTCAGACTCAGGTGTTGAAGGCGCACATCGCTTCTTAAAACGTGTATGGAAATACGCAGTAGATGTTAAAACAGTAGGTTACCAAGCACTTGATAAATCAGCGCTCACTAACCCGCAAAAAGTACTACGTCGTGACTTACACAAAGCAATTGCTAAAGTGACTGATGATGTTGAACGTCGTCAAACCTTTAACACCGCTATTGCAGCCATTATGGAGCTTTCTAATAAGTTATTAAAAGCACCACTGAGCGACAAACAAGATGTAGCGATTGCTAACGAAGCACTTGAAGCATTAGTTATTATGCTTGCACCTATTACTCCGCATTTATCACATGAGCTTTGGAAAGAGCTTGGTAAAGAAGGCGAGATTTTAGATGCAGCATGGCCAAAAGTTGACGAGTCGGCACTTGTTGAAGATGAAAAACTAATCATCGTTCAAGTAAACGGCAAGCTTCGCGCTAAGTTAACAGTTGCAGCTGATGCCACTCAAGAGCAAGTAGAAGCCCTTGCGTTTGCAGAATCTAACGTAACTAAATTTACGGATGGCGCAACTATTCGTAAAATCATTTACGTACCAGGTAAACTACTTAACGTGGTAGCTAACTAATATGGCTGCATTTAACGCCATTAAAAATGGACTAGCCTTAGTGCTAGTCTGTTTTTTGTTATCAAGCTGTGGCTTTCATTTAAAAAAAGCCTCTAGCTTGCCTGATAACTTAAAACAGCTAACACTTGTAGGCGATGATGAAAAATCGACTTTATTTACTGAGCTTAAAAAAGAGCTTAAAGCGAGTAACGTAGAGCTTGTATCGTCAGCTAAAGATAAAGCCCAATTGTATTTACGCAAAGAAAGTATTGAACGCCAAACACTTTCGCTGTTTCAAAATGGTCAGGTTGCTGAATACGAACTTGCTTATGGCGTGTCGTATGTAGTTAAACTCCCTGGTGAAAAAGCGATAGAAAAACGTTTTGAGCTTTATCGTAATTACCAAGACGATCCGGATCATGCATTAGCAAAAGCAAAAGAGCTTGAGCTACTCATTAGCGAGATTCGTGAGCAAGCCAGTCGTCGTATTGTTAGAGAGCTGTCGCAACTATAATGCGCTGCTACGCTAATCAACTACCGAATGAATTAAATAAAGGGCTAAAGCCCTTTTATTTAGTATTTGGTGAAGAGCCTTTTCAAGAAGCGCAATGCGTACAACAAATTCGCGACAGTGCTAAACAACAAGGTTTTGATGAAGTAATTAAGTTTACTTTAATGCAAGGATTCGATTGGCAAGAAATCATAGCCCAGTATCAGAGCATGTCGCTGTTTAGCGCCCGCACTATTATTGAGCTTGATTTAAACCAACAAAAGCCAGGCGTTATTGGCAGCAATACCTTTAAAAAAGTAGTTGAGCTGGTTAATCCCGATACTATTTTAATTGTTAAAGGCGCTAAAGCCAGTCAAGAAGTACAACGCGGTGCATGGTTTAAAGCCCTTGATAAACTAGGCGTGTTCGTACCTTGCTACCCACTTACGGGCTCTCATGTAAAACGATGGCTTGATGAGCAATGCCAACGTTTATCACTTAATATGCAAAGTGACGCCAAGGTAAGCTTAATAAATGCCACCGAAGGCAACTTGTTAGCCTGTTTTCAGGAACTTGAGAAGCTTTCGCTACTGCACGGCAATGCATTAATTACTCAGCAATTAGTTATGCAAGGGCTGTTAAATCAAGCCAAGTTTGATATTTTTGATTTAAGCGATGCGCTATTAAATGGTCACGCTAAACAAGCTATAAAAGTATTAAACAAACTTGCCAGCGATAACACCGAAGTGGTGAGTATTTTGTGGGCTATAACCAAAGAGCTTAATACACTTATAAGCGTGCAACTTGGTTTATTAAATGGCGAACCTATAGCAAATTTATTTAAACAAAAAGCAATTTGGAAAAACCAACAAGGTCCAGTTCAAAACGCAATTAACCGTTTAAATATGCACACACTAGAACAAATAAACAGTGATGTTGCGTTGTTTGATGCCAGTTACAAGCAAGGTAATTTAATTGCACCTTACCAAGCGCTTGCTCATATTTGTATTAAATTTTGCCAGCCGCTCAACATTCCTATGCCTTGCCACGCGGTTAATTAATAAATAATGGGTGTTAAATGATCGCAATTTTTGGTGGCACTTTCGACCCCGTCCATTTAGGCCATCTAAATATGGCGCAGCAATGCGTTAATGCGTTTAATTTAGATACGCTTTATTTTATGCCCTGTGCACTCCCTGCACATAAAGCAGCGCCGGGAATTAGTACTCAGCACCGTATTAATATGCTAAACGCAGCCATTGCACCTTATCCTCATTTTGAACTCGATTTAAGAGAGCTTAACCGAGCTGGTCCATCGTATTCGCTACTTAGTTTGCAAGAACTTCGTAAAGAGCACCCCACTACACCTATTTTATTTTTAATTGGTATGGACTCGTTTAACAATCTCGATAAGTGGTTTGAGTGGAAGGCAATAACTCAGCTTTGTCATATTGTGGTGTACCAGCGCCCTGCTCAACATTGCACTGTAAAAGGTGAGCTCAAAAGCTATATGCAACACGCAAATGCTGGCGAAGTCGCGGCACTTAAACACTCACTTGCAGGTAAACTTTATTTTTTACCGGGTGAAATGCTCGATGCAGCCTCAAGTACAATTCGCAAGCAGCTAAAAAAAAGTAATAAAAAGAATGAACTATTGCCCGACGCAGTGAGTCATTACATAGAAGTGCATCAGCTCTATCAAATTGATGCTTAAAAACTCCTAGCGTGTTAAAATGCGCGCCATTAAATTTTTAAATTGAGACAAAACCTTGGATTCAAAACAACTACTCGCCTTTGCTATGGACAAAATTGACGATATGAAAGCGCGTGACATCGTTCATATTGACGTAACTGAAACATCAGATATTACAGATTACATGGTAATTTGTTCTGGTACTTCTAAACGCCACGTACAGTCAATTGCCGATCACTTAGCAAAAGAAGCGCGTCATGCAGATTCAGAGCCACTAGGTTATGAAGGTGAAGGCGACGGCGAATGGGCACTGGTTGATTTAGGTGATGTGGTTGTACACGTGATGCAAAACGAAGCACGTAGCTACTACGATCTAGAAAAACTGTGGGGCTAAACGCTCACTCATTTTAGACAATGCTTGGAAGTAATACGTGAAAATACAAATGATTGCTGTTGGTACTAAAATGCCAGCATGGGTAGAAACGGGATTTGCAGAATATCAGCGCCGTTTCCCTAAAGATATGGCGCTAGAGTTAATCGAAATTCCAGCCGGTAAACGTGGTAAAAATGCAGATATAAAGCGTATTTTACACATTGAAGGTGAAAAAACATTAGCGGCTATTCCAAAAGGCAATCGTATTGTAACGTTAGAGGTAACAGGGAAAGCACTGGATACTCACCAACTTGCTAAAAATATGGAAAAATGGCAACTCGATGGCCGCGATGTAAGTTTACTTATTGGCGGACCTGAAGGACTTGCTCCAGAGTGTATTGCAGCGTCTGAGCAAAAATGGTCGTTATCTAATTTAACATTGCCGCATCCTTTGGTGCGTATAATTGTTGCAGAGAGCCTTTACCGAGGCTGGAGCTTAAATAACAACCATCCTTATCATCGCGAGTAACCCCTTGCCATGCTAAAACATAGACCCACTATTCGTGACCACTCCGCAGAAGCAAACTTATTTGCTAGGCGAGCATTCGTGGGTTTTGTTTTTGTATTAGGATTAGTCGCAGTATTGCTTTCTAATCTTTATACTATTCAAGTAGAAGATCACCAAGACTACCAAACCCGCTCCAACGATAACCGCATTAAAGTTATCCCTATTGCACCCAACCGTGGTTTAATTTACGACCGTAACGGTGTGCTACTTGCTGAAAACAAACCTGTTTACAACCTTGAGGTCATCCCCGAAGAGGTAGACGACCTTGACGAATCGCTTGATCAAATAAGTAAAATAATTGCGATTACAGAGCAAGACAAACAAGACTTTTTAAAAGATATAAAACACACCCGTCGTTTTAAATCACAAGTATTAAAAGCCCGCTTAGACGAAACAGAAGTGGCGAAATTTTCGGTTAATCAACATAAATTCCCTGGTTTTAGCATTGAGGCACGCCTTGCACGCTACTACCCATTTGGCGACACACTAACGCATGCGCTCGGTTACGTTGCCAAGCTTAATAGAAAAGAGCTAAACCAATTAGAACAAGAAGACCGTGCAACCAATTACCGCGCCACACATGATATTGGCAAACTCGGCATAGAAAAATATTACGAAGAAACACTGCACGGTAAAGTAGGCTCACAACGGGTAGAAGTTAATAACCGTGGCCGTGTAATACGCACCCTGAGCATGACCCAACCGCAACCTGGTAGCGACTTAGTACTTACTTTAGACGTGGGCTTGCAACAAATAGCACAACATGCGCTTAAAGATATGCGTGGCGCTGTTGTAGTTATGGACGCCAAAGATGGCGGCGTGCTGGCACTTTATTCAAACCCAAGTTACGATCCAAACTTATTTGTACACGGCATTAGCAGCAAAAATTATAAAGCGCTGCTTAACCAAGACCGACCATTAATAAACCGTACTACGCAAGGTCGTTATGCGCCGGCCTCTACGGTAAAGCCCTTAATGGCTGTATTAGCGCTTGAAGAAAATATAGTAAATGAGTCAACATCAATGTGGGATCCTGGCTTTTTTCAAATTCCAAATGTTGAACATAAATGGCGAGATTGGAAACGTTGGGGCCATGGTCATGTAGATGTATATAAAGCGATTGAAGAGTCGTGTGATACCTATTTTTACGATGCGGCTTATCGATTAGGCATTACTAAAATAAGCGATTTTATGGCCCGTTTTGGCTACGGTGATTTGTCAGGTATTGATATTCACGAAGAAACTACTGCTATTCTACCTTCAAAAGAATGGAAAGAAGGACGTTTTAAAGAGTCTTGGTGGCGCGGTGATACTATTTCGGTAGGCATTGGCCAAGGTTACTGGACTGCCACACCTATTCAAATTGCAAATGCAACTAACATATTAGTTAATCGTGGTATTAATCATCCCCCTCATTTGGTGCAAGTGATAAAAAAAGATAACGACATAACGCAAATTAACAACGAAGAAAAACCTCCTGTTATTTTAAAAGATCCGCGCCATTGGCAAGTATCGTTAGATGCAATGCATAATACAGTACAAAAAATATCAGGCACAGCCCACAAAGCATTTAAAGGGACTAACTACGACTCGGCTGGTAAAACCGGTACCGCGCAAGTAGTTAGTATTGCCCAAGGTGAGCGTTACGATGCAGAATCTCTTAAAGAGCGCCAACGCGATAATACAATTTATGTAGGCTTTGCACCTTATAGCGATCCTAAAATTGTGGTTTCTGTTGTGTTAGAAAACAACCACGGCGGTATTCAAATAGCTCGCCAACTTATGGATTACTACTTTGCAGCCAACCCTGTTAATCTTGCAAGGAACGAGACACCATGACCGCTTTGCACGATAAACGCTCTATTTGGATGCGTATGCACCTAGACCTACCGCTGCTTATTGCACTACTTATAATGATGGCTGGCAGCATAATGGTTGTTTACAGCGCAAGCGGGCAAGAGTCTTCTATGATGATTAGGCACATGACCCGCATGGGCGGTGCGATTTTTGCTATGATTGTTTTAGCCCAGTTTTCGCCTGCCACGTTAAAGCGGTTAGTGATCCCACTTTATTGTGTTGGGTTATTAATGCTAGTCGGTGTACTTTTATTTGGCGTAAGCTCAAAAGGCGCGCAGCGTTGGCTCAATTTAGGGGTGACACGGTTTCAACCTGCAGAATTAATGAAGTTGGCAGTCCCGATGATGGTAGCTTGGTATATAGGTAGAAACCACTTACCACCTCGCCCGCTACATTTAATTATTGGTTTTATGATTGTAATGCTCCCTACATTATTAATTAAAGAACAACCCGACTTAGGTACCGCTATACTTATTGCAAGCTCAGGTATATTTGTATTATTTTTGTCTGGTTTGAGTTGGCGTTTAATAGGCTTTTTAAGCTCGATTGTAGCGCTTGCTGCATGGCCATTTTGGCACTACGGTATGCACGATTATCAAAAACAACGTGTACTCACCTTTTTAGACCCTGAGAGCGATCCGCTTGGTTCGGGTTATCATATTATTCAATCGAAAATTGCTATTGGATCAGGCGGCATAGAAGGTAAAGGCTGGTTGCTTGGTACACAATCGCAATTAGAGTTTTTGCCAGAGCGCCACACCGACTTTATATTTTCGGTTTTAAGCGAAGAATTTGGCTTATTCGGCGTATGTGTTTTACTTAGCCTGTACTTATTTATTATTGGTCGTGGTTTATACATTGCTGTTAATGCACAAGATGCATTTGGTAAATTGCTCGCAGGCGCACTCACCCTCACCTTTTTTGTATATGTATTCGTAAACATAGGCATGGTATCGGGTTTATTACCTGTTGTAGGCGTACCTTTACCACTGATTAGTTATGGTGGTACATCGATGGTGACGTTAATGGCAGGATTTGGCATTATTATGTCAATCGCGACAGATAAAAGGATGCTTTTAAAATAATGCGACACACAAATCAGTTTATATTTACCACGTTATTAATTTTGCTTTTAAGTGCTTGTAGTAGTGGGCCAAGTAGCCGTTATAGTATGCGTCATGATGCAGCGCCATTAAGAGCTCCAACTACACTTGAGATGCAAGACGCTATAGTTACCGAAACCACTAAAAGTGCTAGCGCTAGCCGCCCATACACAGTGCTTGGTAAAAGCTATTCGCCCATGCTTGATGAGACGGGTTATAGTGAGGAAGGCATTGCCTCTTGGTATGGTCGTAAATTTCATGGTTATCACACCTCAAATGGTGAAACGTATGATATGTTTGCCATGACCGCAGCGCATAAAACGCTGCCACTACCTAGCTTTGTTAAAGTAACCAATACAGCAAATGGTAAATCGGTAATCGTACGCGTGAACGACCGTGGCCCATTTCATGACGATAGAATAATTGATCTTTCGTACGCAGCCGCTTATAAGCTTGGCTACTACACCCATGGTACAGCAAAGGTTAAGCTAGAGGCCGTTACGCTTGCGGGCGCAACTGCGCGTCAAACCTATATTCAGGTAGCTGCAGGTAGTACACTTGCTAATATTGAAGCACTTGCCAGCACATTGCGAGAGCAATACAAATTACCAACAAATATTGTGCAAAAAGACGATATTTACAGACTGCATTTAGGGCCAATAAAAGATACCCCTCATGCAAACGAAGTATTAAAAAAATTAAAAGAAAATCAATTTCAAAACGCGTTCTTGCTTTACACTCAGTAAGACGAATACCCAAACTACTCCAGAATGCAGAATTCAGCGTTACACTGGGGCTTAATATCTAGGCGTTACTTTGTAAAAATGGTAATCCCTTTTAAAAAGTAACAACACAGAGAGTAAGCTCCAGTGAAACGCCCTAAGGGTTGGTTTAAAAACGATTTATACTGCGTTATTGATTTGAACAATAGAGTAACTATTATTTGCAATCAATGCCTTGCCTAAATCGTTTTTAACTCCAACGACGCTCGCATCTCGGGGTAGTTTGGGTATAGAATGGCGTAACGCGAATCTTTAACTTTAACCATTAATGAGTATGATGAAATCTATTAAACATAAAATCCTCAAAGGTGTATGCGGCCTAGTTTGTACAGCCGCCGTATTCTCAGCCAGCGCCCAAATTATTCCGGCACCACCTCAAGTTAATGCGAAAGGTTATTTTTTAGTCGACTTTACAACAGGTAAAGTTATTGCTGAAGGTGAAGCCGATACACAGCTTGCACCTGCAAGTTTAACTAAAATGATGACCAGTTATGTAATTGGTACTGAAATTAAAGCAGGTAATATTGCCACTACCGATATGGTAACGGTAAGCGAAAAAGCATGGGCTAAAAACTTTCCAGAATCTTCAAAGATGTTTATTGAAGTAGGTAAGCAAATTAGTGTTGATGAGCTTAACCACGGTATTATTATTCAATCAGGTAATGATGCATGTGTAGCAATGGCTGAGCATATTGCTGGAAGCGAAAGCGCATTTGCTGATTTAATGAATGCCCATGCTGCTAAATTAGGTATGAGCAACAGTCACTTTATCAACAGCCACGGCCTTGATACTGACGAGCACTTCACAACTCCACGCGATATGGCGACACTTGGTGCTGCTCTTATTCGTGATGTGCCAGATGAATATGCACTTTATAAGCAAAAGTCATTTACTTATAACGGCATTAAGCAATATAACCGTAACTCATTATTATGGGATGAAAGCTTAGATGTTGACGGCATTAAAACAGGGCATACATCAGAAGCTGGTTACAGCCTAGTTACCTCAGCAACTAAAAACGATATGCGTTTAATTGCTGTTGTTATGGGTACCTCAAGCGAACGAGCGCGTAAAGTAGAAAGTAAAAAGCTACTTAACTATGGTTTTCGTTTTTATGAAACAATTACTCCGTACAAAGCAGGCGATAGCTTTGCAGAACAACGTATTTGGATGGGTAACAAAGAGAACGTATCTTTAGGTATTTTAGAAGATACACCAATTACTATCCCACGTGGTCAGCATAAAAACCTTAAAGCTAACTTTGAGCTAGATAATACGCTTGAAGCACCACTTGCTAAAGGTACTAAAGTAGGTACGTTATTCTTGCAACTAGAGGGCGAAGATATTGCTCAATACCCACTAGTAACACTTGAGGAAGTGGAAGAAGGCAGCTTCTTTAGCAAAATTTATGATTACTTACGTTTACAGATCATGCAGTAATTTATATCTCCCCTATTAACTAGGTAACTAATTTAAACGTCTCCGCTGTGAGGCGTTTTTTTTTGCTTGAAAAATGTTAGAATGCGCCCCATATAAGCAAGACTGCTAATTGCCTATCTGTATTAAGCTTCAAGCTTGCATAGAGTCCACACTTTTGTATGAGGAGTCACCGTCGTGGTTCAACCTGTTAAAGATACTAAATTTGATGAGTACCTAGAGTACCCTTGCCCATTTACATTCAGAATAATGGGTTTAGCTAACGTAAACTTAACTGATCAAATTTTAGCTAAGTTACAACCAATAGCACCTGGCGATTATGCCCCTAAAGTAAAACCAAGCAGCAAAGGTAATTACGAGTCAGTAAGCCTTGTAGCAACAGTTACTAGTGGCAAACACATTGAAGAAATTTACAACGTGATCAGCAATATTGATGACGTACGCCACATGCTTTAATCCATAGTTGAGATTTGTTGTGAACGAAAACACTTTGATCGTACGCCAACTGGGTCGTCAGCGTTATATGCCAATTTGGCAAAAAATGCAGGACTTTACCGACACCCGTGATGAAAATACGCCAGATGAAATTTGGCTTGTAGAGCACGAGAGTGTATTCACCCAAGGTCAGGCTGGTAAGGACGAACACTTACTAGCTCCTGGCGACATTGAGGTGATTAAAGTTGACCGTGGCGGGCAAGTAACTTACCACGGCCCTGGCCAGCAAATGATGTATGTATTATTTAATCTACGTCGTTTAAAGATTGGTGTACGTGAACTGGTTACTTGGCTTGAAGAGTGCATTATTGAATCACTCGCCGAGTATGGTATTGAAGCTTATGCTAAAGCTGATGCACCAGGTGTATACGTTAATGACAGTAAAATTGCATCCCTTGGTTTAAGGGTTCGTCGTGGTTGCTCGTTTCATGGCTTAGCATTAAATGTTAACATGGACCTAAGTCCATTTTTACGCATTAACCCATGTGGGTATGCGGGAATGAATATGGTGCAAACTAAAGAATTAGATGGTCCTCAAAACCTAGAAAGTGCGGGTGAAGGATTGGTGAAACACATGATCAAGAAGCTTAATGCAACACAGGTTAAGCATACTGAAGGGTTTGAAAACGAATGAATAAACCAGTCAAAATGGAACCAGGTGTAAAACTACGCGACGCAGAAAAAATGGCGTTGATCCCAGTAAAAGTTTTACCTACAGAAAAAACTGAAATGTTGCGTAAGCCAGAATGGTTAAAAATTCGCTTACCTAAATCAACCGATCGTATTGACGGTATTAAAAAAGCGCTACGTAAGCATGGCTTACACTCGGTATGTGAAGAAGCTTCGTGCCCTAACCTATCTGAATGTTTTAACCACGGTACAGCTACCTTTATGATTTTAGGTGCTATTTGTACTCGTCGTTGCCCATTTTGTGATGTTGCTCATGGTCGCCCATTAAAACCTGATGCCACTGAACCTGAAAAGCTAGCACTTACTATTAAAGATATGAAGCTAAGCTACGTTGTAATCACTTCAGTTGACCGTGATGATTTACGTGATGGTGGTGCACAGCATTTTGCAGATTGTATTCGCGAGATTCGTAAACATAATCCAACTATCACTATCGAAATTTTAGTACCTGATTTTCGTGGTCGTATGGACCGCGCACTAGAGATATTAATCGAGACGCCACCAGATGTGTTTAACCACAATCTTGAAACTGCGCCACGTTTATACAAACTAGCTCGTCCAGGTGCTGACTACAAATGGTCATTAGAGTTACTTCGTCGCTTTAAAGAAGCTCACCCAGAAGTAAAAACTAAATCAGGCTTAATGGTTGGTTTAGGTGAAGAAATTAGCGAAATTGAAGAAGTACTTCGCGATTTACGTGCTCACAACGTTGACATGCTAACTGTAGGCCAATACCTACAACCTTCTAAGCATCACTTACCGGTTAAGCGCTACGTGCCACCAGTAGAGTTTGACGGCTTAAAAGCGTATGCAGACGAAATTGGCTTTACTCACGCGGCTTCTGGCCCGTTTGTACGTTCAAGCTACCATGCTGATCAACAAGCAGCGGGTAAAGAAGTGAAGTAATCACTTTCTCAAAAAATTAAAAAAGCCGTTAATGATGCATAATCATTAACGGCTTTTTCATGCTAATTGATAAAATAGCTTACTGCGCTATCTTACCTTTTGTAATAGATAAATCAGCAAACCTAACACGTTCTTCATCAGCGCGAAGGCTGTCGGTTTCAACAATTGAGCGGTAAATTCCCCACTTAGGACGAGCAAAATCCTCATCACTAAAGCCGCGCCACATATCTATGTTTTGCTCGCTTATATTAAATATCTCTGCATTATCGCTTAAGCGCGTTAACGTCATATCAAACTTGCCATTTTCACTAAATGTAGCTTGTACAAATACCTCGACCCATTCATCTGTAATGAGTGACCAGTCGGTTTCAATGAGGTTTTTATCAAGCCCCGTGCTGTTACCGTTTTCATCAAAGCCTGCACTATATCGCACTTGCAGCTGATTACCTGTACTGTTTTTTTGTGCTCCAGAGAGCGTAATAATAGGCTGATCGTCATTACCATTAGTATTATCGTTGCTGTCATTTCGGGCTTTTATTTGAAAAAAATGGCTAAACTTACTCGTAAGCTCAAGCTCGCTGCTTACTTTAAATTTCCAGCTATATTGAAATGTCTCACCCTCAAACGCCAGTGTTTCTTGTGGTGATTTATCGTAGGTCTTTATTTCGTTACGTTGTCTATCACTTACGCCTTTGTCTTTATCTTGGTCATCATCTCGGTGAGCTAAAAAGACAAAATGGTTACCAATTATCGTATCGGTATCTTCAAGAATATGGACAACACTTTGATGATTGCCAGCATATAGGTCTGGAGATTCAATTGACCCTTCGCCGAAGGCATTTTCAATAAGTGTGTATGCGTCAAGCCCCGAATTAACGCCATCTGATTGCAATAAAACGTGTGATATTTTCTCAAAGCCATCAGCTTGAGCTATTGGTGCACCTACAATTGTTATGATAATTTGTGCGCTAGTACCATCTACAGAGTTTACTGTTATTGTATCTTGTAGTGTTTCACCTTCACTTAAAGATGTTATTGATGCGTTTAAATCGTCAAGTGTGTATGACCAATCTCCACCAGCATTTAAGCTAAAAAAACCATAGCTTGTAGCGCTATTTTCTTGTGCTACAAAAGCAGCTTCACCTGATTGTTGATCCGTAATAGTTAATGAGCCTGTTATTGCATCATTACTATCGCTAATAACTTCACCTAGAGTGTTACCAGCAATTGTTGCAGGAGTTTGTGAAGAAATCGCTTCATTATTTTGTACCGTAGTATCAGAGCCTGAGCTGCCACAACCAGCAACTAAACAAGATAGAAGTATAGCTGTAACTGTATTGCACGGTTTAAGGGTATATTTAGACATGAGTAGCTCTGTGGTTAATAGTAAGTTAATTAAATATGAATTTACCAATTTATTGTACAAATAACCACAATTCAATTACCAATTAATATTACCAATTTACTGGTGTTTCAAATTTAATTATAAAATCTATTATTTTCATAGTGATACAAAAAACTATTTCTATAGAGCGTTTATTTATATTTGTTTTAAAATAAAATTAGGTTAAACCTGAGTTACTTGAGATAATTAATACTGACATAATTATTTAGGTTCATTATGAAACTATTAGTTCGTAACTTGTCTCGTGCTACCACTGAGCATGAGCTTCGTACTTTATTTGCAGAGCACGGTAAAGTGACTACCTGTAACTTGGTACTTGATAAAGAAACTGGTCAATCTAAAGGTTTTGCCTTTGTAGAAATGCCAAACGACATAGAAAGTAAAAGCGCAATTACTGCACTTAACCAATCTACTGTTGATAAAAGTAAGATCCGCGTAAAACTTGCAGACGCATAAAGCTAACTGCAACTTATGCTAAAAAACCAGCTAATGCTGGTTTTTTGCTTTTAGTGCCAAGTATCGTATTTAAGCTTTATATTTAGCTAAAAAACTAAGCGGTTATTAAATCGCTTTTTTTATACTTATAGTGCCCTGTATTATAAAAGAAGCAGACAGCACAAAAAATGTCTCCTGCTCAGCTAATATTGTAGCAGCAAAAAATGCAATGCCACTAGCTAAAAATAAATACCCGCTTTTTTTACATTGGCCCATTATGTGCTCCTTT
Source organism: Pseudoalteromonas sp. APC 3355 (assembly GCF_030407615.1). Lineage (NCBI taxonomy): Bacteria > Pseudomonadati > Pseudomonadota > Gammaproteobacteria > Alteromonadales > Pseudoalteromonadaceae > Pseudoalteromonas > Pseudoalteromonas sp. APC 3355. The sequence continues at coordinate 188,126 of NZ_JASDDB010000005.1, read as the reverse complement.
AGATTGTTCGTTATTTATACACCTTATAAAATCAATCTGCAATTGAATGAAAAGTTCTCTATAAAAATTCGACATCGCTGCGGTGCTTCCTTTATATTGAAAGCCTAATTAAATAACAATATGAAGACTATGGCATCTACTCTTATAAAAAGCGCTAGCCTAAGCTTGCTAGTTGCCCTCTTTGGCTGCTCAGAGCCTGCAAGCGAGAAAACTCCATTAGAAAATACAGCAGGTGTAAGCCTTAGCAATATTAAACAGCATATTAGAACGCTAGCCTCTGATGACTTTGAAGGCCGAGGCCCACTTACTCATGGTGAAGTAAAAACCGTAGGCTACTTAAGCGAGCAATATAAAGCGCTAGGTTTAACCGGTGCTTATAAAGGTAAATACTTACAGCCTGTAAAAATGGCAATGGTGACAGCTAATCAGGATATGCAGTTAAAGGTAGGTGATTTAAGCTTTGAATCAGGTAAAGACTTTACCGCACGTACCGAGCAACTTCAGCCATTAATTGATGTACGCAATTCTGACATTGTATTTGTTGGCTATGGTATTAATGCACCAGAATATAACTGGAATGACTATAAAAATATTGATGTAACTGGTAAAACTGTGGTTGTGCTAGTTAACGATCCAGGCTTTGCTACTCAAAACGACGCCCTTTTTACTGGTAATGCAATGACCTACTATGGTCGTTGGACTTATAAATATGAAGAAGCCGCTCGCCAAGGTGCAAAGGCTGTATTTATTGTTCATGAAACAGCACCTGCGGCATATCCTTGGGGCGTAGTTGAAAGTTCAAACACCGGCACTAAATACACGTTAATGGATAACAATTTAAACGCGTCTAAATTACCGGTTATGGGCTGGCTAACACTTGATGCGACTGAGAAAATGTTTAACGCCGCAAAGCTTAACTACCAAGATTTAAAACAAGCAGCATTAAATGATGACTTTAAAGCGACGCCACTTAACTTAAAAGCAAACCTTGCCTTTAAAAACGAAGTATCACATGCAAAATCGCATAACGTAGTTGCACAAATTACAGGTAGCGAATCACCTGACGAATACGTTGTTATTAGCGCTCACTGGGACCACTTTGGTACTAAACAAACTGATACCGGCCCTAAGATTTATAACGGCGCGGTAGATAACGCTTCAGGCACTGCAGCCACGCTTGAAATAGCACGTATAATGAGCAAAATGAACAAGCAAAAACCATTTAAACGCTCAATTATTTTTGCTAACTTTACAGCAGAAGAAACGGGGTTAATTGGTTCTGAAGAATTTGCATCGGGTGCGGTTGTACCTACAAAACAAATGGTCGGTCTATTAAATATTGATGGCATGAACGTGCTTGATGGCACTGACTACATTTTACAATACGGTAAAGATTTATCGACAATGGAAAACTATTTAGCAAAGGCTGCAAAATCACAAGGCCGTGTTGTTAAAATGGACCCTCGCCCGCAAAATGGCTTGTTTTTTAGATCTGATCATTTCTCGCTTTCTAAGCAAGGCGTGCCTAGTTTATTATTTATGAGTCTGGGTGATACCGATCCTGAGTACATTGCGCATAAATACCATAAAGAAGCAGACGACTACTCAGCTGATTGGTCGTTAGGTGGTGTTAAGCAAGATATAGATCTTATTGTTGATATAGCCACACAGCTTGCAAATAATGGCGATTGGCCAAAGTGGACGAGCGAGTCTGACTTTAAAGCCAAACGCGCGCAAGATAAGCAATAAATAGCTATTAAATAGTTATGTAATATAAAAATCCTCCTACTTGGAGGATTTTTGTTTTAAACGAGCGCGCATTAATAGCGTTTCGGCCTTTGCCCCTAAATAAACATAAATAGCCAGTGCAATTAAAAGCCCCACTACTGCAAGCATCATCGCTATTGCAGGCATTAAATACTCCGATTGCCCCAACGCCGCTTTAAACATAGTTAACAGCGCCTCAATTGATATAGCAATTAACACGGTAGATATAAACCGTGTAATAGTGCGCCGCGTAGATGAGTGCCTAAAAATATCCTTATGCATCAGGATTTCTTCTTCGAGTATTGTTTTACCTAAATCGAATACTGCTAATGCTAGGGTGATGTAAATAATGATACTAAAGGGTTCAAGTGGATCTGATGAGGTATCTACATGGGTTAATAGCGCGTATATATCACTAAAAACGATATTCAGTAAAAATAATACTAAGCAAAATAAGCACGCCACAATAATACCGTAACCCGCTTTAAAGTAAGGCGACATATTAGCGCGCGCAGTATCACCCATTACAAACTCAATAAGCTGCGTTAAGCTCACATCGACGACCAAGTAATGTTGATTATTAATTGGTTTTTTTAGTTCTTTAATCGCCGATATACATAAATGGTTAGTCGCTATAGAAATGTAGGGATCAGTAAAGCACACTCTATCACTTGTTTTAGCGTTCAAAAAATAGGGTCGCTCACTTAAATCTTGTTGATTACCACTTTCACCTAATTTTTTGCTGTATGCGTGTTTAAAGCAGACGTTATTACCCTGCTGCAAACCTTCTGCATTTAAACAATATTGTAATTCTAAAAATGGGTACTGCTTAATCAGATAGCGAGTATCACGTTCTTTAGTTAATCCGTCCTCAATACTCATTAAAATAGATTCAAGTAAACTGTGTATTACATGCTCATATTCGTGGTAGCGTTCAACACTACTGATATAACTCATTCGCGCCATTTTAAATACTCATTAACCTAAGTTATAAATAGATTTGCAAGTTTAAAACCAACAATAAAATAACTTAACAATCAGTAACTTGACACTATTCAAACTCAACTTTTGCACTACTTTGGTGACTACATAGTAATATATTAAATTAAATGCACAAAAAAGCAGCTAAGTATTAATTACTTAGCTGCTTTGTGAGTATGACTGGTAAGGCTCTACATAGAGCTTATTACTGAACCTTCGAAAACTCTTCTTTAGATAACTCGCCATTTCCATCTGTATCTAATTGATCAAAAAGCTGTACTAGTTGCGAGTTTACTTGGGCTTCTGTTTTGCTAATTACGCCGTCGCCATCTGTATCAAAAGAATCAAAATCTACCGCAGCAAACGCCGCTGAAGAAGAAGCTAGGGCTACAAGAGCTAGAGTTTTATGTAATGTTTTCATAATCGTTTCCTTAGGCTTTGGGCCTGATTAGGGGTAAGAAGTCCTTTTCAAAGATCCTTTAGGAGTAAAGTGTCTATAAATTAATATTCAAAAAAATCATTTTCTGTCGGACCACCGCTACTTTGAACATTCAGCTCGTCAAATTGCTCTATCACTTGCGCCGATTCTTCAGCTTGGCTAATTGAAGCGTTGTCGTCTGCGTCGCGTGTTTCAAAGTCTGTGTTTGCAAATACTACTGACGAAGAAACAATAGCCATAAGTACAAATGTTGATTGTAGCTTTTTCATAATTTAATCCTTCAAAAGTATGCGGTGTCCTAAATAAATTTGCTCTATAGTGCTCTCTAGTCACTTCCTGGTTATTCTTTTTAGTAGGCTCCCTTGCCTACTTAGGTTGTCTTTGGCAACTCAGAATTTAGATAACATCACAGAGCATTAACTGCTTAAGGCTTTAATTTTAGGCCTTAGAAAACTCATCTTCAGATAGCTCACCATCTTGGTTTGTATCGAGTTCTTCAAATTTGCTTAAAAGCTCAGCATCTACTGAAGCTTCGGCTTGGCTGATTGCGCCATTACCATCTACGTCTAACGTATCAAAATCTGTTGCTGCAAAAGCCGCTGATGAAGAAGCTAGCGCCATTAGTACTAATGTTGATTGAAATGTTTTCATAATAGTATTCCTTCATTGGGTTGTTGCGATTAAGGCCTCTGGCTTTCATCACGTTTTGCTTAATACACTGTAGGTATTACAACTTCGGTGCCACTTTTTATTTATTATTTAAAAACAATGAGTTAAATGATATAAAGCGAGAAAAGCTTAATTTGGGGAGGTGTTATTGTTGCTATTTAGCAACAGTCATTTAACTAAAAAAAATAAACCCATAAAAATCAATTGGTTAAGTTTAATTAAAAAGACACACTTTTGCTAAAAAGCCAATAAGGGGGCGTTTAGGTTAGCCTTCAAAATAAACTGAATATGAACATGGAAATTACATCGGATTTATTTGCGGCTATTAAATAATTAATTTACTTATAATCAGTAAGTTACATTGTTTTTGAAATTTATTATAAAAATTTTGGAAAGATATTTTGAAATTAACTGTTTTGTTGCCAAATGGCGAATTTATTTAGGAAGGTTTCAATGCTAAAGCTAAGTTGTAGCATTCAACTCATAGTTTAATGCGCTGTAAAACATAGGTTCGCTTGAGTTAAGCAAACCTACATCGTGTGCCAGCTATTGGAGTGAGGTAAATTATATAGATTTAAACTACTTCCACCCTTGCAGCCACTTTTGGTTATCTTTTAAATCTCGCCAACTAATTGGATATTGATTATTTGACATAACAGCCTCGGTAATACATTCAATTACATTACCGTCTTCATCAAATTCCACCTCAACAATAATGAAGTGTTTTTCTTTATTTATAGCAGGTGTTGCGGTCCATTTACTATTCAATAATTTTTTAGGGTTTAGTTTATTCATTTAGTATAACGACTCCTACTCATCTATTTATACAGCTTATGTAAGGCAACTATACGACCCCAACACCTACTTAGTTCAGGTTACTGAGCAACTAGCTTGCCCTTATACATTTGCATTTGGCAATGAAAGTCGTATTCACCGGCTTCAAGCGCAGGTAGTTTAACTGTATTGCCATCACCCATTGCCAGCGTTTTACTTATATCAAGCTGTGGAAATACCACTGTTTCGGCGCACGGCGCGCTGTCTTTTCTATCAAAGGTAAGTACAACCTCTTTGTTGGCTGCCACTATAATATGTCCTGGCTTATAAACACCGTTATCAACGACTATCGTTACTTTGTTGTCATCACTTTGTGTTTGCTCTGGTTTGTATAGCCAAAACCAATAAATAATTGCGGCTATTAACAGTGCACCACCTATATTAATCATCAACATAATGTACTCCTTAGCTTAAATTACGATTTATTTGGTTTGAAAAAACGTAAGCGATTAGCGTTACTTACCACTGTAAGCGATGAAAGTGCCATAGCTGCACCTGCAACAACAGGGTTAAGTAGTATGCCAAAAAATGGATACAACACGCCGGCTGCAATCGGAATACCCGCCACGTTATAAATAAAGGCACCAAATAGGTTTTGTTTAATATTTGAAATAGTTGCATTACTCACTGCAATTGCATCAGCAAGACCATGTAATGAACCACGCATTAAGGTAATGTCTGCACTTTCTATTGCAACATCGGTACCTGTACCAATTGCAAATCCTACGTCGGCTTGTGCAAGTGCGGGAGCATCGTTAATACCGTCACCTGTCATACCCACTATTTCACCGTTTGCTTGGCGCTTTGTTACTTCGTTTACTTTGTCATCGGGCATTACTTCTGCAATAAAGTCATCAATACCGACTTGCTTAGCAACGGCTTGTGCAGTGGCTTTGTTGTCACCTGTTAGCATAACTAGGTGGATACCTTTATCTTGCAGGCGTTTAATAGCTTCAACTGAATCCTCTTTAATTGGATCGGCTACTGCAATAATAGCGTGGAGCTTATTATTACTTGCAAAATACATGGGTGTTTTAGCATCACTGGCAAGTGTTTGAGCTTGCTCGATTGCATCATCAACGGCCACGTTGTATTTATCCATTAGCGCTTTATTGCCAAACAACAATGTTTGCCCGTCAACACTGCCAGTGACACCTTTACCTGTAATTGCGTTAAAGTCGGCTACTTTACTTAAAGCTAAGCCCTGCTTTTTAGCGTGTGCCGTAATTGCTTGGGCCAGTGGATGCTCTGAGCTACTTTCAAGGCTTGCAACAAGTTGCATTACTGTATTTTCATCACTGTTATTAAAGGTAACTACATCGGTAACTTGCGGTGTGCCTTGAGTAATAGTGCCTGTTTTATCTAAAATCATGGTGGTGATTTTAGATGTTGTTTGCAGCGACTCACCATTTCGAATTAATATTCCTGACTCTGCAGCTTTACCAATACCCACCATAACTGACATAGGGGTTGCGAGTCCTAGCGCACAAGGACAAGCAATAATAAGTACAGTGGTAACCGCAACAACGGCATAAGCAATTGATGGCTCAGGTCCGAAGTTTAACCATGCAAGGCCTGCAAGCACCGCAATAATCATGACTGTTGGTACAAATATTCCTGATATAACATCAGCTAAGCGCCCTATTGATGGCTTTGAGTTTTGTGCACGCTTTACCATATTGATAATATTGGCAAGTGTGGTTTCGCTACCAATGTGCGTGGCTTTAAATAATAAAGTGCCACTTTTATTAATACTTCCGGCAACGACTTTGTCGCCCGTTTTTTTGCTTACAGCCATTGGCTCACCAGTAAGCATTGACTCATCAACCGTACTGCTGCCTTCAATAACATTGCCATCCACAGGGATTTTTTCACCCGGGCGTACGCGTACTTCATCATTTTTTACAACATCACTAATGTCGATGTCTTGCTCTTGACCATCGCGAATTACGCGTGCAGTTTTTGGTTGCAGGCCAATTAAGCGTTTAATTGCTTGTGAGGTGCGCCCACGTGCTTTTACTTCAAAAGCGAGCCCTAAACTAATTAAACCGATGATCATCGATGATGCTTCAAAATATACGTGTCTTGCAACTTGTGGTAATAAGTTTGGTGCTATTACCACAAACATTGAATACAGCCACGCAGTACCTGTACCAAGCGCTATTAATGTATCCATATTGGCAGCATGGTTTTTGAATGCCTGCCATGCACCGTTGTAAAATTGTTTACCTGATATAGCCATAACCACAAGCGTGACTATACCCACTAAAAACCAGGCTATTCGTTGTGTGTCGGTGGTCACACTCATGTCAAAAATAAGCCCGTATATCATTAACGGCGCACCGACCCCTAACGCTAATATCATATTACGCATTAGCTTTTTATAATGTGCCTCATCCGACTTTGCTTTTTCATCAAGTGCATCTTGATCAGACTCGTTACTCATTGGCTTAGCTGAATAACCAATGTTTTCGACTGCTTTAATAAGCGTGCTTTCGCGGGCTTTACCTTCTACACGGACAGTACGCTGTGCAAAGTTCATTTCCACGTTTTGCGCGCCTTGCACGCTATTAAGAGCTTTTTCAATTTTAGCCACACAACTGCCGCAATTAGCACCCTCAATAATAAAGTTTTGCGCGGTGTCTTTTGTATTAGTCGTCATTACGCTGCTCCTTATTTGCAGAATCGTTTATTGGATCAACAAAAGATTCTATTAAACTACATACGTCACTGGCATTTGCACCATCGGCTGATGTATCCCATTGCGCCAGAGCTGCATGCATTCTGTTTCGTAATTTTAATGTTTCTTGAAATAGTGCTTCGGTTTCTTCTAGGCGTTTAGTAATGAGTTTACGCGTTAACGGACAAGGACAATTCCCATGCTCTGACTCGCCTATAATGTGTTGAATATCTTTAAGTGAAAAACCTAGTTGACGAGAGCTAATAATAAACCTTAAACGCTGCTGGTCTTGCTTTGTATACTCTTGATAGCCATTTTCTTCACTGCGTATTGGGTTAAGTAACCCAATACGTGTGTAATGACGAACAGTATCGGCAGTCACGCCCATTAACTTAGCGAGTTGTTTAACATACATAATTTAGCTCCGTCGTGTTTCAGTAGCTTCATAATAAACCTAGGTGCAACACATAGGTCAATGACTATTTTAAAACTAATAAAATAATACCAATTCGCTTAATTAAGTAACCTATTTAAGACAATAAAATCGTATTGATAACAAGGCAAAGGTTTCGTTATTTAGTTCTTATCACTAATTGCCTCTGCATCCATGCAGTCGTATATCAAAATGTTTAACGCAGTTAACGCCGAATTTAATCCCTCAAATTGATTAAGTATTGTTGCTCATTAATATAATGACACAAACATAATTAACTTAAGCTGATATCGGGCGTGTATTATCTGGAGGGGGCGTAATTTAGCAGAGAAGCGCCTAAGTAAGGCGCGTATTAATCTAAGGGCGTGTTGATCATTGGTGATTTAATTTATGCAGACTGTTTGGTCTTTAGGCAAGGCAGAGCCTATGTAGTGTGGTTATTCTCCATAAATAGGCGATAACGCAGCATAAATACCAAACATGCGCTGCCCTAGTTTGATTCGCTACGGCTTTGCTCTAATTCGTCGCTTAGTTGCTGCGCTAAAGTTTGTATTTTAGGCATAGCATCTTTCATTAAGCTTTGTGACATTTGCATAGACTCTTGCATTACAACAGGCATTTTTTCAAGTATTTTTTGCCCTGTATCTGTTTTATAAAACGCTAGCATATCGGCAATTTCTTGCTCACTAAAATGCTTGTCGTATACATTGACCATCATTGGCTGCATTTTAGCCCAACTCATCTCAGTTTTTAATACCGTCGTCATGTCGCCGTAGTACTTATCAAAAATTGCTTGCTCAGAAGGCTTAACACCCATTTGGTCTGACATGCCTTTCATCATACCTTCAACCTGGCCGTACATAGAATCGACCATTGAATCTAAATTCATTACTTTAATGAGTTCATCTATTTTTTGCTGCTTAGTATTTTGTTCAGCATATAAACTACTAGAAAAAATTAGCAATGATAAAAGTAGTACCTTACCCATAATAATATCCTTTCATATAAATAATGGATTTATAGTCACATGAATAGTTTGTATTGTAAAGGGTACAAGCAATCATTAAAAAGGCCGAATAAAATGTATTTATTCGGCCTTTTATAAATTAATTTTTGCGTTAGTCGTCTTCTACATTATCTAGGCCTTTAGTGCCTTCTTTGGCTTTTAGCTTATGATGAATAGCTGACTTTATTAGCATGTAACCACTAATCGGTGCCGTAATTAGTAAAAATATAGTAATGAGTATTTCTTTAACACTTAGGCCATGCCCTGAATTTGCAAAATAAACCATAGCAGCAATTAACATACTCGCCATGCCCAACGTGGTTGCTTTAGTTGGTCCATGTAAACGCATAAAAAAGTCAGGTAGTTTAATTAAACCTATTGAGCCAATTAAAATAAACGTACCACCAAATAACAATAATATTGATACAACCCATTCGCTGATCATGTTTTCACCTTATTCAATTATATCGCCACGTAGTAAATACTTACACACTGCAACCGTACTTATAAAACCGAGCATGGCAATAAGCAGTGCAGCTTCAAAATAAAGCCCTGTATCCATACTAATGCTGTATAAAATAATCAGTGCGATGACGTTAATGTACATAGTGTCGAGCGCTAAAACACGGTCAGGCACTGACGGACCGATGATCAATCGCCATAAATTAAGCAATAATGATAAGCCAATCATCGAAAAAACAATGAGTAATACAGTATCTAACATTGAAATATCTCCTTTAGTGGAGCTTCGTAGCGTTGTTTTATTTGTTTGATAAGTGCTTCTTCATCTTTAAGATCAAGCACATGTATCAGTAAGTAGCGTTGCGTTGGCTCTTCACCTTCAGGTAGCGACTCAGCAATTGGATAAACCTCTGCACTCACAGTACCAGGTGTAAGCGATACACAACTAGCCAATATAGTAATTGGCATGTCGTGTGTTAAATCTATAGGAACTTTTATAAAGGCCGGACGCAATTTTTTTGATGGTCCAAGTATAAGTAAAGCCACTTGTAAATTTGCAACAACAATATCGTACAGCACTATAAGTAACTGCTTAAGCGCCAAGCCTGGCTTTAAAATCAGTGGCTGAGGGTCTCGAAACGAAAAACTTAGAATAGGGATAAGTATCGCAAAAATAGTCGCTAATACTAAGTGCCCTACCGATACGCTATTGTTTAACAATAACCAAACCATAAACAAAAATAAGCTACGAAATGGCGTTGGTAACCAACGAAAACGGGCTTGTAATCTCATCACATGCCTCCTTTAAGTACAGCATTAATACCGCCGCTTAGATCATGTAACTGAGTAGCAGCATTTAGCATATATTCACTTATTGGTCCGCCCAAAATAACGAGCAATGGCGAACACGCAAGTAAAGCTATAATTACTGTTACCTGCAACGGATGTGCACTTGCACAATCGGCATTTTCGCTATTTTTGCTTCTATGCTCCCAGAACAAAGTTGTGCCAGCGCGCGAAAGCGCTACTAACAACGCAAAACTTGTTACTAAATATACTGGCCAAAATAGTAAAGCTTGCTCACTATTTAATGTCGCTTTAAGTATCCAAATTTTACCTACAAAGCCTGACAGTGGTGGCATACCAACTACCGTTAAGGACGCAATAATAAAGCACACACCTAATAAAAATGGCTGTTTTACAGAGCGACCAGCTACTAGTCTATCGCCAACTTTACCGCGCTGGATTGAAACTAAGTCTGCTAGTAAAAATAGTGCGGCACTAACAAGTGTTGAATGCACTAAATAATATAAAAGTGCAGCAGTGGCATTTACATTTTGTAACGCGATTAGCGCAACCAGCGTACCTACCGATACTAATACTAAGTTAGAGGTGAGTTTACGTAAGTCTTGTGCAGCCATCACACCAATTGCACCTACTATAATGGTCGCAATTGCTAAGCCCCAAAGCCAAGGCTGCGCCATGTGTTCAAGCGCTCCGGCTTGTTCACCAAATATCACCGTATAAACACGAAGCATAGCGTAAACGCCTACTTTGGTCATAATCGCAAACAATGCAGCAACCACAGGTTTAGCACTTGCGTAAGTATTTGGAAGCCATAAATGCAGAGGTAATAGTGCGCCTTTTAAAGCAAATACTATTAATAGTAGTAAGCCACCTGCTTTTGCTAGATATACATCATCACCTGTAAGTAGTGATACCTTTTGCGTCATATCTGCAATATTAAGCGTACCAAGCACACCGTACAAAATACCCAAACCGATTAAAAATACGCTTGAGCCAACTAAATTCAATATTACATATTGCAATGCCGCACGAGTGTTTTGTTTATCACCTGCATGCATTAACAATGCATAAGATGCAATCAGTAGCACTTCAAAAAATACAAATAGATTAAATAAATCGCCAGTTAAAAACGCGCCATTTACACCTAATATCAAAAAGTGAACAAGTGGGTGATAAAAGCTGCCTTTTTCATCATCGCCAGCACTACCATATAAAATAGCGCCCAAACCTAAAAATGAAGTTAACGTAACCAATAAGGTAGACAACATATCGGCTACTAAGACTATTCCAAATGGTGCAGACCAATTACCAATAGCGTAAACGTTAATACCCGTATTATTAACATGTACAAGTAAAAGCACACTAATGGCAAAAGTAGCTATTGCCATTACAATTGAAACTAAGCGGCGAATTTTAACGCTTTTACCACATGGTGGCAGCAATAAAATAACGGCCGTCAGCATAGGTAATAAAATAGGGAGCGAAGCTAAATGTTGGATCATTTTTGCTCCTTATTATCTGCAGAGGTGTTAGGCACATAACCATCAACATGGTCGCTACCTAAATCGGCGCGTCCACGTATTGCCAAAATAACCACGAATGCGGTCATCGCAAAACCAATAACAATAGCTGTAAGCACTAAAGCTTGAGGTAGAGGATCGGCGTATTCTGTACCAGTACCAAGCACTACCGCTTTATTAATAGTAAGACGACCTGCTGAAAACAAAAATAAGTTAACAGCATATGAAATCATAGTAAGCCCAAGTACTACAGGGAACGTACGAGCTCTTAGCAGTAAAAACACACCGCAACTGACCAATACTCCAACGCAAGATGCGTACAATAATTCCATTAAATATTTACCTCTTTTTTCTGGGTATCTGCCGTCATATTACCTAAGCTTGCCAAAATCATTAGCGTAGCGCCTACAACCGTTAAGTAAACACCTAGGTCAAATGCAATCGCGCTGGCAAGCTCTGTTTTACCGACAAACGGAATATCAAAGTAGTCAAACCAAGTTGTTAAAAATGGCTTATCAAAGAACCAGCTACCCACACCAGTGAACAGTGAAATACCAATGCCTGAAGCTATGATTTTACGATAATTAACATCAAAACGTCCGTTTATCCATGCTGTACCATGCGCCATGTATTGCAAAATAAACGCGATTGACGTTACCAGTCCTGCAATAAAGCCACCGCCAGGTAAGTTATGTCCGCGTAAGAAAATATATGCAGAAACCAATAACGCAAGCGGTAATAAACTTTGTGAAATACTCGCCAATAATATTGGATGGCGCTCTCGTGCCCATGGGCGCCCTTCGCTGTCACTTGCTGGCATAAATAATGGGATTCGAGAAAGTACTTTAAATATACCTAATGCGGCAATGCCTAATACGGTAATTTCACCAAGCGTATCAAAGCCCCTAAAGTCGACTAAAATAACGTTAACTACATTAGTACCACCGCCACCAATTTTAGCGTTAGCAATAAAGAAGTCTGAGATTGAATCTAGCGGGCGTGTAAGTAATGCATAACAGATACTCGCTATAACTACACCTAACGTAGAGGCAATCCCTAAATCTCGAAGTACGCGTAATGAACTTGATTCTTTTGGCGTATGCTGGGGCAAGAAAAACAATGCCAGCATAAGTAAAATAATAGTAACAACCTCAACAGTTAACTGTGTAAGCGCTAAATCTGGAGCAGAAAAACGTGTGAACACAACCGATACCATTAACCCTACAATTGAGAGCATTAACAACGATACCATTCGAGAGCGATGCCAAATAACGGTAGCAAGAGCACCAATAATCAATAAGCCCGCACCAATTGCATTGTGAACATCAACAGGGGTAAGTGGCATGCTGCCAGCAAGTTGTTGCATTTCAAATAATGGCCAACCGGCACACAGTAAGACTACCGCTAACATAATTACTAGGTAGCGCTGCAGCGATCCATTTTCGATACTGCTTACCTTTGACTGACACCAAGCAACAACACTTAAAATTACACGTTCAAAGGTTTTTTTAGCATTTAAAGGTGGTAATGACGCTTGAAACTGAAATAGATATTTACGATTAATATAAATAAATAAACCGCCAGCAATCGCCATTGCACTCATTAATAGAGGCAAGTTAAACCCGTGCCAAATAGCCAATTCGTAAACTGGCATTTCTTTTCCAAGTACAGCTAAAGAGGCCGCAGATAAAATGCCATCAATTGTAAAGTGTGGGAACATACCCACTAGCAAACAAATCACAACTAATATTTCTATTGGTACTCGCATATAACGTGGCGGTTCGTGCGGCGTGCGAGGTAAATCGATTGGCTCACCATTAAAGAACACGTCATGAATAAAGCGTGCGGAGTACGCAACAGCTAATGCGCCTGCAACCGTTGCCAGTACTGGAATTAACCACGACATAGAACCAAGCACTTGCTGATGCAGCGTTTCTGCAAAAAACATCTCTTTAGACAAGAAGCCATTAAGTAATGGAACCCCTGCCATTGCAGCCGCCGCGACCATTGCAAGCGTTGCAGTGTATGGTAAGTATCGCCACATACCATTTAATTTACGCATATCGCGCGTGCCCGTTTCGTGATCAATAATACCAACGGCCATAAATAACGACGCTTTAAACGTTGCATGGTTAATTATATGAAATATAGCAGCAACAGTCGCAAGCTCAGTATCAAGCCCGAGTAATAGCGTTATTAAACCCAAATGGCTTATTGTTGAGTAGGCTAACAATCCTTTTAAATCGTGTTTGAATAATGCTATGTAAGCACCAAACAACAGCGTAGCTAAACCTGTTAATCCAACAAGTAAGAACCACGTATCAGTGCCAGCTAAAGCCGGATGAAAACGTGCTAACAAAAATATACCGGCTTTTACCATGGTTGCAGAATGTAAATACGCGCTCACTGGCGTAGGCGCTGCCATTGCATGAGGAAGCCAAAAATGAAATGGAAATTGTGCCGATTTAGTAAACGCACCCAATAGCACCAATACTAATGCTACTTCGTATAAATCGTGAGATTGAATTATCGCTTTACTCGCTAGGATAACATCTAGGTCATAACTACCAACAATATCACCTAATAGCATTAAGCCTGCAAGTAACGCTAAGCCGCCCGCGCCTGTTACAGCAAGAGCCATACGAGCACCCTTTCGCGCTTCAGACTTATGCCACCAAAAACTAATTAATAAAAATGAGCTGATGCTCGTTAATTCCCAAAACAACCACAGCTGAATAACATTGTTAGACATAACAATGCCAAGCATTGCGGTCATAAACAGCATTAAATAACTATATAACTTAGCCATTGAGTCGTTGGCACTGAGGTAGTAACGCGTGTAGAGGATAACGAGCAAGCCTATGCCTAAAATCATAAACATAAACAATAAACTGAGGCCGTCTAACCGCAGAGATAGGTCGAGCCCTATTGACGGGATCCAAGCGAAAGAGTAAAGAATGGTTTCGCCCGCTAAAACTGCAGGTGCATGGTATAAAGTTATTCCCAAAGCCGTTAAAGGCGCAAGAGCCGTTAAACTAGTGCTTAAATTGCGGGATAACTTACCTGTGCATGCAGAAATAACACTGCCAATTAAGGATAACAAGGGTATCCAGAGCAAAGTCATAATGTAGGGCCTTTTATAATCATAAGTTTATCAGGGCATCTCTTTTTAATACTAAGGGATGCTTTTACTGCCTGTTTTTAAACGACATTAATGACTATAGTTATACTGAAAAACACTGATTTTGTCTATAAAAAGCGGTTCTGTATGGGTGTTTTTTAAACATGTACTAACAATTTATTAAGCCTACAAAAACAATTAATTAATACTGATAATTGTTAATTTAATATGGCCTTATTTGCAAATGTAAGCGCGCTGGAGTGGCGATAAGAATTACCATTGGTCATATCTAAATGCTTCAACCAAATCTCTCTATACTGCGCCGAGAGCCCTAACTGCTGATATTGCATAATAGACCAATTTTCACTAGGTTTATATGCAACACCACCTATCTGGCAACTCTTTGCTTTATGCCAGCCTATTGGGGGCGACTCATCATGAGAAATAAATAAATTAGGTGCCACAAAACCCGTTTTTGCACACAACCATGCTTGTTTAGCTTTAGGTAGCGCATATTCATCTTCAAAACCGTTAAAATGCATCAACTCATGCAAAAACACACTGTATTTTGCTTTTGAGTTTATTAGCATTGTTCCTTTAGTAACATTAGCCGTTCCATCTTTTGGCATCATTACTATAAAATCAAAATTGTTAGGAAGCTGGTTATTGAGTTTAGCTGATTGCCAGTCACACTTTGCTATTTGATTAATGCTACTTTTACACTCAAGCATACCTGCAACGTAAACTGGTTTTGAAAAGCAAAAAATATTTTCACGAGGCTCTGGTTGTTTATTATAAGCATTAATAAACTCGGTGAGTTTATATAAGCCCCTACGATGATCGCTCATAGTCAGCACGTTAAACATACATTGCTTATTAGGTTTGCTTATATTTCTTAAGGATGAAAAACCAAGAGCGTGGATAAACTCACTAGATACTTTACTCTGTGGTGTTTTTAACCGAAGTTTTAGATGATTTAGCACATCCCCTGCTGGTAATTTGTTTTTACTAGCGAGTAACTTTAAATCGCTCCAACGTGAGTGCTCAAGTAACTTTGCTGCTAATATTTTACGCTCTGGGATTGTTAAGTCATTTAATGATCTGAGCCAAAATTGTTTTGCAGTATCGCTCTGACTGTTTTTAATAAGCTTAAGAGAATACATATATTGGGCTGAAGAAATTTTACTGCGGGCGAGTATAGCTAAAGAGGTATTTGGTAACTGCTCTAAGTGATCAGAAAAATAACCAGGTGATTTCCAATAACTTTGTAGCACATTAGCTTTTGCGTTTAAAACATGCCAAAAGCCAATAGCGCCTAGGTGATTACTCGAGCCTGTAATTAACAAACAACATAGTAATACACCTATTAATTTAAAACGCTTAACTTGCGTCAACACCTTGCATCAACTCAAGCTCTAAACGCGCATATTTGTACTCAATAAACTCGTGTACATTAGTTGCTAGCGCAAGCCTAAAGTAGTCTGATGCTAAATACAGCTCACCTGCTGCTTGATGCATTTTAGCTAAATAAAAATAAGCTTCGCATAAACGCTGCGCATATTCTTGCTCAGTTCTAACACCATCACTAATGCCAGATAAAAATGCATGTTCACTCATATCCCCCGTATAAAGAGAAATTAACTGGTACGCCCATTGTGATTCATCAAGCGCAGTGGCATTTTGTTTAAGTGCATCAAGCGCAACGGCTTTATCCTCTTGTGCTTGTGCTAAATAAACCCATAAAACTCGGTACGGATCTTTTGGAGAGCGAGCTAAAAATTCATTAAAATCATTTTTAGCAAGGCCTGCTCTGTCGCCGTAATACAGTGCGATACCACGATTTAAATAGGCGTATTCATGCTCTTCATCAAGTTCTAGGGCAGAATCGAAAAACTCATAGGCTTTTTCATACTGCTGCATAAGCGTATGTTGAATACCTAAAAAATTATACACTTCAGCTAAATCAGGCTTAAGCTTTACTGCGCGATTAAAATCAATACGCGAAAGAGTTGTCATACCTAGACTATCAAAAAGTACACCACGGTCGTAATAAAGCTTAGCTTGTTGCTCTTCGCTTAAGTCGGCTCTATTTAATAGCTCTGAGTAGCGTGCAATAGCAATTTCACTTCTAAAGTCAGAAGCTAAAGGTGCAGTAAATGGCACATTAACAATCGGGGTTGGTTCTGATTCTGTTGTAGTTTGGCAAGCGCTTAAAGACAAAATAGCAAAAGATGCCAAAGCTAAATGTTTGAGTATCATTAAAATCCTTAATACCAAGATATATCGCGATTAATATAAGACAGACCTTGTCCAATAAGGTTTCATTAAAGCATAAAAAAAGGGGCTAAACAGCCCCTTTTTTACTATCTAGCTAATATAACTAGATTAATAAGTTAGCAATTACGCGTCAGTTGGCGCGTCAGCTGCAGGTGCTGCTGATTCCATTGCTTCTTTAATACTTAGACGTACACGGCCTTGGCGATCTACTTCTAGTACTTTAACTTTAACTTCTTGACCTTCAGAAAGGTGATCAGCCACGTTATTAACGCGCTCAGTACTAATTTGAGAAATATGTACTAGACCATCTTTACCAGGAAGAATGTTTACAAACGCACCGAAGTCTACGATACGTACAACTTTACCTTCGTAGATAGTACCTACTTCAAGTTCAGCTGTTAATTGCTCAATACGGCTAATTGCATTAGCTGCACTTTCGCCATCTGTAGCGGCAATTTTAATTGTACCGTCGTCACCGATTTCAATCGTTGTACCAGTTTCTTCAGTAAGCTGACGAATAGTTGCGCCACCTTTACCAATAACTTCAGCGATTTTCTTCTGTGGGATTTTCATTGTGTATATGCGAGGAGCAAACATTGATAGCTCTTCAGAAGGAGCAGAAATCGCTTCATCCATCACTTCTAAGATATGTAAACGTGCAGCTTTTGCTTGTTTAAGCGCAATTTGCATGATTTCTTGAGTGATACCTTCGATTTTGATATCCATTTGAAGTGCAGTAATACCTGCAGCTGTACCAGCAACTTTAAAGTCCATGTCACCTAAGTGATCTTCATCACCTAAAATGTCAGAAAGAACAACGAATTTATCGTCTTCTTTAACTAGACCCATCGCAATACCGGCAACAGATGCTTTAATTGGCACACCCGCGTTCATAAGTGCTAGAGAAGTACCACAAACAGACGCCATTGAAGAAGAACCGTTTGATTCAGTGATTTCAGATACTACACGGATTGAGTAAGGGAACTCAGTAAGTGTAGGCATTACAGCTGAAATACCACGCTTAGCAAGGTTACCATGGCCGATTTCACGACGCTTAGGAGAACCAACAAAACCAGTTTCACCTACACAGAATGGAGGGAAGTTGTAGTTAAGCATAAAGTGGTTTTTATGAGTACCAGTTAAATCGTCGATTAACTGTGAATCACGTTCTGTACCAAGTGTCGCTGTTACTAACGCTTGAGTTTCACCACGTGTAAAGATAGCAGAACCGTGAGTACGCGGTAATACGCCAGTCATTACGTCTAGTGCACGAATCATATCTGGTTCACGACCATCGATACGTTTTTCGCCAGCAGCGATACGGCCACGAACGATTTTCTTCTCAAGTGAACCGAAGATTTTGCCAATTTCTTGCTTGTCTAAAGACTCGCCTTCAGCAAGTTCAGCTGTTAATACTGCAACAACTTCATCTTTAGCTTCACCAAGAGCTTCTTTACGCGCTACTTTATCAGTGATTAAGTAAGCTGCGCCTACTTTTTCAGCAGCAATAGTTGCTACTTTATCTTCTAATGCAACATTTTTCTCAGGTGCAGTCCAATCCCAA
The DNA here is from genome assembly GCF_030407615.1 of Pseudoalteromonas sp. APC 3355. NCBI lineage: Bacteria > Pseudomonadati > Pseudomonadota > Gammaproteobacteria > Alteromonadales > Pseudoalteromonadaceae > Pseudoalteromonas > Pseudoalteromonas sp. APC 3355. Next base: position 169,566 of record NZ_JASDDB010000005.1, on the reverse strand, counting down.
GTAGGCTTGCCTGCTTGCGCTTTAAATTCTTCGATTGCAGTAATGATCGCTTGAGATTGCTCATGACCATATACAACAGCGCCAAGCATTACGTCTTCTGCAAGTACGTTAGCTTCTGATTCAACCATAAGTACCGCTTTATCAGTACCGGCTACCACTAAATCAAGTTGGCTTTCTTCAAGCTCTTTTAATGTAGGGTTAAGTACGTATTCGCCGTTGATGTAACCAACACGAGATGCACCAATTGGACCACTGAACGGGATACCAGAGATAGCAAGTGCTGCTGAAGTACCAATCATCGCAACCATATCAGGTTGGATTTCAGGGTTAACAGAAACAACAGTAGCAATAACTTGTACTTCGTTTACAAAGCCGCTTGGGAAAAGTGGACGAATTGGACGGTCAATAAGACGTGCAATAAGAGTTTCGCCATCGTTAGGACGACCTTCACGCTTTAAGAAACCACCAGGGATACGACCAGCAGCGTACATACGCTCTTGGTAGTTAACTGTTAGTGGGAAAAAGTCTTGACCAGGTTGTGCTTCACGCTTACCAACAACAGTTACTAAAACTGAAGTGTCGCCAATGCTTGCAAGTACAGCGCCGTCTGCTTGACGAGCGATTGCACCAGTTTCTAGAGTCACTGTATGTTGACCTAGTTTGAATTCTTTAATAATTGCTTGCACTTAAAATATTCCTTAAATGTATTCTAATAAGTTGTCATCAAAGTACCAATTACAGTACATAATTGTATTCAGTTGGAAATCAATTAAGTACTACAATTGGCAATGATGTGAATAATTGCAGATAAACCTTTTTACCTACGCGCATAGTATATACCAAAGCTACTTCAAAATGCGAGTCTAGGGTGTGTTGATCTTTGTGGATTGAAATTTGTTCAATCTAGGGGCGATTTAATCACGGCGCGAGACTTGTAACCTAGTGGGCTAAGTAAAAATCGAGCAACAAAGAGTTAATCGCCCCTAGGATGAACCCGCAGGGCAGCGCATGTTTGGCATTTATGCTGCGTTATCGCCTATTTATGGGGAATAACCACACTACATAGGCGCTGCCTTGCCTAAAGACCAAACATACAGCTGCAAAATTAATCACGAAAGGTCAACACACACTAGCTACTAGATTTAAGCTGGGCTAATGAGCGGGTAAATACAACGATGCTTGATAAGCTATGAAATAGGAGTTTTATAATATAATTCAATAAGTTTATATATTTGTTTTATTTTCAAACACAAATTTTAGGCACAAAAAAAGGAGCTAAAAAGCTCCCATTTCTATAATCTAGTTCTTAACGACGTAGGCCAAGTTCTTTGATTAGTGCAGTATAACTAGTGATATCTTTACCTTTAAGGTAATCAAGTAGTTTACGGCGAGTGCTTACTTTACGAAGCAGACCACGACGTGAGTGGAAGTCATGCTTGTGATCAGCAAAGTGACCTTGAAGCTTGTTGATATCATAAGTAAGTAATGCTACTTGTACTTCTGATGAACCTGTATCGCCTTCTGCACGTGCAAATTTAGCAATGATATCGATTTTTTCTTGATTGCTTAGTGACATAGTAACTCCAAAAATTAAATTTAAAAGGTGTCTTAGCCGATCACTAATTCAGCCAAAACGATTAAGCCGGCGTATTCTACCAACTGTGGGAATAACTACAAGTTAATTATTCCCATCTACAACTAATAAGCCACTGCTGGGCACACTAATTGCTTATTCAGGCTTTACGTAATCATCTTGCTGGCTAGCAAGACCACGTTTAACCTTTAAATGGCCACTTGAGTTGCGCTCGCCAGTACCAATAAACACACCATCCGCAACAACTTTAATTGCCCCCTCAGGTAAAGCTTCAGGTAACTCGACTGCTTGCCCATGACTAAATACTTTGCCCTGCTCTTTCGAAATTTCAATAACAGGTAAATCAGTTAAAGCAGTGTCTATAGGTAATAACAACGAGTCTAAATAAGTAGAAGGCGCAAGCTCTTCTGCTTTCGCTTTAGCAAGCAACGCTTCAATTTCATCAAGCGAAACCATTTTATCTGCCGGATACTGACCAACAGCAGTTCTGTGAAGCATTATAACGTGTGCGCCACACCCTAGGTTTTCGCCCAAATCATCAACGATTGTACGAATATACGTCCCTTTTGATACATGAGCCGTCATTTGTAATACGTTGTTTTGTTCATCAAATTCGTCAAACGATAAGCTAAACACATTTATTTTTCTGCATTTACGAGGGACTTCAATACCCTCTCGTGCGTACTTATATAATGGTCTACCTTGATACTTAAGTGCTGAGTACATTGATGGATATTGATCTGACTCACCAACAAAAGCAGCAATTTCTTTTGTTAACTGCTCACGCGTCACATTCACATCTTTCGTGCTTACGATTTCGCCATCAGAATCTGATGTCGTTGTACGCTCACCCAGTTTTGCACGAACAATATAGGTTTTATCTGTATCGAGTAAAAACTGCGTAAACTTAGTCGCCTCACCAAAACAAATTGGCAGCATACCTGTAGCAAGCGGGTCTAAAGCCCCAGTGTGGCCAGCTTTTTGTGCAAAATAAACACCTTTCGCTTGCTGCAGAGCTTTATTTGATGAAATGCCTTGCGGTTTGTTTAACAACAAAATACCGTCAACTGCACGGCCTTTACTGCGCTTTGCCATCTGTATCAGTGCCTTCTTCGCTATCTGTATCTTCTACGTGCTTAGTACTTTGTTCACTATCTGAAATATCAGCATCAACACTTTCTACATCTTCATCGACATGCTTTGCGTTATCTTCGCGGATAATAGAATCCACTAAATTAGAAATACGCATACCTTCCATCAGTGAATTATCAACTACAAACTTTAACTCAGGCATTATACGAGCACGAATACGCTTACCAAGTAACGAGCGAATATAACCCGTTGCTTCATTAAGTACTTTAGCGCTTTGCTTAGCTGCATCTTCATCTTGTGTGTTAAACACAGTGATGAAAATTTTGGCATAAGATAAATCACGCGATACTTCTACCGCTGACACTGTCACCATACCTAAGCGTGGATCTTTAATTTCGCGTTGTAAAATTACAGCAATTTCTTTTTGGATTTGCTGTGCAACACGATCAGTGCGAGAAAATTCTCTCATTGCATTTGTCCTAAAATCATAACTTATTGAAATTTAATAATAAGCTAATTAAATAATGGATACACAAATGGGGGCTAAGCCCCCATTTATTAGTTTAGCGAGCTAACAATTAAAGAGTACGTTGTACTTCAACTGTTTCAAATACTTCGATTTGGTCACCAACACGTACGTCATTGTAGTTCTTAACGCCGATACCACATTCCATGCCGTTACGAACATCAGCAACATCGTCTTTAAAGCGACGAAGTGACTCAAGTTCACCTTCATAGATAACCACGTTTTCACGTAGTACACGGATTGGAGCGCTACGTTTAATAACACCTTCAGTAACCATACAACCAGCAATTGCGCCAATTTTTGGAGACTTGAATACGTCACGAACTTGCGCAAGACCAATGATTTCTTGTTTAAACTCAGGTGCTAGCATGCCTGACATTGCTTGCTTAACTTCTTCGATTAAGGCATAAATTACGCTGTAATAACGAAGGTCTAAGTTTTCAGTATCAATCACTTTACGAGCAGAAGCATCAGCACGAACGTTAAAGCCAACTACAATTGCGTTAGACGCTGCAGCTAGTGTCGCATCAGTCTCAGTAATACCACCAACACCAGAGCCTACAATCTTCACTTTTACTTCATCAGTAGAAAGTTTAGTTAGTGAATCAGAGATTGCTTCGATAGAACCTTGAACGTCTGCTTTAAGTACCACGTTAACTTCAGAAACATCACCTTCAGTCATGTTAGTAAACATGTTTTCAAGCTTAGCTTTTTGTTGACGTGCTAGTTTAACATCGCGGAACTTACCTTGACGGTATAAAGCAACTTCACGCGCTTTACGCTCGTCTTTAACAACAGTTGCTTCGTCGCCCGCAGCTGGAATACCAGAAAGACCTAAAATTTCCACTGGAATCGATGGACCTGCCGACTTGATGTCTTTACCGTTTTCATCGCGCATTGCACGAACACGGCCATACTCAAGACCACATAATACAATGTCACCTTGGTTAAGCGTACCAGATTGAACAAGTACTGATGCAACTGGACCACGGCCTTTATCAAGACGAGATTCAATAACAACACCTGCAGCCATACCTTCGGTAGGTGCTGAAAGCTCTAAAAGCTCAGATTGCATAAGTACGGCTTCAAGAAGGTCATCAATACCTAGACCAGTTTTAGCTGAGATATGAACGTACTGCGTATCGCCGCCCCATTCTTCAGGGATAACGTCTAGCTGAGCTAGTTCGTTTTTAACGCGATCTGGATCTGCGCCTTCTTTATCCATTTTGTTTACAGCAATGATTAAAGGAACGCCAGCTGCACGTGCGTGCTGTACCGCTTCTTTAGTTTGTGGCATAACACCATCATCTGCTGCAACCACTAAGATTACGATATCTGTCGCTTTAGCACCACGAGCACGCATTGATGTAAATGCAGCATGTCCTGGAGTATCTAAGAAGGTAATCATATTGCCGTTTACATCAACATGGTATGCACCAATATGCTGTGTAATACCACCGGCTTCGCCAGAAGCAACCTTCGCAGAACGAATGTAATCTAGAGTCGATGTTTTACCATGGTCAACGTGACCCATTACAGTTACTACTGGAGCACGAGGCTCTGACTTACCATCTTCATGGCGGTCGTTAAGTACTGTTTGCTCTAATTCGTTTTCTTTAACAATGATAACCTTGTGACCCATTTCTTCTGCAACTAGTTGTGCAGCTTCTTGGTCGATCACTTGGTTAATAGTAACCATGTCACCCATTTTCATCATTGTTTTAACAACTTCAGCGCCTTTAACAGCCATGCGTGATGCAAGCTCAGCTACTGTAATTGTTTCGCTAATACGCACTTCATTTTTAACATCAACAGTTGGTTTTTGGAAACCATGCTGCAGCGATGCTGGTGCTTTTAATTTAGACTTGTTACGGCCTCTTGACGCTGCAAATTTATCTTTTGCTGGCGCTTTTTTCTTTTTCTTAGCACGGCGAGTGCCTTGCTCATCACGAGCATCGGCAACATCTTCTGCTTCACGTGCATAAGTCGAAGTCGTAAGATGGTGATCGGCTGTTTCTTCGCGTTTCTTACGTTCTTCTTCTTCTTTCTTCCAGCGTGCTGAATTCTCTTCAGCTAGCTTTCTTGCCTCTTCTGCTTGACGTTTCGCTTCTTCTTCAGCTTTCTTCAATGCGGCCTCTTCTGCTTCTTTTTGCAGACGCTCAGCTTCTATGCGATCTTTCTCAGACTTAGCACTTTGCTCTGGGGTCATCTGCTTTTGTTTCGCTTTACGCTCTGCATCAGCTTTGCGTTTAGCTTCTTCTTTGGCTTTACGGTCAGCTTCTTCTTTCGCTTTACGTTCTGCCTCTTGTTTCGCTTTTAATTCTGCGGCTTCTTGTTCAGCTTTTTGTTGCTGTTCAAGACGGGCTTTTTCTTCAGCGGCTAAGCGTGCTTGCTCTTGTTCTTGTTCCATTGCGCTTTTCTTCACGTAGGTACGTGTTTTGCGAACTTCAACTTGAACATCTTTAGCTTTACCCGTAGAACCAGTCACACTTAATGTGCTTTTGCTCTTACGTTGTAAAGTCATACGCGCTGGGCCATCTGAACCTGTACCACCATGATGCTTGCTTAAATGATCAAGTAACGTTGCTTTTTCAGCTTCTGTTACGTTATCAGTTGCTTGCTTAGTGATACCTGCTTGTGAAAACTGCTGTAGCAATTTATCAACAGTTGTACCTATATCGCCGGCTAGTTTTTCAACATTTACTTCTGCCATAGTGTGTAATACCTCCGTTAATAAATTACTCGTCTGCAAACCAACAAATGTTTCGTGCAGCCATAATCAGTTCACCCGCTTTTTCAGATGAAAGTTCTGTGATATCAACTAATTCGTCAATACCTTGCTCTGCCAAGTCTTCAAGTGTAACAACACCCTTGCTTGCCATAACAAATGCTAAGTGACGCTCTAAGCCTTCAAGCGCAAGTAAGTCTTCAGCTGGCTCTGCGCCATCTAAGCTTTCTTCCGTTTTAAGTGCTTTAGTTGTCAATGCATCTTTTGCGCGTGAACGCAATAAATCTACAGTCTCTTCATCAAGACCATCAATTTCTAAAAATTCAGACGCAGGTACATACGCCACTTCTTCAAGTGTCGAGAAACCTTCGTTAATAAGTAATGATGCAAACTCATCATCTATATCTAAATTTTCAGTGAATAAGTTAAGTAACTTATCAGATTCAGCTTCATTTTTAGTACGCATGTCTTCAACAGTCATTACGTTTAGTTCCCAGCCAGTTAATTGGCTTGCTAAACGAACATTCTGACCATTACGACCAATTGCTTGCGCTAGGTTATCGGCTTCTACAGCGATATCCATTGAGTGAGTGTCTTCATCCATTACGATTGAAGCAACTTCTGCTGGCGCCATTGCATTGATAACAAATTGTGCTGGGTTGTCATCGTAAAGTACGATATCAACACGTTCGCCACCAAGCTCAGACGATACAGCTTGAACTCGTGCGCCACGCATACCAACACATGCACCGATTGGATCAATGCGTTTGTCGTTAGATTTAACAGCAATTTTAGCGCGTGAACCTGGATCACGTGCAGCTGCACGTAACTCAATCATCTCTTCGCCAATTTCTGGCACCTCAATGCGGAATAATTCCATTAGCATTTCAGGTTTAGAGCGCGTTACAAATAATTGTGCACCGCGTGCTTCAGGTTTAACTTCATATAAAAGACCACGGATTCGATCACCCGGGCGGAAGTTTTCACGTGGCAACATGTCATCACGGTAAATTACCGCTTCTGCGTTGTTACCTAAATCAAGTACGATTGCATCGCGAGTTGCTTTTTTAACAACACCCGTTACCAGCTCGCCTTCTTGATCTTTGTATGCTTCAACAACTAAAGCGCGCTCAGCTTCACGTACTTTTTGTACGATAACTTGCTTAGCCATTTGTGTTGTAATACGGTCAAATTTGATTGAGTCAATTTGCTCTTCAACATAATCACCCATTTGCAAATCAGGTTCTTCAACCTGTGCTGCTTCTAGAGTGATTTCGCTGTATGGGTTCTCTAATGAACCATCTTCTAATACAGCGGCAATTTGCCAGCGACGGAACGTATCGTAATCACCGGTTTTACGGTCAATTGCTACACGTACTTCAATTTCGCCATCGTGTTTTTTCTTTGTCGCTGTCGCTAGAGCGAACTCTAGAGCTTCAAAAATCTTTTCTTTTGGAACCGCTTTCTCATTGGAAACGGCTTCAGCAACCAATAATATCTCTTTTGCCATGGGTAATGCCTCGCTTGCCCTATTCCTTCGCACTCGAATTTAAAACTTCGCGATTAAATTCGCACGTTCGATGTTACTAAGCATGATCAGATGCTCTGCACCATCGCTAGATAGTGTGATCATATCGCTGCTAACTGCTACTAAGTCGCCTTTAAAATTACGACGACCATCCTGTGGAAGTTTAGTACGCACGCGTACTTCCTCTCCTTGCGCCTGCTCGTAGTGATCTTGTTTGAATAATAGACGATCAACACCAGGAGACGATACTTCCAAATCATATTCATTTGTAATTGGGTCTTCGACGTCTAAAATCGCACTAATTTGGCGACTGGCATCCGCACAGTTATCAACTGAGATCCCATCCTCATGAGCAATATATACTCTTAAGGTAGAATGGCGACCCGCTTGTACAAATTCAAGACCATGCAACTCAAAGCCTAACATTTCTACCGCAGGCGTTAACATGGTTACTAAATCTTGTTCAAGTTTTGTCACGAAAATCCTCCATACAAACAAAAAAAGGGCTTATAGCCCTAAAATACTGAGTTTAAATTTTAATTTGATAGCAATTGCCACAAATCGTAAGGTGCAGATACAACAACGCCCCGAACCAAGCGGGGCGTCACACCAATAAAGCATAAAACTGTGTGGCCGAGGGCCAAGCTTGGTTGCGAGTCAGTAAACTGACCTAATTAAACTACATAGCCTAAAACGCAAAACGCGCATTACTTAGAATGCGCGATATAAATTAGTAAGGTAATACCTACTAGTAGAATTGGTTGCGGGAGCCGGATTTGAACCGACGACCTTCGGGTTATGAGCCCGACGAGCTACCAGACTGCTCCATCCCGCGCCAATAGATATCAAACCTTAATTTAATATCGCTGTTAGCTGTTATACAACACGCTAAACAATGGCCGCTATTATAAGGATGTACAGGATAATTAGCAACTATAATACGCAATTAGTTTATAAAATTTGCAATTCGTCAAGATGCTAATTTAATGTATATGTAAGTAACATAAGTAATCAGCCAACTTTATAAAATTCCCATACTTGAGTCATAAAATGTAGTAGCTTATTATTTCAGGATAAAAATCAGATAAACTGAAGTTTAATAACTCTTAAAATACGTTTTAAAGGCTCACTAATTACCAGAAAGTAAATAGATATAATAAAAAGCCATACTTTCACACTAAAAAAACGTGCAGAATTTGAACTGCCCGCTATAATCAACATTATTCCTACTTGATAATAATAGTTATTACTCACTGCAACGAGATAAAAATGAATCAACAACAATCAGCATTATTAAATAACTTAACAATTATTAAGCCTAACTTTCATGCGTTTACGGCTAAATTTCATAGTAAATTAGCCCAATCTAGTATTGAGATGAATTACCCGACGGCCTTACAGTTTAACGAAAAGAGCTTTACCCTCTTTTGCGTGTTAGAACGAATTGTTAAGCATTTAGATAAACCAGCATCGGTAGCTCCTTTTTTAGCTCACCATTTAATGTATCTAAAAAAAAGCGGCGCTTCACACAGTGACATTGCCCTTTTATCTAACGCTTTTTACGAAACCCTTGAAGAGCACCTTGGTAAGCATTTTACTACTGAGAGTCAGTTCGCTTGGAAAAAAGCGCTTAGGTACTTTGAAAGCTTTGCAAGCAATGTTCTATTCAACGTTACCAATGTGGTTTCGTTACAACAAAGAATGCAGCAAAAGCAAAGTAATAAAATTTAGATATTCAATTTTTAGGGGGAGACTTAATTTACTTAATCTCCCCTTAATTAGACTCATTTTAACACCATGGTCAAAAACGCCTTGATATGCGGTTAAACTTTTTTGCCCTATTGCTAACAGCACACTGTATTGTGTTATTTACCGCCTATATTCGTTTTACTAATCTATTATTAAACTCAAGAAACAAATAATCCCCAGCATTAAAAACAGCAAACTATTGTCGTTACGCACTTATTTACTCCTATTTGCTTGTTGTAAAATATTAAAACGATCGTTTAATTAGCTATGCCCGTATAAAAAAATTTGGCTTTACTATGACCCATCATAAAACACTTAGATTAATACTAGGCGATCAGCTAAACCCATCTCATTCATGGTATAAACAAAAAGACGACGACACGCTTTATCTCATCGCAGAATTAAAACAAGAAACCGACTACGTTAAGCATCACATTCAAAAACTATGTGCTTTTTTTAATGCTATGGAAAACTTTGCGACTGCATTAAAAACGGCAGGTTTTAATGTTTTGCATTTAACTCTTGACGATACCGCTGACGACAAAGATTTAATTGAATTACTCAAGCGAATTGCCGATAAATACCAATGCGAAACTATTGAATATCAATACCCTGATGAGTTTAGGCTTAAGTCTCAATTAGCTAAGTTTAAAAGTGATGGCTCATTTGATGTAATTGCCACAGATACTGAACATTTTTTATTACCGTTCACCGATATAAAAACACGCTTTACAAAAAACAAGCATGTAACAATGGAGCACTTCTATCGTGCTATGCGTAAGCAGTTTAATATATTAGTTGATGATACTAAGCCAACCGGTGGCAAATGGAATTTTGACAGTAATAATCGTAATAAATTTTCCAAAGCTGACTTAGCGTGTATACCAAAACCTAAGCTATTCAATAATGATGTTAAAAACATCATTTCTCGCTTAAATAAGCACAAGATCGTTTACTTTGGCGAAATAGCCGATCAGAGACTAGAGTGGCCAACAACGCGTAAACAAGCTATTGAATCTCTAGAATACTTTTGCGAGCATTTACTTAGTTGCTTTGGTCACTTTCAAGATGCGATGACAGATCAAAGTAAAAATAATACCAGCTTGTACCATAGCCGATTATCGTTTGCCCTGAACGCAAAAATACTCCACCCGTTATATGTAATCAAACGTGTAATAAGAGAATACGAACAAAGACCCAGTGAAATATCCCTCTCGCAAGTAGAGGGCTTTACTAGGCAAATATTAGGTTGGAGGGAATATGTACGTGCCATTTATTGGATTAACATGCCCGACTACGCTGTTAAAAATCAACTACAAGCCAAAAACACACTACCATCTTATTTTTGGAACAGCTCTACAAAAATGAATTGCCTAAGCCACTCATTAAAACAAAGCCTTGAAACCGCTTATGCCCACCATATTCAACGCCTAATGGTTATTGGAAACTTTTGCATGCTTACAGGAATAAACCCTGATGACGTAGATAACTGGTACCTAGGTGTTTATATCGATGCCATAGAGTGGGTAGAGATGCCCAACACCCGAGGAATGAGCCAGTTTGCCGATGATGGAATAATTGCGACTAAACCTTATGCTGCAAGCGGTAACTACATTAATAAGATGAGCGATTATTGCAAAAGCTGTCAGTACGATGTTAAACAAAAAGTAGGTGATAAAGCTTGCCCGTTAAATAGCCTGTACTGGCATTTCATGAATAAACACAGAGACAGGCTAGAAAAGAACCCACGTATTGGTATGGTATATAAAAACTGGGATAAACAAGAAAAAACACTCCAAGAACAAACGCTGCAACAAGCAACCTACTACCTTAATAATTTAGAAGCGCTGTAAACAAAAAAGCCGCCTCGAATGAGGCGGCTAAGTAATCAGGGGAATATGTACTTTAGAAGATTATTTACCTTCTATTAGATTGCTATTACCAATTTCAATTTTACGTGGTTTTAGCGCTTCAGGGATTTCACGTTCTAAGTCAATACTTAGTAAGCCATTGGCTAAATCTGCGCCAAGTACTTTTACATGATCTCCTAACTGGAATTTACGTTCAAAGTTACGCTCAGCAATACCTTGATGAATAAATTTACGCTCTGCGTTTTCATCTTTATTTGCTTTAGTACCTGTAACTTTTAATGTGTTATTTTCTGACTCAATGGTTAATTCGTTATCGCTAAAACCGGCAACGGCCATAGTGATTCTGTATTTGTCTTTATCGAGTGCTTCTATGTTGTAAGGAGGAAAACTTGGCTGCTTATCTGTATTAGCTGCCGCATCCATAAGTGATGCTAAATGTTCGAAGCCGATAAATGAACGATAAAGTGGTGATAAGTCTACTGTACGCATAATAATATCCTCATATTTAAGCGATATTTTGCATGTGCTTTTCTATTGAACAAGCTCAAGCAAAGTTTAATTAATAATATAAATTTCAATTATTTAAGTTTAATTTAGGACCCATCAGGCGTCCTACTTAACTATATATGGACGGTAAAATTGTTTTCAAGAGATTAATTTTAAAAAAATTAAAAATAAATAAAAAAAGGCACTAAAAAGTGCCTTTTGAAACCATGAAAATGAATGTTATTTAATAAATGTGCCTCGGATTGGATAGTCGTTTTCTCTAGAAAACTTAATTCCACCTAGCAGTTGCTCTAAATCAGGACGAACAAATGGGCTATTTGATATATCGACCATTTGAAGCTGATTTTTTTCATTAAGTACAAAAATGCCTGGCTCAGCAAATGGATGATCAGTTTCTGCATCACTGCGAGGCTCGCTGATATGTAGCCCTAAATCGGTCATTTGTTCGATTGTTAAACCATAGTAAATTGGGAAGTTAATATCTATTTTTTCAAGATGTTTATTAAGCTGCTCATGGCTATCACCACTTACCGCAACCACTTCAACACCAGCATCTTTAAAGTCTTTATGAACTTTAGCAAGCTCGTTAAGTTGCGCAGTACATTTAGGGCAGTGCTGGCCTCGATAAACAACAATCATTTTCCAAGGAGAGTCACTTACTCTATCAACTAAATCTACCTTATTCTCATCAACATCACTCACTACTAGTGATGGCATAATATCCGCAGGTTTTAAACTCGTGTTACTCATTGCGATCTCCTTTTACTGTTTCAGATTAAAAGTTAATTTGCTCTTACCCATAGAGCTTAGGGTAACTTTTATTAATTCAACCTGAAAAGTGTAATTAAAAATCGATTATAACTTTAAGACCATCCCTTTATTTTTCTATAAATGGTAGATGCACTAACCCCTAGATAAGCAGCAGCAAGAGGAATATTGTCTTCACAGCTTTTAATTGCATTTTCAATCGCCCTTTTTTCAACTTGCCACAAAGGTTCTATATCGTGAACAGACATAGGCGATAGTTGAACACTCTGCTCGTTTGTATTGTGAACTGACTTAGCAGATATCGAATGCTTAACAGCGCCTAATCCAAATGAGCTTGGTAGCATGTCTTTTTCAATTACATCGCCATCATTAATAACGACGGTGTTTTCAATTACATTTTGTAGTTCGCGAATATTTCCTGGCCAATCGTAATTACAAAAAAGCGCCTTAACTTCATCAGAAAAGCCAGTGAAATGCTTTGCATTACTATCGCTTTTTTGTTTCAAAATATACTCAGCAAGCAGTAATATATCGCCTCCGCGTTCTCTTAAAGGGGGGAGCTTTACGGGGATAACATTTAAACGGTAATATAAATCTTCTCTAAAACGCCCTTCTGCAACCTCTATGATTGGGTTTCTGTTTGTTGCACAGACTAAACGAACATCGCTGTGTAATACTTCACTACTACCCACCTTACTAAAAATGCCTGTTTGTAAAAAGCGTAATAACTTCGCTTGTAAGTTAAGTTCCATTTCACATAATTCATCTAAAAATAAGGTACCGCCGTTGGCCACTTCAACAGCCCCTTTTCGATCGCTTAATGCCCCACTAAACGCACCTTTAACATGACCAAAAAATTCTGATTCAAATAGCTCAGCAGGGATAGCTGCACAGTTTATGGCAATAAATGGTCCTGTATTTCTCGGGCTTGTATCATGAAGGGTTTGTGCGCAAACTTCTTTACCGGTTCCACTTTCACCTGTGATAAATACACACGCTTTACTTCTAGCTGCACTATCAAGTAATCTAAAAACGGTTTTCATTGCCAGTGATTCACCAACAAAATCTTGATTTTTATCCCTGTTTTTAACCAATGGTTGAACTTTAACTTGCTCTTTTGGCGTCAACGCACTTTCTACTGAGCTAATGAGTCGTTGACTTGTGAAAGGTTTTTCTAAAAAATCAAAACCGCCTAAACGCATTGCTTCCACTGCAATATCAATAGAGCTGTTTGAGGTGATCATGACTACATTAGCAGGATTTTTCTGCTTATTTACAAATTGTAATACCTCAAGCCCACTTATATCTGGCAAGCATACGTCTTGTACTATGACCGCTGGCATTTTTTCTTTAATACCTACTAAAGCAGAGTACCCATCTGTAAAGTGTTTGCATTGGAAACCAGCCTGTTCAAGCTGACTTGCATATAAAGCACCACTGGCAATGCTATCTTCAACTATATAAACAAGACCTTTATCGATTATATCTGACACGGCTTTCTCCTAGATAGCTATACTATTACTCATTATTTGATACGCATCTCGGGTTTTATCCAAGTTGTGTTTAATAACAAGCGCTGCGTGCAAGTTTTCTTGTGTAGTTGACGGTGGCGAATCGTGTAATTGTGTTGCTAACGCAGCTAAAGCAGATGCACCATATAAAGCTGCTGAATTTTTTAAGACATGCATTACTTCTTTAATTTTTATAGTATCTTCACTACTAATTGCCGTATCTAATTGGTTAGCCATAGTAACTAATTCATCAATAAATAATTTAATTAAACGAGCTAACACAGTTGTCCCAACATCCTTTTCGAGTTGAGTTAATACATTTAGCTCGGTAATACTTTTATCGACAAACTGCTCTGATATGGGCATAGATAACCTTCGTGTAAGTTAAAACTTCGTACACTAATAAAATGTAAGAGTTGTAGTTTAAGAGTAATTTGTTTTTTGCATTTTGCAAATCAAAATGAATATAAACATTTACAAAGCCCAAGTATCAATACTTTTAGTTAACGTTTGCGGCTTATCTAGCAGGTATCCCTGAGCTATATCGCAACCAAGTTGTTCTAATATTTGTAATTGCTCATTCTCTTCAATACCCTCTGCTACCGTTTGTAAACCCAATCGTTGAGCCATCGCAATAATTGCGCTACATAACGTGAAGTCTTCATTATTAGTTGCAATACCACTTACAAAACTGCGATCAATTTTTAAACCATCAATATCAAATTGACGAAGTAAACCTAAAGAGGCATACCCAGTGCCAAAATCATCAATCCACACCTTTACGCCTTCTTTATGGAAGTTTTCAAACGCCTTAGCTATTTTATCAGGACTATGAATGAGCGCTGTTTCCGTTAATTCGACTTTAATAGCCTGTGGTGGTATTTGGTGCTTTTCTAGCAAAGACATTACTTTTGAAAACACATCACCATCTAAGATTTGTACCGGTGAAATATTTAATGAAACAGCAATATCTGTCATACCAAACTGCCGCATATGTTTTAAATCAGACAAACATTGCTCAAAAATCCAGTCACCTAATTCTAAAATCATTCCCGATTGCTCTACATGAGGGATAAACTCATCAGGGCCAACAATGCCAAAGCGCGGTGATTGGCACCTTACTAGCGACTCAAAGCCGACCAGCTTTCCAGATCCCAATGATACAAGCGGTTGATAAACCATTTTAAAATAATTATTTTGCATTGAATCAGACATGATTCTCTCTAACTCATGCCATCTTGCTAGATTGACTGGTTTTTCCGATTCTAGGTATTTAAACGCACTCATGATTTTGCTCCGGTTTCACTATTAGTGACTTATTATATTAAAGAGCAATTTACAGGCCATTTTAAATACAAAAAAACAGAAATAAAAACCAATATATTCAAGTAGTTAAATTAGAAGATTAAATGACTTTACTTCTCCCATTTCATTCGCATTTTGCAATTCAGTTTGCAATGCAGCTAAATTGGTAAGTGAGCGCTTAATCGAGCTTATAAAACACAGATAAGCCAGTTAATAGATACTGACCAAAGCTAATATTAGCAATTGTATATGAGAAAAGAGAAAGCTTTGATAAAACCCTGTTTAGGTTAAGCACCATCTAAATTTAAGAACATATAAATAATTTTATGGGGAGGGATAAAAAATTAAATTGGTGGTAGGAACATAAAAAAACGCAGGCAACTATATATAGTTACCTGCGCAAAAGTCTCTAGTTTGAAAGAGTGTCGTTATTTTCGTTTTTAGGAGCAGTTACATGTTGTGCATAGTTGGTATTTTGCGAGTCAAACGTATTACTCATCAACTGCGCGTTTTCAACATCAGCTTGTGTAAAAGTAATTGGCTGAATATCTGCCAGCGGTTCAATCGAATCGCTACCTCGTAAAACTGTTATACCTATTACTAAAGTGGCAACAAGCAAAATTGACAAAACCATAATTTCAGGTGTTAGTACCCAATTGTTACCTTTAGGCTGTTGTTTGGCTTTTGTGTTTGTTTGCATATTGCACCCCTTAAATATTTAACTAAATTCGTCTTGATTTGATATTTAATATATAGCGAAAGTCGTGCCAACCAGATAACAACTTTACAAAAAAGTAAAAACCTTACAAAATCATGTCGTTAAAATAAATTAAAGGTATGATTGAGTATTTAAATAAAGTTCATAACATTTTATTTTTATTTTGAATTGCAATTTGCGAATCAAATTAAAAAAACACACTAAAAACACTCATTAATTACTAAAAAATAAATTTAACTTACCCCTAAAATACTAGGTCAATTTTTCCGTTTATCAAGTTTTATGCAACACAAACACACTTTTTATATTGTCTGTTGATCTTTGCGGATTAAAATTCGTTCAAACTACAAGCGGTTTAATCGCGGCGCGAGGTTTATAACCTAGCGGGCTCGGTAACTGCTCCTGCGTTACCCTACTGACTTACATCGATGTAAGACCGAGCAAAGCTTCTGCGTCCTGCTCACGCCCCTAACCTACATCCATGTTGGCAACAAAGAGAAAATAGTCCCTAGGAAGATCCCTTTGGGCAGCGCATGTTTGGCATTAATGCTACGTTATCGCCCATTTATGGAAAATAACCACACTGCATAGGCTCAACTTTGCCTAAATACCAAACACACTGCTACAAATTTAACCCTAAACGTTTAACAAACCCTAGCCTTCATTGCTCAACTCAGCTTTTCCCACACTTGCGCTAAACGAGAGAGCTTTAAATGTTTAGATTCAATAACCTGCTCTGGGGCATATTTATCAAGTAATAAATAAAGTGTCTCACTTACAATTGGCTTAGCTAAATAGTCATTCATCCCCGCGTCTATAAATCGCTCTTTATCACCATGAATCGCATTTGCAGTGAGTGCTATTATGGGGGTGGCTATACCTAACTTTCTGATTGCTTTAGTTGCAGAAATCCCATCGAGTATTGGCATTTGGATATCCATAAAAATAATATCAATTTCACCGCTTTGCGCCTTTATTATTGCCTCTTGACCATCACTAACAATATGCACACGGCAACCTTTTTGCTCTAAAAACTGCCGAATTACAATTTGATTATTCGTATTATCTTCAGCAACCAATACCTTGGTTCCGCTTAACTGAGTTAACCCTAAGGGGCTTTCTAAAGTTTCTTTTTGCTCACGATTGGTAAATATAATATCCAAATGAAACAACTGCTCTTCTAATAAACTAATTGCCCGTAGTACATGCGATACTTTATAAGGGCCATTTAACCTAAGCTCTCTGTCGTTAATATTTTGCGGTAATAAGCTTTTACCTAGCAAATCTAGGATGAGTAAACAAGGTGAATTAAGGGAGTTGTATGTATTTATACGCTCGCGTGTTTGGGCTAACATTTGAGGATCAGTTAGTACAATTGCATCAGGAAAACTATCGTACTTGGGTATATCTGGGCATACTTCGTAGTGTTCAAAAGTGATAGAAAACCGAGTGAGCGTATGCTCCAAGGCTGTTTTTAGAATTTCGTGACTTCCTACTATCCATACTTTTGGCTTTTTACTTCGTGCTGCAAACCCTTCTCTTAAAATTGAGTCAGTTGTGTCTATTTGCAGCGGGTAATTAACTATAAACTCGCTTCCTTTATTAAACTCAGAACTAACCGAAATATCTCCACCTACTACATCACAAATTTGCCTACATATCGCAAGCCCTAAGCCACTCCCACCATGCTTTCGAGTAATTGAATTATCGGATTGAATAAAAGGCATAAACATACTGTCAATTTTATTTTTTGCAATTCCCATACCCGTGTCTTTTACAGATATATAAAGGTTTAAATTATTACCTTCAATATGAGTGCACTTAACAGTAACCGTTATTACACCATGTTGAGTGAACTTAATCGCATTGGCTAATAAATTTATGACTATTTGTCTTATACGGGCATGATCACCAATTACTTGAGCTGGTACATCAGGATAAAAATCAAAAATAACCTCAAGCCCTTTTTGTAAAGCGCTTTGGGAAATTATATCTATTGCTTCTTCAATACACGTATCAATACTAAATGGCTGATTATTTAGTGTTATGGCTTGTGCTTCAAAACGTGAGTACGTTAATACATCGTCCAATACACTTAATAGCGCGTCAGAACTTGTTTTAATCATTTGTGTATAGCGCATTTGTTCAGAAGTTAAACCGGTATGATGCAAAATATCTGCAGATCCAATCACAGCATTTAATGGCGTGCGAATTTCATGACTAATATTTGCCATGAATCGGCTTTTTGACTCCGCTAGGGTTTCTGCCTGATGTTTAGCTTCAAGTAATATTTGCTCGCTTTCAATACGCTCTTGTATATCCACAAGTGTCGCAGCAATTGATGATAAATCACTTTCGTAGCCACCAACAATTGGAGTAAGTGTGATTTCGACCCAGTTATTTATACCTTGTGCATTAATTAAACGTATATCAAAGCGACGTATATCACGCTTACCTTGTTTATAATCAAGTAAAGTACTACTAATTTTTTCTACATCTTCTTTTGCTATAAACTTAATTATAGGTAAGCCAAGGCTCTCATCTACCTTGCTGTGTAGCACTCGCTGCCATGCTTGATTTATAAATAATAGATTACCAAATGTATCAAGGCGTAAAACAATATCAGGGATATTATCAACGACAGAGTGATAATTATATTCTATCTCTGCCATTGCTTGTTCGGCTTTAACTCGCTGCGTAATATTAGTTTCTATAGCGATAAAGTGCTTTACTTGGCCTTCATCATCCCGCACTGGGTTTGCATCAATAGCAACCCAATAAATATTACCGTTTTTATCGTAATTTGTAGTTTCAACTTGAAAAGGAAGTCCATTTTTTACGGCATGAGACATGACCTTACGGCTTTTTTCACATGTTTTTGGCCCTTGCAGTAATTGACCAGGACTGGTGCCTATAACCTCATCACAGGTGTAACCTGTAAGTACTTCAAAACTATTGTTAACCCACTCAATTACGCCAAATTTATCTGTAATTATCACTAAGTTATTTGTATGGCTCGCAACAAGCGATAAGCGTTTTACATATTTTTGCTGTTGTGTAAGCAAAAGTTGTGAGTCTTTATGACGTTGAATGTCGTAGAGTGAACCTATAAAACCGCTTTTTTCATCATAAACTAGCCTCAACTCAAACCAGTTTAAGAGTCCGTGACTATTTTGTATTTGTATTTCTACACTAGGAGTCTGCTTTCCTTCAAGCAAACAACAACTGTATGCAACAAAATGCATAATATCATCGCAATTCATTAACTTAGTAATATTAGAACCGATTAATGAATCGCTTGAGTAACCTAGTTTCTTCTCCCACGCTTCGTTAATATAGGTAAGATTTAAATGTGTATCACACTCAAAAATACATTCATCTAAAATAGCTAATAGCTTTGCTTGACGTCGATTACTATTGGAGAGCTTTTCGACCAATGCATATTGGATTTGCACTTGTAGTTCATCGTTGTTATCCATGCTCTCTCCAATGCTTAATAAAAGTTTTACTATCACAAACTCGCGCATAAAGAGGAAAAACCTCTTCACAGTAAAAAGTTTGTTCAAAAGGAGTGCGACTCGATGTACAGTCACTTAAAATAGTGACGTTAAAACCAAGTTCAACAGCCGTTCGCGCAGTTGAGTCAATACAAATAGAAGTCACCGTACCGGCTAAAATTACATTAGTGACACCATGTTCTTTGAGCTTTTGCGCTAGAGCAGTATGTGTAAAAGCATTTAAACCTCTTTTCCCAGGCACCACTTCTATAACATTGCTAAAAAAATCTAGCTGCTCAATGGTTTGAGCGCCGAACGAACCTGCTTTAAATGCGCCCACATTTGCAATAGCTTTTAATATGCCAATCGGATTTTTAAGCTCACTGTAGTTTTGTGTAAAATGAATGGGTGTATTAACAACTAACGCAAATTGCTCTGCGCAAGCGGCCAATAAAGAGAGTGTATTTTCTACCACGCCAGTAATTCTTGACGACTCTTCAACCACGTCATACAAAATACCTTTTGGTGAAAAGTAATCATTTTGAAAACCAATCAAAATAAGCGCTGTTTTAGAAAAGTCATGCATCATTGCCACCTTATTAACCAATTTAAGACGCTAATTGCCAAGGTTTAATAAACTTTTCGAGCACTGCTTTGGTCACTGGTTTTTGTAAATAGTGCGTAATACCTTTTTCAAATAACTCAGCTATCTGCTCATCCCCTGTTAGCCCAGTTAAAATAACTTTGGGTGTATTATTATTAGGGGTATTTTGACGCACCAATTGCTGTGCGACGTCACTGCCAAACATTCCAGGCATGCGCTCATCTAAGAGCAATAAATCAAATGGTTCATTTTGAGCAAGCGTTAAAGCACTAGCGCCATTTTCTGCACATGTTACTAAGCAGCCCAGCATTTCGAGCATCACTTTTGTTGCAATTTGGCTTGGTAAGCTATCATCCGCCACTAATACAGATAAACGTGTTTGCGTATGAAATGTTGTTAAAATGGTAATGAGATCAGTATCAAAAAATGGCCAACCTAATATTTTTTTAGATAGTTTATTCTCTTGGCTCAGCTCACTGATGTCGCTAATAGTGCATAACTTTATGTGTCTATTTATGCTGTCACCATTTAGTTTATTAGTTAGCGCGTCACCACTAAGGTGACGTAAATCCTCAATCTGTACCGTTTCCTTAAAAGTGCTATTGAATAACTTAAAATTTAAGCCAAAGCGCTCATGGGTATTATCCGATGTTATTAAACAACTTTTAAATAACGCCTCACAATCAGTTAGAACGTCTATATTTTGGCTAATATCAAGTGTCAAACTAACAGACTCTTTTGTTGCTAAAAGCCCATGAAAATCCAGCGTGCTTACTTGCTCAGAATCATCAATCTGGCAATGAAGGCTAACGCCTTGTTTATTTGCTTCTAGGTTAAGTAAAAAGCTCTGCTTTACAGATGCTAGCGCTTGAATCAGAAATTCCTCGCATTGCGCAATCATTTGCTCAAGAGGAATTTGCAAACAAACGTAGTTACATTGCAACTTGTTAATTAAAGTAACTGAAAAATTTCGATTTTGGGTTTCACAATATTTACCGATTACCCCTTGGATAATTTCTAAAACGTGACTATTAATATTCATAAAGTATTCTCGTTAACCCAATGTATACCTCTTAATCATCAAGTTATGTGCCACAAATTAATTCTTGTAAACACACTTGCATTCATATACTTAAGTATTAGATAGACAGCGCTTTAGTTTCTCATTCGCATTTTGCAAATCATATTGCTATGCAATATATGATTTATGGTTTTTATTAGAATGGTGTAATCGATTTTTTTTGCTTTAAATAATTTTTCAATCATTTAAACTGATTTTAATCAAATTGAGGAGAAAGCTATGTTAACTGTAATTTTTGGCCGTGAAGGTTGTCCATATTGTGTTCGTGCAAAAGATGTTGCGCAGCAACTATCAAATGAACGTGATGACTTTAAATTTCGCTACATCGATATAATTAAAGAAGGCATTAGTAAAGCCGACCTTGAAAAGTCAGCTGGTAAACCTTGCCCTACCGTTCCACAAATTTTTGTGGATCAAAATCACATCGGTGGATTTACAGAATTTGAAGCTTACGCAAAAGAAAACCTAGGCTTGTACAAATAAGCGTTGTATTAAATATGTTAACCAGTTTAATAAACCCCAAATTAAACTGGTTAAATTTCGACCAACATCAAACACATAGAAATTAGTTTCAATTTATACAAGCATTTGCCTCGCGAATCCTATATAATGCGCGCCTCTTTAAATTCGTTGAGGCGTATTAATGTCAGAACCAGTCACGTTTGAATCTCTAAATCTTTCTCCTGCAATTTTGAAGGCAGTTGAAGAGTTGGGTTACAAGACACCATCTGAAATCCAAGCTCAATGTATACCGTTATTGCTAGAAAGAAAGGACGTACTGGGACTAGCTCAAACGGGTACAGGTAAAACCGCAGCATTTGCACTGCCATTACTAAATAATATTGACCCGTCTGTGAAACAGCCACAGATCCTTGTACTCACACCAACACGTGAGCTTGCGATCCAAGTTGCTGAGGCATTCGAACAATATGCTAAACATGTTCGTGGTATTGAAGTATTGGCACTATATGGTGGCCAAAGCTACAGTATCCAATTAAGCGCACTTCGTCGTGGCGCTCAGGTTATTGTTGCAACTCCAGGTCGTTTAATCGATCACATTAACCGTGGCACTATCAAGTTTGATGCTCTACAAGCACTTGTACTTGATGAAGCCGATGAAATGTTACGTATGGGCTTTATCGATGATGTAGAAAGCATCATGGAAAAAACACCGCGCGAAAAGCAAACATGTCTTTTCTCTGCGACTATGCCTAAGCAAATTCAAAACATCAGCAGCAAGTATATGAACAATCCTGAACAGGTTCATATTTCTGCGCGTAACTCTACAGTATCATCTGTTGAGCAAGTGTTTTGGAATGCAAGCGTACATAAAAATAAAGCAATTGTTCGCTTCTTAGAAGCTGAGCAATATGAAGGTGCTATTGTTTTCGTTCGTACACGTAACGATACAGTACAACTTGCTGAGTTATTAGAGCGCGAAGGTTTCTCTGCTGCTCCACTTAACGGTGACATGAACCAGCAAGCACGTGAACGCACTGTAGATCGCTTAAAAAGTGGCATGCTAAACATTGTTATTGCAACAGATGTAGCGGCACGTGGTCTAGATGTTGACCGTTTAAGCTTAGTTATCAACTACGATATCCCACAAGATTCTGAAGCCTACGTTCACCGTATCGGCCGTACAGGTCGTGCTGGTCGTACTGGTAAAGCAATCTTATTCGTAAAACATAACGAACGTTATTTACTTAAAAATATCATTCGTCATACGAAGTCTGAAATTGCTCAAGTTGAATTACCAACAGCAAAAATTGTTGAAGAAAAACGTATTGAAGCGTTACAAGCAAAATTAACTATTGCGCTTGAAAACAAAGACATCACGTTCTTCAATGAAGTAGCTACTAACATGGCTGAAAAACTTGACCTTCCTCTTGAAAGCTTAGCGGGTGCGTTACTGTGTTTAGCACAGCAACAGTCGCCAATTAAAGTTGAAGAAGTTAAGATTCAACCTCGTGAACGTAACGAGCGTAACGACCGCAATTCACGCAACGATCGTGGTGACCGTGGACGTCGTAACGAACGTGGCGGCGAACGTGGTGGAGAGCGCGCTGAGCGTAAACCTCGCGAACGTAACAGCCGTGATGCAGGTCCTATGGATACGTACCGTATCGAAGTAGGTCGTGAACATGGTGTTCAGGTTAAAAATATTGTTGGCGCTATCGCTAACGAAGCTGACATCTCAAGCAAGTTTATTGGTGATATTCGTCTACACGACAATCACAGCACGGTTCAATTACCGCAAAACATGCCTAAAGATGTACTTGATCACTTCCAAAAAGTGTTTATTTGTAAACGCCCTATGGGCTTAACAATTACAACTGATCAAGGCCCTGCTGAACCACGTGGCGAACGCTCTGAGCGTCCAGCTGGTGATAAGAAACGCAGCTTTAATAAAGATGACGGCGCACGCGGTGATAAGCGCAGCGGTCCTCGTAAAGAACGTCGCCCTGTAAGCTTCACAGCTAAATAAGCAACGACTCTTTAATAAAAAAACCTTGCCACGAAAGTGACAAGGTTTTTTTGTTTTTAAGCTGCTGCTACAGTGAAAACAAAGTAAACTTTCGCGTCAATTCAATAGCGGCTTGAGATAGTTTTTTTAGCCTGAGTTCGGGTTGCTTAATGCCTATAAATACATTTCTCTGATTTTTAAAATAACAAAAATTCTGTAAACTAGACAAAGGCTATAGTTCACGGACGAATTAAAAATTGAAAAAGATTTACGACAACTTGCTCTTTGTAGCAATAGTACTCCCCATTTTATTATGCATCACTATACCTATTTTAATGGACTTTACAGATCCACCATTCATCTCAAATGAACTATACGACGTTGTTTTCTTTATAACCCTCCCTATTATCTGTTGTGCACTATTTATCTATTTAAATATACTTATTTTCAATAAATATAAACGCTGCAGTAAATATAGAGAATCACTTAAATATAATTTCTCGGATACTAAAATAAAATTAGCATCCATTTTCATGTACCCATTATCCCCTTTATTAATCTATGGAATACTCTATATTTTTATCTCTGATCCTATTAAATTATGGGCTTACTACACGCAAGGCGACTATTGGTATAAAGAATACATCCTGACCGATGTACAAGAGTGTGGCACTGAGTATGAAGATAGCTGTACTCGTTTATACTTCAAAGACCCTAAAACGAATAAGATTCATGATTTTAGGTGGTATGACGATAAGTCTACAATAATGAACAACAAAAATGATTATGTGTATATTGTTGGAGAGGCCAGCTTATTTGGCTATATAGTGAGAGATTTAGAAAGGTAACTTAGAATTACTTTTACATTACAGGACTTTTATTTAAAAACCTCACTCAATTGAGTGAGGTTCATAAAGGTTTAGGTTAAGGCAATGCTGGATAAATGTAGCTAGCATCTAAACCTAAAGGAATACCAAGTGCCCAATAACCTAGCAAGAAAATACTCCAGCCAATCATAAAGGCGATTGAGTACGGCAGCATAATAGCAATTAAAGTGCCTATACCGGTGCCTTTGACATACTTTTGACAGTACACCACCACCAATGGGAAGTATGGCATTAACGGTGTAATAATATTAGAGCTTGAGTCACCTACACGATAAGCGGCTTGAGTTAAGTCTGGCGAAATACCAAGTTGCATTAACATCGGTACAAAAATGGGGCCAAGTAACGCCCATTTTGCTGAACTTGAACCTACAAACAAGTTAACAAAGCCAGTTAAAAAGATAATGCCTACAACCGTTACTGCACTTGGCAATTCCATCGCCTTTAATAACTGCGCACCTTCAATTGCGAGCAGTGCACCTAAATTTGATTTACTAAATGCAGCAATAAATAGCGAACAGAAAAACGCCATGACTATATAATATGCCATGCCGCTCATCGCTTTACTCATTGCATCAATCATATCTTTTGAAGTTTTAAAGGTACCTACCGTAAAACCATATACAGTGCCTGGGATCCAAAAAAGTAAAAATATTAGTGGTACAATTGATTGCATTAAAGGAGAGCTAAAATTAGTAAGGGATCCGTCACTACTGCGCATTGCAGAATCGTCTGGAGCAGAGACAAATGCTAATAACGCAAGTCCAGCAATCATCACGGTACTGGCTATATAAAAGGCACGTTTTTCATCACTACGTGCATCTTCAAATACAGGTAAATCCTCTTTAGCACCATCAACTGCTGTTTTTTGTAAACGTGGTTCAATAATTTTATCGGTAATGTACCAGCCTAATGCCACAATAAATAAGCTAGATGCTGAAGCAAATGCCCAGTTATTTAACGGGTTAATTGTTATTGCAGGATTAATTATTTGCGCCGCACTTTGGGTAAAGCTTTGTAGCAATGGGTCGATACCCGATGGAATAAAGTTAGCCCCAAAACCACCACTGACTCCTGCAAATGCAGCTGCAATACCCGCAAGCGGATGGCGTCCTGCTGCATAAAATATAACACCGGCAAGTGGAATAACTAATACATAACCTGCGTCAGTAGCGGTATGGCTCACAATGGCCACTAAAATGATTGAAGGCGTTAATAGCTTTTTAGGAGTAACTTTAAGCATTAACTTAAGGCCGGTATTAATAAATCCCGAATGCTCTGCAACACCGACACCTAACATAGCTACTAAAACGACACCTAAGGGAGCAAAGCCAGTAAAGGTTTTTACCATAGAGGATAAAAAAGTAGCGAGCGAATCACTTGCCAGCATATTATTAATAATAATCGCTTCACCGGTACGTGGGTCTATTGCATCAAAGCTCACGCCTGAAAACCACCACGACAAAAACCAAATTAATAACATTGCAAATAGAAATATTACGGCTGGATCTGGAAGCTTATTTCCTACTCGCTCAACAAAATTTAAAAAACGCGCTACAACCCCTGAAGGTAAAGCGTCTTGATTATTATTCATTTTTATTGTTCCTAAAATTTATTTTAGTAACAATATCGCATAAAAACAAAACAGTAAATTAACATGGGAAGGTGCTTTAAAAGTTTTGGGCACAAAAAAACACGATAGTGATAAACAAATCGTGTTTTTTTTGCCACTTAGGGTTAAGCGAGGGCTTTAACTTCATCCCACAAGCGTGCAACTAATGCCTTGTCTTCTTCGTTAAGCTCGCCGTTGCGATATGCTTTAACTAAGCTTTGCTCTACAGTTTCGTTTAGCTCATCTATACTGATTGTCAGCTTTTCTACTTCGGCATAACCAACTGCAAGATCAAAATGACCTCGTAAATAGCCGCCAGCAAATAACTCATCGTCAGTTGCTTTTATTACTAAATCATCGAAGTACTGCTGGGCTGCATCGATATAGTTCACTAAACTCATTTATTAATCTCCTGGTTTTGCAAAGCACCTGTATTTTCAAGGTTTTGGTGCCCTACTGCATACATAATATGGTCGTTAAATCCGGTAGTTACTTTAATATAACCGGTTAATTCATCATCTAATTCGCCATCGCCTGTATCACAAATAAGGGGGCGACCATTAAGCGCTTGTAGTTTTGTTTTAGTTGCTACTACAATAATATTTTCTTTGCCAATTGCGCGTATAAGCACAGGACTCAATTGCTGGTTACCACGGCCAAATATATGCCCTTGCCCGCCAATGAGCGTAATGACTAACTTAGTACTTTGATCATGTGTAAGCTCAAGTAATTGTTTAGCCGTTAAATCTTGGGCAACTAAGGTTTGATCTTTTATTAAATCAACACCAAGTAACGTATTTTCAAGCCCCATCTCTTCCATTATGGCTTCAACCGTTGAGCCGCTACCCATAATATAAAATGTGTCTTCATCCATTTGCGATACAACATGCGCTGCAATGTCGGCAAGTACGAGTTCGTCGGTTTCTTTACCGCCATTTTTAACCGCTTGCATATAGCGTACTTCGCTAGGTGTTTGCATTTCGCCGTAGCGTTTGGCTTTTACTGTGCCTTGCCTGAAAGCATCTTCATCTATATCCATTACATCTGCATCGGCTAAAGTAACTAACTCACCCTTAACCAGCATTTCGACTACGCGCCCTGCAGCCTTTGGCGTGATAGCGTAAACACCAGAATGAATTTTACAACCTGCGGGAATACCAAGTACGGGAATGGTATCCTCTATCGCATGGCAAATGTTACGTGCTGTACCGTCGCCTCCGGCAAATAAGACTAAATCAACACCAGAGTTTTTAAGTATTTTTGCGGCTTGTTCTGTGTCATCTGGGGTTGTTATTGCTGCAGTGTTATATACAACCTCTACATTAAAGCCCAAAGCTTTTGCTGTTTGCTCACCCATGTCACCGTTAACAGTGTAAATAGTTAAGCGTTCTTTATAAGGTAATAGCACCTCAAGCGCTGCTTTTGTTCGGCTATTTGCTTTTGGCTCTGCACCTAATTCAATTGCTTTAGCGGCTGTGTGTGCGCCATCACTGCCTTTTAAGGCAACTGTGCCACCTAAACCTGCTACAGGGTTTACAATTAAGCCTAATTTAAACGCCATTACAAAGCTCCTTTGGATGTTGCCAATTAAATTGCTGCGCTGTTAATGGCCACTGTGTATTGTAAAAATCAGACAGTGCTTTTAAAAATGACTCTGTACGAGAGTTAAAGCCATTTTCGATTAGCGATAATACCCGTGCATGTACGCGCTGCTGAAAATCAAACCGACACGTTTGTTCGCCGTTTAAGTTATCCACCGACACATTAAAATTAAACCCTGCTGCGGTGCTTAATAACCACTCTATAGCTTGGGGCTTTATTTCTACCTTTTCAAACTCAGCTTGTTTTTGTTTGTCGCGCCCGTCTGGGCAGTACCAATAGCCGTAATCTTCTAATAACCGACGTGCATCACCGGCCACCAGCCAGTGTGCTATTTCATGTAATGCACTGGCATAAAAACCATGCGCAAATACAACTTGGTGATATGGCACCTGCTCTGTTGCTGGTAAATACACAGGCTCACAATCGCCTTTTATCAGTCGTGTATTGTGACTTTGATAAAAAGTGCGCTCAAAAATTGAAATTAGATCAGCTATTTGATGCATAAAAATTGATTAATTCGTCTCGGTTACAGCGCCATATTAGCGCACTAAAAACGAGACGAATTGTACGGGCTTTTATAACTAAAGTAAAAATAAGGCGGGATAGTAAAATATAAGCGGATTAATCTTTCACTTTATTGATATTTTTAATAATACCTAAACAGTAAAGCGTATTGGCAAGTTCTTTACGCTGTGTTTTTTCACTTGAGGTTTTATTGGCTAAGCTAGTTAACATATCGTACCGTTTACGTAGAGTTAGTATATATCTGGCATGCTTACGGCATTCAAAACAACGTGTACAGTGTGAATCGACCCAAAAATCAAGTACCTCAAACCAATATTGCTGCTCTTGAGCAAAAAAAATAAATGCCTTAGAGCAACTTTCGCACTTCTCTTCAATATCAACATAAAGTGCCCGAGGGTCAATGGCATAGTTTTGCTTTTTTATATCTGCCAATATTACCGTATTAGAGAAGTATTTAAGGCTCGAGTAACGCCAATGCCCTTTCTCTATCTCCTCTATTGTCACTGAGGTATTTGTAGTTATTGGTCTATTGCCATACCTTGGGTGGTTAAGGTACATATATCTGCCTATTTTAAATTCACGGCTTACATCTTAAAAGTAAGCTAAATAAAAGCAAGTTAAAGCAAAATCAATAATACGTCGTTATTATCCGAATTTAAGTATAAGTAATTTCTACACTTTGAATAATTTAGCCCATTAAATAATTTCGACATCAGTATTTCTTAGTGTTCAATGCTCTCTACTTTTACCTGCTTAGCTATATAGTTTTTTAACAAACGGGTATTACGCGTGTTAGCTTTAAAAAATGCATCAAAAATATCACCAAAAAATGGTACTAAACCGCCCGCAAAATCTATGAGCATATTAATGATCATCTTAGTCTTTATACGTTTACTCACACCTAAACGCTGCGCTTCTATAAGCACATAGCTTGATAAAATTAGCCCTGCGGCATCACCTATTACAGGGATTAAACCAATCACCGCCTCCAAACCTATATTAAATTTACTAAAAGGAATGCCAATGCTGCTATCTGTAAAATGACTAAACTTTTCCAAACGTTTCAGTGTTGATTCATATTCAGCGGACGTGAGTGGAGGTTGATTATTTTTACTCATAATAGCTACTTTTATTTAATGTTGTTATATATAAACACTAGGGAGTATTAATACTTAATGAATTATAAAACTAATAAATTGGTACTTAAAGTTGGTTTTAAGATTAAAATCGTTAGCAAGCCCGCATGATAAGTACATTAAAATCGACCTAACAAATAAAACAACCTCGGGATCAATAATCTATACAGACTATGTATATAAAAGGAAAGTTTGAGAGGGGATTACTTATTTTCAATAGCTATCAAGCACTTTATAAAAACAAGTCCCCCTTGCTTTACATACATTTTTTTCTTAGTTAAAATCTAGGAAATTATGCAAGGATTGCCTATGAATAAATCTATTTATTTACCTCGATTCGCCATCTTGTTAATTCTTATTTGTGCTATTGTTTTTCCAGCCCTTAGTCAAGGAGAAGATATGTTTAGCTGGTTCAGAAAAAAGAAAGAAGTATTTTTAAGTCCTGATGTCAACGGCATCGTTACAGAAAACGGCATACCAATTGCTGACTTAGAAATAATACGCTCATTAACATATATTGATGGCGTTGAACGACTTGATTCCGTAATAACAAGTGATGACGGACGCTTTCATTTACCACGAAAAACTATACTTTCTTCTATCCCTAATAAATTAATTTCCGAAGATCGCGTCCACCAGAAGATTTTTATTAGGAAAGGTAACAACTTAATTATTGGTTTGTGGGGGGCCACACAACCAGGCATTTCAGAGCTACCTGAATTCACCGAAAAGCTTAAGTTTTTAAACTGTGAAAT
The DNA here is from genome assembly GCF_030407615.1 of Pseudoalteromonas sp. APC 3355. Lineage (NCBI taxonomy): Bacteria > Pseudomonadati > Pseudomonadota > Gammaproteobacteria > Alteromonadales > Pseudoalteromonadaceae > Pseudoalteromonas > Pseudoalteromonas sp. APC 3355. Next base: position 139,506 of record NZ_JASDDB010000005.1, on the reverse strand, counting down.
AACTAATCAATTAGTCAGATTTGAATTTAAAAATAATACCAACAAATATCTCAATAGAACCGCGACAAGTATTTGCAGATGGAATGAAGATTACAACCCAACGTGGGTTATGGAAAACGGTGAAGAGAAGTACGAAGTCCATAATGGCGATTTGAATGATTTAACAGAACGTTTCACAGGGAAAAAGGTTGAGCTATGAATAATAAAACAATATCACCAAGTACGGCAGCTTCTGTCGCAAATAGAGTTTATGACATAAGAAAAAGCTATGACTTCAGCGGGGAGTTTCATAATGACTTTGTCAGAAACTTTAAAGTGACTAACAATCAAATTCAGGGCGTTAGTGGTGGGTTAATAAACCAACTTCTAAACCGTACGACAGGCTTCGCTCTGACTGCTGAAGGTGCTTCACCACAATTCAAAAATCACCATATTATTGCTATTCGTGGTACTGTTTTCTCATCTTGTGCAGATTGGCTAACCAACTTAAATGTTGCAACAACCCTTGGCCCTAAAAACTTGGAGGTACATTCAGGTTTTGAAAAAGCTTTCACTAGTATGGAGCCTATGTTTAATTCTTATATAAAAAAACATAAACCAGAATTTTTGCATATTGTGGGGCATAGTTTAGGTGGTGCTATTGCTCAGCTTACGGCTATTTGGGCTAGTAAAAAAGGTATACCTACGAATTTGTATACCTTTGGTGCGCCTAGAGTAGTATTAAATAATTCAATACACTCAGCAGCAACTAATATCGGTCAATATCGAGTTACTCATGGCGCCGATCCTGTACCTTGTGTACCAGCCTGGCCATTCAGCCATACCTCTAATGAATATCAAACAGCCATGAATGAAGGATCCTTTTTCAGTCTTGCCGCACACTCTATGGAAAAAAGTCAACCTGGTTACGTTAATACAGTTGCTGCATACAGTGATTATGCGAGTATGGAAAATTCTTTGAAGACCCTACATCATAATCATACTGTTTTAAAATATTCATCTCGTTACAACGTAACCTTTTCACTCAAATGGCAACGAATAATTACAGACGGCCTAATAACTTTTTTAAAGAAAACAGGACAGTACGCTTTTATTTCAGTCCAAGCAGGATTAGGTCTCGGACTAACTTTCTATGACACTCTTGCCCGATGTTTATTTGATTCTGTCGTCAAATTTGTAGAATTAACGGAAGAATTAAAAGGCTTAATTGGTCATATGCTTGCATTTGTAGGGAAAAAAACTTACGAAGTTAAGGAGCTAAGTAAGCAATTCATCAGATGGGTGCTCGGTTTGATGATCAAAAAGCTTTACATGGTTGCAAAACAAGCTATTGATCTTATTTAAATTAAAAGGAGCGCGGCCGCCTCATAAGGTTTAACCGCGCTTACAATAAATACTTACACAGAGCCGTTAATTGGTCCGTGTCCGTGGTTTACATGTGGGTTTTGTCCGCGTTGACGCAGTAAATGGTCCATTAATGTAATAGCCATCATTGCCTCAGCAATCGGGATTGCACGAATACCCACACACGGATCGTGACGACCTTTAGTGATCATCTCTACCGCTTCGTTGCTTGTATTAATGCTGTTACCTGGAATAGTAATACTCGACGTTGGTTTTAGCGCGATAGAAGCAATAATATCTTGCCCTGTCGAAATACCCGCAAGTACGCCACCTGCATGGTTTGATGTAAAACCTTCAGGGGTTAGTTCATCACGATGCTCAGAGCCTTTTTGCTCAACCACATCAAAGCCATCACCAATCTCAACGCCTTTAACAGCGTTAATACTCATTAATGAATGTGCAAGTTCGGCGTCAAGACGGTCAAATACTGGCTCTCCAAGACCAACAGGTACATTGCTTGCCACTACTTTTACTTTAGCGCCAACTGAGTCACCTTGCTTTTTAAGGTCACGCATATATTCGTCAAGCGCTTCAAGCTTACTTGCATCAGGGAAGAAGAATAAGTTATTTTCCACTTCATCCCAGTCAAACGTTTCCGCCTTAATAGGGCCAAGCTGACTTAAACATGCTTTAACTTCAATACCATGAAATTGCTTTAAGTATTTTTTAGCAATAGCACCTGCCGCTACGCGTATCGCGGTTTCGCGTGCAGATGAACGACCGCCACCGCGATAATCGCGCAAGCCGTACTTATGCCAATACGTGTAATCGCCATGACCTGGGCGAAATACATCTTTAATTTTGCCGTAATCTTGCGAGCGTTGATCGGTATTTTCAATCAATAAACCAATGCTGGTACCTGTGGTTTTACCTTCAAAAACGCCTGCTAATATTTTTATTTGATCGCTTTCACGGCGCTGCGTTGTGTAACGGCTTTGGCCTGGTTTTCGGCGATCTAAATCAATTTGTAAGTCGGCCTCTGTGATTTCAAGACCTGCGGGAGTACCATCAACAACGCCGCCTAATGCAACGCCGTGGCTCTCACCAAAGGTGGACACTTTAAATAACTGCCCAATGCTATTACCTGCCATTAACTTTCCTCATTCCTAATGACTACCAATAGCCAAGCACAGGGCTTGGCTATTCATTTTTTACTTATTTTGCAAAATACTCGTCTAGCTGCTTTTTGCTAATTACAAATACACCTAAGCCGCCTTGTTCAAATTCAATCCATTCAAACGGCGCGCCCGGATACAGTGCATCCATATGTACCATAGAGTTACCAACTTCTACAAATAACAAACCGTTATCAGTTAGATGTTCACTCGCTTCGCTTAATATAGTACGGGTTACATCTAAACCATCGTGGCCTGATGCAAGCCCAAGCTCTGGTTCATGATGAAACTCACGTGGCAGGTCAGCCATATCTTCTGCATCAACATATGGTGGGTTTGCTACTATTAGGTCGTATTTTTGACCTGGTACACCGCTAAATACATCAGATTGAATAGGTAACACGCGCTCAGTTAACATGTAATCGTTAATGTTTATGTCTGTCACTTCAAGCGCTTCATACGATATATCTACCGCATCAACTTGTGCCTGCTCAAAAGCTTGCGCAAGTGCAATTGCGATACAACCCGAACCCGTACATAAATCTAATATACGGTTTACCGATTGTGGCTCTTCAAGCCACGGCGTAAAGCGATTACTAATAAGCTCGGCAAATGGTGAGCGAGGTATAAGTACACGTTCATCCACATAAAACGGCATACCCGCAAACCATGCAATGTTTGTTAAGTAAGGGACTGGTGTGCAGTCGTTAATACGTTCTGCAATAAGACCCGCAAGTCGGTTTTTTTCTGTGCTTGTTAAACGCGCGTGCATTAATTCTTTTGGCGCATCAACAGGCAAGCTAAGCGCAGGCAGTAATAAGCTTACAGCTTCATCCCATGCGTTATCTGTACCGTGTCCAAAAAATATACTACTACTTGCAAATTGGCTTGTAGTCCAACGTAACCAGTCATGTAAAGTTGACAGTTCTGCAACGGCTTCTTCGAGTGTTGCTTCTTCTATTTGTAAATCGCTCATATATTTTTACCTGTATTAGCTTACTGACTGTTTTGAGTCTTTAAGACGATTGCATTGCCTATCTGCGCTGGGCAAATTACAATTGCCCCTCATTTAAGTATTGTACCGCCTTTTGCGCTGCGTTTTTACGTTTTTTTGTTTAGGTAATAGTTATGAAAAAAGACACTCCATCACATTCGTCCCTAAGCAATGACGACATAAGCTTATTTCGTCAAACGATCACAGGCGCCAAAGTATTTAAACAAGATACTCATCGTTTTGATACAAAGCCTAAGGTGTCACAAGCTAAGCAATTTGCCCAGCAAAAAAAGCAGGCTCAATCTGAATTTTTCTTCTCAGACGTTTATATTCCCGATATAGACACCCACGGCACGGTTAAATATGTAAAACCTGGCCAAGATACTTTCCTAGCTAAACAGCTTCGCCGTGGTGACTTTGCACCCGATTTGACGCTAGATTTACACGGCTTAAATAAAGAACTTGCTAAAGACGAACTCGCTGGGCTCATTCACGAATGTAAAAAGCAGCATTATTATTGTGCATGTGTAGTGCATGGTATTGGTGGCGGCGTACTAAAGCACAAAGTGCCTCAGTACTTAGTACAACACCCTGACGTAATAGCGATGCACCAAGCCCCTCTCGAATATGGTGGAAGAGGCGCTGTACTCATACTAATTAATTTACCGCAAAGTGATGAATTTAGACGCTAACTTTAGCTATTACCAGGATGTAACTACGTGCATATTTTTTCAATTATTTTTCCGCTCATTTTTATTGTTGCGCTTGGTTATAGCTGTTGCCGATTAAAATTTTTCGACAAGCAGCATATCGCAGGCCTGAGTAAGTTTACTTTTTATATTAGTTTGCCTGCTTTTTTATTATTAAATATGTCGCAAATTAACTTACAGCAAAGTATTAGCCTTTTTGCATTTTTGAGCTTTTACATACCTGTTTTGAGTGTATTTGGGGTGGGTATATTAATTGATCGCTTTTATTTAAGTAAAAAACATTTAAAAAACTACCAACAACACGGTGTATTTGGACTTGCTTCTAGCTATTCAAATATGGTGTTAGTGGGTATTCCTATTGTTATTGCCTCGCTTGGCAAAGAAATGATAGCCATTGCATTTATGATCATTACTTTTCATAGCACATTGTTATTTGCACTTACATTTTTAATAGGCGCTAAAGGTAGCAGCGATAAATTTTCGTGGTCGCACTTTGGAAAAAGTATGGTGTTAAACCCAATAGTACTGAGTATTGGATGCGGGCTTATATTAAACATATTAGGAGTTACACTGTTTACCGACTTAGCAAATAGTTTGGAGCTATTAGCTAAACCAGCAATTGCCTGTGCGCTATTTGTACTTGGTGCAAATTTAGCTTTTTATAAAATAGCTGCAAATTGGCAACCGGCGTTAATAGCATCAGTTTTAAAAATATTTTTATTGCCTGCGTTAGTTTTATTGGTAGGCACTTATGTATTTAAGCTAGACACGCAAATACTTAATGTATTGGTACTTTTAAGTGCGTCCCCTGTTGGCGTAAATGCTTATCTTATTGCGACTCAAATAAAGCAGCATGAAGCCACGCTTGCTGGGGCTGTCGTACTTTCTACTATCTTAAGTGTTATTAGCTTTACGTTTTGGCTAGCTTTATTACTTTAGCTTACAAACCGCCGGCTACATCAACAAAGCTACCCGTTGTAAAAGAAGCGTGCTCTGAAGCTAAAAAGTAAATTGCTGCAGCAACCTCTTCGGGTGTACCGCCTCTGCCAAGGGGTAGTTTACTTTTAAGACGATCGACTCGATTTTCTTCACCGCCATCGCTATGCATATCAGTGTAAATAAGCCCAGGTCTAACCGAGTTAACTCGAATACCTTTACTTGCCACCTCTTTTGCCAAGCCAATAGTAAATGTGTCCATTGCACCTTTAGATGCTGCATAATCAATGTACTCATTAGGAGAGCCCGTTTTAGCGGCCCCCGATGAAACATTAACAATACTACCACTATTTCCCATTCGCTTTATTGCCTCACGGCTACATAAAAAAGCACTGGTAATATTTGTAGTCAAAACTTCGTTTATGCGCTCAGCACTCATTCCTAACAAAGGCATTTGTGGTTTTAAAATACCGGCGTTATTTATTAGTACATCAAGTTGACCAAAGACTTTATCTATATGCATAAATAAAGCTAAAACGTCAGCCTCTAGTGACACGTCACCTTGAATTACTTCAGCCTCAACTCCTAATTGCTTTACTTTTTCTGCCACCAATATTGCACTAGCTAAATCAGCTTTATAATTAATGCAAACATCATAACCATGCTTTGCAAAATATAGTGCGGTAGCTGCGCCAATACCTCGGCTAGAGCCTGTGATAAGTACAACGGGGGAGCGATTCATTAAAGCTATTATTCTTTTAAAGCTGCGACTACTGAAATTTCAACAAGTAGTGCATCACGTGCCATTTTAGCTTCCACGCAGGCACGTGCTGGTGCATAACCCTCGGGTACCCATGCATCCCATACTGCATTCATATCAGCAAAGTATTCCATGATCTTTACATAAATAGTCGCGCTAAGCATGTGTTCTTTTGAACTCCCTGCTTCATCAAGCAGCGCCTCTACTTTATCAAGCATAGTTTGAGTTTGCTCTTTAATACCTTTTTGCGCGTCGGCGCATACCTGCCCACATAAATACACAGTGCCATTATGTTTTACTATGCGGCTCATGCGCGCACCTGTTTGTAAGCGTTCTATCGTCATATTACTTTTCTCAATTATTTAAAGGTTTTCTGGGGCATTTATACTTATATAACTACTACGCTGGGTTTGCTCATCATAACTAATAACAGCAACAGCACCTGTATTAAAAATTGGCATATTACCAGGGCTTAATTGATCCACTAAATAACTTACAATAGGCATGTGTGCCACTATAAGCCATGTATTGCATTGGGGATGAGTAGCAATAAGCGTTTCAAGATAGTCAGCAGCAATTTGAGGTTTGCCTTCGGGGATAATATCGGACGTGGTTTCGCTAAATTTAAATACGTTATTTTTAGCCACACCTGCAGCTGTTTGCTGTGCACGAATGTAAGGACTAACTAACAGTGCATCAGGACAATGTGCTTTACTGAGCCAAAGGCCCATTTTTTCAGCTTCATCGTGCCCTGCTTGGGTTAAATTTCTACCTGCATCATCAGCCTGCATGGGTGTTGCTTCGCCGTGGCGCATTATTAGGATTGTTTTCATAAAAAATCAACCGATTAAAGAATATAAAACAGTAGCCAGTTTGCCCATTTGTCAGCTATATTAACAACATAAATCTATTTATTTCTAAATAATTCTTTCATGAGATTCAGGTAAATCTTTAAGCTGTATTTCGCTTTCCTGAAGCCATCATCTGTTGTTAACAAGTAAACGTTTAGTTTCAGGAGCATCATTTGAATATCAGCCGCAATGATAACAGAGCATACCGCGCCTTTACACTGGACAATGGTCTAAAAGTACTATTAGTGCAAGATAAAGATTCTACAAAAGCGGCAGCATCAATGGCAGTTAACGCCGGGCATTTTGACGATCCTCTTGATAGGCAAGGCCTAGCACACTTTTTAGAGCACATGCTTTTTTTAGGCACTGACCAATACCCAGATTCAGGCAGTTTTAATAATTTTGTTTCACAAGCTGGCGGGAACACTAATGCGTGGACTGGCACTGAGCATACCTGTTACTTTTTTGATATTAATAACCAAGAATTTGAACAGGCGCTTACCCAATTTAGCCGTTTTTTTATTGCGCCACTTTTAAATTCAGCCGAAACAGAAAAAGAACGCAACGCAATTGAAGCCGAGTTTAAACTAAAAATAAAAGACGATGGTCGCCGTATTTATCAAGCCCACAAAGAAACGGTAAATCCAGCTCATCCATTTGCTAAATTTTCTGTAGGAAACCTACAAACCTTAGCTGACAGAGAGCGCTGTATTAGTGATGAGCTTCGCGACTTTTTTAATAGTCAGTACCAAGCTCAGTGGATGACTTTAGTTATTTGCGCAAACGAAACATTAGACACACTACAAAGCTGGGCACAAACTTACTTTGGCGCAATTAAGGGTAATAAAAACCTCAAAAAGCCAGAGATCAGTGAGCCCCTCTATCGCAAACAAGACATAGGAAAAATACTCCATATTGAGCCGCATAAGCATATGCAAAAACTTATCATAAGTTTTGCTATGCCTAATATTGACGACTTTTATCGCCACAAAACAGTGAGTTTTATTGCCCATTTACTTGGCTATGAAGGCGCGGGTTCTCTTTATTCTATTTTAAAAGAGCAAGGCTGGATAAACGCGCTTTCTGCTGGCGGTGGTATTAATGGCAGCAACTTTAAAGACTTTAATATTAGCTTAGCGCTTACCGATGAAGGTATTGAATACTTCGAAGACATTATTGAAATGGTGTTTGAATACATTTGCTTAATTAACGATAACACCGAAAAATTGCCGCGCTTATACCAAGATAAAAAAAATCTATTACAAATAGCATTCGATAACCAAGAAAAGTCACGCTTGATTGATTGGGTCAGTAATTTAAGCATTAATATGCAGCATTACGACGAAGCAAATTACGTGCAAGGCGACTATTTAATGGAAGGCTTTAAAAAAGCGACCCACGAAATGGCCATGCAGTGGTTAACGCCACATAATATGCGCATCGTACTTATACATCCAGATGTAGAGCCTGAACATAAAACCGCATGGTACAACACACCATATAAAGTAGAACATATTTCACCTAGTTGGCTTGATGCACTTAGCGAGATAAATAAACCGCTGAGCGAAATGCTGCTGCCTACCGCTAATCCTTATTTAACAAAAGAAGTGGTGTTATTTGATGTCATAAAACCACAAACGAAACCCGAGTTATTAGTAAAAGAACCCGGTTTTGACTTTTGGTTTAAACAAGACAACACATTTCGTGTTGCTAAAGGTCATTTTTATTTGGCCATGGATTCTGATTTTGCCGTAAAAGATGTTAAACATATGGCACTCACCCGCTTATTTACTGATTTATTTATGGATAGCGTGGGCGAGCAATTTTATCCTGCAGAACTTGCAGGTCTTAGCTACCACTTAACCTCGCATCAAGGTGGGTTAACTCTACATACCGCTGGGCTTTCATCTAGCCAGTTAGAGCTTGTTGATCAATTAATAGATGCTTTATTTAATGTAGAAATTTGTGCAAAACGCTTTGCTGAATATAAAAAACAACTTGTAAGGCATTGGCGCAATAGCAACCAAAACAAACCAGTCAGTGAGTTGTTTAGTATTTTAGGCGCAAAAATAATGCCTTGGAACCCTCAACCTGGGGAGCTTGCATCGGCATTAAAAAACACTTGTTTTCAGCAATTTAATGAGTTCAGAACAGACTTTTTTAAAGCACTACATGTTGAATCATTTTTACATGGTAACTGGCAGCAAAGTGATGCATTAGCCTTTCAAAAAAAGGTCGCCGAACACCTAAAAAACGCAGCCATAATTGAAGATTTAAGACGCCCTCTTTTTGAAATTAAAAAAGTAACTCGCTACGAGTTAGAACTTCCTTGTAGCGACCATGCCATGGTAGTTTACTATCAAGCGCAAACGGATTGCGTGGCCGAAAAAGTAAAAATGATGGCGTTAAATCATTTAATTAATCAAGATTACTTTAACGAATTACGAACAACACAACAGCTAGGTTATTTAGTGGGCGCAGGTTATGCACCTTTCAATACTCGTGCTGGAATAGCATTTTATGTGCAGTCACCTAAGTTTGATGCAAAAACATTATTGCATCGTCATAACAGCTTTATTAAAAAATACCTTGATAACATTGATGCACTTGATGAAAACGATTGGCAACAGCAAAAACATGGCCTTAGTACTCATATTGCAGAAAAAGATAAAAACTTGCGCCTGCGCTCACAACGGTTATGGCTTGCTATTGGTAACAGAGATCACGAATTTCATATGCAGCAGCGACTTTTAGATGCCCTAAACGCACTAACACTAAAAGAAGTAAAAGTTTATGCACTAAGCCTATTTGATGATAATAGACCAAGATATGAGCTTTTAAGCTCGGCAAAAGTCAGTAAATCTCAAAATATGCCCGTTTACTCTCAATCTCTTTGACACTAGGTTTAGCTTGTTTTAAATTATCATTTGTAAATTAGAAGTAATCAAAAAATGATAAAAACAATAATAAAACTAAGCATGCTTGTAGTACTTGCTTACTCATTTGAGCTTTTTGCCTTTGAGTCATCACTTAATTACAACTCAGACAATATACTTATACTAGCAAGCGCCATTATAGCGCTTGCTTTGCCCTACCTGTTATTTGTAATCCACAAACTTAGACGTTCACGCCGCCAACTCCGACTTTCGGAAAAACGCCTTAAAAGTACTGTAGAAGGTAGCGGCGATACACTTTGGGACTGGAACATAAAAACAGGCGAAGTTATTCGTATTAACGATAAGTATTTAATGGACTCAACTACGTTAATGGGGTTTCCACCAAATAAAGGCCTTATCCATCCTCACGATATTAATAACGTTGAGCACTTGCTAAAAGTGCACTTTGCAGAGCAGTCTGCTTTTTTTGAAGCTACCTACCGAATCAAAGATACTTTTGGTCGTTGGCACTGGGTGCTCGATCGCGGAAAAATAATTGAAAAAGACGCAAACTTATCACCCCTTAGAATGACAGGTACCGTTCGCGATATATCACAGTTAAAATCAACTGAAGAGCGCTTAAACCTTTTTGCAAAATGTGTTGAGTCGCTTACTGACGCCTTAGCAATTTACGATAAAAACTTTAAACTGGTTGATATAAACCCTAGCTTTTTAACCTTGTTTGGTGGCATACGCGAACAATACTTAGGAAAAGATTTTAGCCTATCTGGGTATGAGCCAAGCTACACAAACAGAATTATTGAAATAGTAAAAGAGCGCGAACATATTCAACAAGAAGTGAAGCTTCGTAATAGTGAGCGTATTTTATTACCGATAGAAATATCCATAGATGAAATTAAAAACGATCAAAATCAAATAACTAATTATGTCGTTGTATATTCAGATTTAACAGAGCGTAAAAAAGCCGAATCGCAATTACATAACTTATCGAATCGAGATCGCACAACCAGTCTGCCTAACCGAAATTTATTTTTTACTGATTTGCATAAACTAGTAAAACTCAATTCGCATCACGCCTTGCTTGTGTTCGATTTAGATAACTTTAAAAAAATAAATGACTCGTTAGGACATCAGCTAGGTGACAGCTTATTAGCTAAACTAGCAATGCGCTTAAATAAACTAACCCGTGAAAATGATGTGTTTTATCGTTTAGGCGGCGATGAGTTTGCTCTGGTAATGTCTGACACTAACGACATACATGTAATTACACGCATGGCTAAACAGTTTTTAGCAGCCATTGCTACACCATTTAAAATGGCAGGCCACGAACTGGCAATCACCTCAAGTGTAGGTATTGTATTATTCCCAGAAGACGGTAATACGCCTGAACTGCTTTTAAAAAATGCAGATACCGCGATGTATCATGCTAAAAAGAAAGGTAACAGCTACTTATTCTTTAACGACACGATGAACCGCCAAGCCGTTAAACGACTGCAAATTGAAAACCTCATGCGCTTTGGTTTAAAAGAAGACCATTTTGAAGTGTACTACCAACCAAAAATGAATATTCGAACAGGCAAGCTAACCGGAATGGAAGCATTAGTTCGCTTTATTACACCCAAAAAAGGCATTATTAGTCCGGGAGTTTTTATACCTATAGCCGAGGAAACGGGCCAAATAATTGAAATTGGTGAGGTGGTATTAAACAAAGCCTGCAGAGACGTAAAAGAATGGCTAGATAGCGGTTTATTTAGCGGCCGAGTAGCTGTCAACTTATCAGCAAAGCAATTTAGCCTCCCCGATTTAACCTCTCGTATTGACGTTATTTTGCAAAAAAATGAATTACCTTCTTACTTTTTAGAGCTTGAAATAACAGAAGGTACTGTAATGGATGACCCTAAAGAAGCCATTGCAATTATGCGTTCGTTAAGTGCCCGAGGTATTCATTTAGCAATGGATGATTTTGGTACTGGTTATTCATCATTAGCGTATTTAAAGCAATTTCCACTTAATACACTTAAAGTAGATAAAGCATTTATAGATGACATGACCAACGAACGTGGCCGTAACATGGTCGACTCAATAGTCACTATTGCACATAACCTTGATTTACATGTAGTTGCTGAAGGTGTAGAACAAGCCCATCAAATTGATATACTCAAAAAGCTTAATTGCGAAACAGTACAAGGTTATTATTATTCCAAGCCTCTATCAAAAAGTGAATTTACTGAATTTTTAAAGCAACAACAAACTAAAGCAGCCCCAAGTTTAATTAGAAAAAATAAAAATGTGGCATCGATAAATTAAGGGCGCCATATACACGCATTTATTCCTACATTTCTAACTAAAGCACGACGATAATGTAGATTAAACAAGCACCAGGCTACAGGTCCAAGTAAACCGCCTAAAATCAGCCATCGCTTAATTGGCATGCCTTTTTTAATGGTTTCTAAATACATTAAAGCTATAAATGCACTGCTTAGTAAAACTATAAACAAAATCACGCCTTAAAGTTGCTCAAAAATACGGCGCTTATTCTAACGCTAACGTGATTAAATTTAAAGCAACAAATCCCCCGCGCGCACAAAAAAGCCGAACCTGTTAAACACAGATTCGGCTTTTAAAATTATAATTTATACCAATCTGCTTATATATGGGGTCTATTTAACGTTAAGAAAATTACGCTAGAACTAGGCAAAAGTTTTTATATCTAGTTGTTCTCGGCAATTGCTCCCTGCATTGCTCTACCTCCTGCATCCATGCAGTCGTAAATAAAAAACTTTTAACGACGTTATAGTGCAATTTAATTCGTTAAATTGATCAAGGATTTATGCAGGTTGGTATTACAAGTTACTTTTCAGCACGACCCATAAATTTGTGTTCAACAGTATTAATACGGATACGGTCACCTGTTGAAATATGCTCTGGCACAGAGATATTTAAGCCAGTAGACATACGTGCAGGTTTTGAACGAGCACTTGCAGATGCACCTTTAATAGATGGGTCTGTTTCTTCAACAACAAGTTCAACACTTGATGGTAAATCAAGTCCTACTGGCGCGCCATCAATAACAATTACATGTACGCCTTGCGTTTCTTCATTAACAAATAAAATTTCTTCGCTAATAGCATCTTTGTTTAAGTTGTAAGGCGTGTAATCTTCATTATCCATGAACACATACTCGTCGCCATCAATGTACGATAGCATTACTTCACGGCGTGTTAAATCAGCCAGCGTTAGCATGTCACTGTCTTTAAATGTTTCGTCAACTTTACCACCGGTTACCACATCGTATAAACGCATACGGTATAAACTACCACCAGCACGACCTTGCGGCACAGAGCGCACAATATCTTTTACAACTAAAACGCGGCCATTGAAGTCAATAGCAGTACCTTTTTTAACATCACTCGCCTTTGGCATGTGTGAATTCCTATTATTTTTTTGATTGGCAGAAACATACCACGAACTGGATTTTGTTCAACTAAAATTACGTTGGTTTTACGCTACATGTTGTATTAGCTTGTAAAATTTTAATTTATACTAAAATACATATAATCAAATGTGAAAAAAACTGCTATGGTAGCTTTACCGAGTATGACTTCAAGGAATGGATCATGGACCAGAAAAAAGTACATGAGTATTTAGTTAAAAAACCACTTGTTCAGGTTACAAAACCATTTGCGCAAGAGGTTGATGTATATAAAGTGAATCATAAAATGTTTGCGACTCTTGCTATTGGCAATGACGGTCAAACTAATGATGATGGTGAGGTTATTTGGTGGCTTAACTTAAAATGCGATCCTGATGAAGCAATATCATTGCGTGATACTTTCCCGGCAGTGATCCCTGGTTACCATATGAATAAACGCTTATGGAACACAGTAATTTTAGACGGCACAATTGCACAAGGTGAAATTGAGAGAATGATTGATAACTCATTTAATTTAGTCGTAGAAAATATGCCAGAAAAAGACCGCAAAGCTATCTCACTTCACTTGTAAGCACTTTTTGGGCTAGGCTACTAGCCCATTAAAACCTTAAACCTTAAGCGTATAAATTAAATCGTCATATAACTTTTCGCCTATTGTATGCACTTTAAAAAGTGTATCGGTATGGGTTAAGCCGCACTTACTAAGCACCTTTTCAGAACCAATATTGCCACGCGTTACGACTGCTTTAAACTGCCTAATACCACATTCTTTCCAAGCCCAATCAATTACAGCTCTTAACGACTCTGTCGCGTAGCCTTTATTAAAATACTCTGGCAATAATAAATAACCAAGCTCTGCGGTTTCTCCGTCATAGGCAAAGCCTGTAACACCCACTGGTTGTTTTGTTTTATTATTAATAATGAGTAAGCACAGTGGGTGGCGTGATTTAGTATTCCACTTAGGTAAGCGTATCTCAAAGCGGTTTCTTACCAGTGACTCCATTGGCATATCAAAACAATACTTAAGGACTTGAGGATCGCGATGAAGCGCTAGAAAAAGAGGCCAATCAGACTCTTCTATTTGGTACATGCTCAATCTTTGTGTAAATAATGTCATTAAGCTCCTCATTTAAATATTAAAAATCATAAAAAAACCGCATTTAAATGCGGTTTTTATAAACAGTAGAAACTTTATTCTTTTGTTTCAATCTCTTTAGTAACTTCAGGCTCAGTGACACTTTGCTCTTGTGGCTCAGTACTTTGTACTTCAGGAGCTACAACCTCAACAGTTGCTGCATTATAAAAAGTAGTACCAGAGCTTGCCATTGTTACCAGTGACTCACATGGAGCAAAATTAGCATCGCTGTTAGCCAATGTAGACATATCAGAGCTTATTTTACTTGCGCCTAATTTATCCATATAGCTAAACGGGCCACCTAAAAAGGGTGGGAAACCAATACCAAATATTGCACCAATGTCGCCATCACGAGGGCTTGCAATAATGCCATCATCTAAACAGCGTACTGCTTCGTTAAGCATTTTTGATACACATCGCTTAGCAATTTCGCTTTTGTTTAAACGTGGAGCTGGGGTAACACCCAATAGTTCGTAAACTGACTCATCAACCTTTTTGCCTTTTTTGTCGTATTCATAAAAACCACGACCCGACTTACGGCCAAGGCGTTTTGAATCAATCATACGCATAAATGCATCAGGGCCTTTAAAACGCTCACCTAATTCTTTTTCAAGAATTGGAGCAATTTTAGAGCCAATATCAATTCCTACTTCATCAAGTAGAGCCAGCGGTCCTACCGGAAAGCCAAACTCAACTAGGGCTGCATCAATCTTTTCAATTGGCTCACCCGCAAGCATTAAGTTAGCAGCTTCATTTAAGTAAGGCGCTAAAATACGGTTTACGTAAAAACCGGCCATGTCTTTTACAACAATTGGCGTTTTACCTTGCTTACGTGCAAAGTTAACAACGCGAGCAATGGTCTCTTTAGATGTACCTTCGTGTGGAATAATTTCCACTAATGGCATTTTTTCTACTGGTGAAAAGTAATGTAAGCCAATTACATTTTCAGGACGAGCTGCCTGCGCTGCAATTTGCGAAATTGGTAATGATGACGTGTTACTAGCAAAAATTGTATTTTCTTGGCATTGCTGCTCTACGTCTGCAACCATACCTTGCTTAAGCGCAAGATCTTCAAACACCGCTTCTATTACTAAATCAATGTGTTTAAAGCCGCTGTAGTCTGTTGTACCTGTAATACGGTTCATTGTTAACTGCATATCAGCTTTAGACATAATACGGCGCTTAAGGCGCTTGTCTAAAATTTTGTAGGTGTAGCTCATTGCATTACTAATGCCCTGCTCTGCTACATCTTTAATACGTACCGGTACTTTAGCTTTAACAGCACTTACATGCGCAATACCTGCGCCCATTAGTCCACCACCTAAAACAGCAGTTTTGCTAATTGCGGGTGCGTCATCATTGCGCCACTCTTTTTTCATTTCAGTGGTTGCAAAGAAAATACCGCGAAGCGCTTTCGATTCGTCACTCATTACAAGTGTTGCAAAGCTTTCAGCTTCTGTTTTATACGCTTTTAGCTCATCAAGCTCTACACTAGCACGCACAGCCTTAATAATAGCGAGTGGTGCTGGGTAGTGCCCGCCCGTTTTTTTAAGTACGTTTTCTTTAGCTTTTTTAAAGATAAAGTTACGACCAAACGGGTTTGACTCTAGTAATTTACTAATATTGTCGAGCTTTGGCTCTTTTGCTTGTGGCTTTTTCTTAGTCGCAAATTCTTTTGCAACTTTTAGCAGCACACTGTGTGGTACACAGTCATCAAGCACGCCTGCTTTTTTAGCTTGCTTAGGACGAATTTGTTTACCTGTTAGCATCCACTCAAGTGCTTTTTGAATACCAACAATTTTAGTTAAGCGCTGCGTACCGCCACCACCAGGAAGTAAACCAAGCTGCACTTCTGGTAAGCCAATTTTTGTTAAATCGCTGTCGGTACCAACACGGTAGTCACACGCTAAAGCAAACTCTAAACCACCACCTAATGCAGCGCCATGAATCGCACTTACTGTAGTGTATGGCAGTTTTGTCATATCAAAAAATGCTTGATGGCATAGTTCGCTAATAGCTAAAGCATCATCACGCTTTTGAACGCTATCGAGCATTTTTACATCGGCGCCCGCGATAAAGTTATCGCTTTTTCCGCTTATAAATACCATGCCTTTTACATTTTGCGACTTAGCGTCTTCTAATAATGCTTTTAAGTCATCGGCAAAACTACTGCGCAGGGTATTCATTTTCTCCCCTGGCACATCAATCGTTACTACGGCAATTTTGTTTTCATCTACCGCTAAATTAAATACTGAATCAGTCATTACGCGCTCTCCAATACAAAGGCTGCACCTAAACCACCAGCAGCACACGCTGTTGTTAATGCCAAACCGCCACCACGACGTTTAAGCTCGTGTAAGCTTTGCGTAATTAAGCGTGCACCTGTTGCTGCAAATGGGTGACCATATGCCAAAGAGCCGCCGTTAACGTTAAACTTATCCATGTTAATTTCGCCAATTGCTTTGCTGCGACCTAAATGCTCTTGTGCAAATTTGTCTGAGGCAAACATTTTCATATTGGCAAGTGTTTGCGATGCAAACGCTTCGTGCATTTCAATTAAGTCTAAATCAGCAAGCGTAATACCCGCTCTATCTAGTGCAATAGGCGTTGAATGAGCTGGGCCCATTAACATGTCTTTTTCTACGCCAATTGCCGAAAATGCAAAGCTACGTACGTAACCTAGTATTTCATAGCCAAGTGCTTTTGCTTTGCTTTCGCTCATCATAAGTACGGCCGCTGCACCATCAGTTAATGGTGTTGCATTTGCGGCGGTAACAGTACCGTGCTGACGGTCAAAAACAGGTTTAAGCTTGGCGTAGCCTTCAACCGTTGAGTTTTTACGAATATTGTTATCTTCTGAAATAAAGCTTTTATATGGCGGTAAATGCGCCGTCATTACTTCATCTTTTAACTTACCATCAGCCCATGCTTGCGTTGCAAGTGAGTGAGAACGATGCGCTAATGCATCTTGATCTTCACGGCTAATATTATGTGTTTTAGCCATTTGCTCAGCAGTTTGCCCCATTGAAAGGCCTGTTGAGTACTCTGCAACTGCAGGAGGCACTGGTAATAAGTCTTTTAAGCGCAGTTTTGAAAATATTTTTAAGCGTTGACCAAGCGTACGCGCTTTATTTAAATCAACTAAGCTGCCTGCTAGCTTTTTACTTACACCAATTGGCAATACTGATGACGAATCTGCGCCACCTGCAATACCTACACTTACAGATCCCGCCATAATAGACTCAGCTACATTAGCAATAGCCTGAAAGCTGGTAGCACATGCGCGCGATACAGAATATGCATCAACCGATACTGGCATACCTGTACCCAATACAATTTCACGTGCAATATTTGGCGCTTCTGGCATTTGTACTACTTGACCAAATACAAGTTGATCAATTTCTGACTTATTGAAATTTAATCGTTCAAGCATTTCGTTAACCACCAATTTACCCATATCAAGTGCTGGTACATGGTGAAACGCTGTTGCTTGTTTTGCAAAAGGTGTACGTAAGCCGCTAACGATGGCAATACGGTCGCCCTTTGGTGTTTTTAGTATGTTTTGCTCAGACATTTATGCTCTCCCGCTGACAGGTCTGACCTGTTTGTTTTCCTCGATTCTAAACAACCCGTGCCCTAAAGCCAATAGATAAACACAAATTTATATAAACAGTGTTTAATTACGACTATCACAATAGGCTTTTTTAGACGCATTTACAAAGTTTTGTGGTACGCTAAAATTCGTTAAAAAATAACGAACTATTTTAAAAAATACAGTCTAACTCTTGAGTTACCCAATTATAAACCTTATAAATAGGTCAGTATTTATCACCTAACACTATTAGGTACAAACCCAGCTGACGAGGACAGTCCACTTATTATGGCAGCTAACGCATTTTCACAATTAAAAACGTACTTAGATACACAAATCATTGGCCAGCCAGAGCTTACACAAGCGCTACTTATTGCTATTTTAGCTGATGGTCACTTATTAGTAGAAGGCCCTCCTGGGCTTGCAAAAACACGTGCAGTTAATGCACTTGCTAAAGGCATTGAAGGCTCATTTCAGCGCGTACAGTTTACGCCAGATTTATTACCAGCTGATGTAACAGGTACCGATATTTACCGCCAACAAACTAGCGAGTTTGTATTTGAAAAAGGCCCTCTTTTTCATAACCTAATTTTAGCTGACGAAATTAACCGCGCACCAGCCAAAGTACAATCAGCACTATTAGAAGCCATGGCAGAGCGACAAGTTACCGTGGGTAAAAATACCTATCCGCTTAGCGAACTGTTTTTAGTTATGGCAACGCAAAACCCGCTAGAGCAAGAAGGGACTTACCCGCTACCAGAAGCCCAGCTGGATCGCTTTTTACTGCACCTAAGTATTGGCTACCCAGGCGCAGAGCATGAGCTTGATATACTGCGTTTAACACGCGGCGAAGCGCTTAATGAACAACAACCAGTATTGCAAAAAATTAGTCAAAGCGATTTATTTTCAGCGCGTAAAGAAATATTAGGCCTTTATTTAGCAGAGCCGCTTGAGCAATATTTAGTACAACTTATTATTGCCACCCGTGAAGGCGCTAAATTAGATGCGCAACTAGGTAGCTGGATTGAGTTTGGTGCAAGTCCGCGTGCAACAATAGCACTTGATAAATGTGCTCGTGCTCATGCATGGCTTCAAGGCCGTGACTTTGTAGCACCTGATGACATTCAAGCTGTTGTGCATAACGTACTGCGTCATCGCATTATTTTAAGTTACGAAGCCCAAGCCGATGGCATTACTAAAGATCAAGTAATAAGCCGTATAGTTGAACTTGTAGCCGTACCATAAGTTATGCAAAAACAATTAGAAACCCAAGCATGGCTCAAACAGAGCCATAGCCACGGTGTTAATTTAGCACTCAAAGAGCTGATGTATTACAAAGCCAAAGCGCAATTGCTTGAACTTGCCCCTAAGGTAAAAATAAAAAATACCTTAACAGGACAATACCTTGCACCGCACAAAGGCCGAGGAATGGAATTTGCCGAAGTGCGACATTATCAGCAAGGTGACGATATTCGCTCTATTGATTGGCGAGTTACTGCGCGTACCGGCGAGACTCACACAAAGCTCTTTCAAGAAGAAAAAGAGCGCCCTGTGTTTGTGTTCACTGATTTTTCAAACTCAATGCTGTTTGGCTCAAAGTTACTGTTAAAGTCGGTGCAAGCTGCGCATATAAGCGCTCTTGTTGCATGGTCGGCGTGTCAGCGCGGCGATAGAATTGGCGGTATTGTGTTTAATCAGCATTCGCATTTAGAGCTAAAACCCAGCGCCCGTGAAAAAGCAGTGCTTAAGCTTTGTCATAATTTATGCGACAACCACCAGCAAGCGCTTAACAATATTGATAAAACAGCCACTAACAACTTTAGCGATAACCTAAAGCGCCTTAACCATTTAGCAAAACCAGGCAGCTTAGTGTATTTAGTGTCTGATTTTAATGCTCTGGATGATGCCAGCTTTAAGCAACTTGAAATATTAAGCCGCCACTGCGAGCTGATTGGTTGCCACATAAGCGATCCTTTTGAGCATCAGTTACCTGCGTTTAAGCAAGCCGTTACGGTTAATGCAAATGGTCAGGACTTTGCCCTACCATTAATGGATAACAGCTTTAGAGAGCGTTTTGCTAAAAATGCTGAGCAAGCATTTAGCGCACGCTTTAATCGCCTAACTAAATCGGGTCTTAATTTAATATCATTCAATGCAGCAACCCCGCTTGAGCTGCAATTAGTGAGAAAATAACCATGCAAACCAATCCACTCGATGGCCTGCACGATATAATAGCGCCAAGCCAAGTTAATTGGTGGCCACTCGCCCCTGCTTGGTGGGTTATTATTGCACTGCTGTTTTTAGCACTGTGCGCAGCTATTTATATATTTTATAAAAAACATAAATTTAAAAAGCCTAAACGCTACGCAATACAATTGAGTCAAAGTGAGCAAAACCCTCAGCAACTGCATATTATTTTAAAACGTTTAGTGATTGAATATTACGACAAGCGACTTGCTGCGCAATCTACCTCTAAATGGTGCACAACACTTAATACGATTACCGGTTTAAGCTTTACAGAACAAGAAATACTAAGCTTGTATAACCCCAGCCAAAAAGATACAACCCTGTGCGAAAAATTTCGCCAAGGTATTAAGCAATTTAAAATAAAGGAGTCAGTAAATGTTTGAATTTAGCTGGCCATGGTTATTTTTATTACTCCCCTTGCCTTTATTACTTTTACTATTAAAACCCGCTGCAAGTAATGCCAGTACGCGTTTACGTATACCCAGTTTTGCAAAGCACAATTTAACCAGTCAAAGCATTGAGCCACACGCACGACGTTTAAACCCTTTCGAGTGGATAATTTGGTTATTACTTGTGACTGCCGCTGCCAATCCAACATGGTTAGATGAGCCAATCTCATTACCAAATGAAGGACGCGATATAATGTTAGCAGTTGACTTATCAGGCTCGATGACCGAACAAGACATGGCTTATAATGGCCAATATGTTGACCGCCTTACCATGGTAAAAGCTGTACTCAGTGATTTTATAGAGCAACGTCAAGGCGACAGGCTTGGGCTGATATTATTTGGCGACACCGCGTTTTTACAAACCCCGCTCACGCGCGACGTTAAAACAGTAAGTAAAATGCTCAGCGAAGCCCAAATTGGTTTAGTGGGGCGCGCAACAGCCATTGGTGATGCATTGGGTCTTTCGGTAAAACGCTTTGCCAATAAAGATGAAAGTAACCGAATTGTGGTGCTATTAACCGACGGACAAAATACCGCTGGTAATTTAAACCCAGAAGATGCCCTACTGCTAGCTCGCGAAGAAGGTATTAAAGTGTACACCATTGGTGTTGGCTCAGATAATCCGCGCGGCTTTAGTCTCTTTAATGTGGGAGGCTCTAGTGGCAGTAATTTAGATGAAAGCTTGCTTAAAAAGATTGCCGAGCAAACTGGCGGGTTATACTTTAGAGCCAAAGATGTAGCTGGCCTTCAACAAATTTACGCAGAGCTTGATAAGCTTGAACCTATTAGCGCTGATGAACAAACATTTCGCCCACAAAGCTCATTATTTTACTACCCGTTACTTATCGCTATTTTACTTATTAGCTTAAAAGTAATGCTTAGTACTCTGCGTGCATTAAAGGAGCCAAACTAATGGATTTTGAATTTATTCGCCCCGCTCTTTTATGGTTACTCATACCTGCTGTGGCATTATTTTTTGTTGCCTTAATTAAGCATAAAAAAACCACCAGTGAGCAGCTAATTGCACCGCATTTAGCACAATTTATAATGAGCGAAGCAAACACTAAAGCCAGCCAGCCACTTTGGCTAGTTGCTTTATTTTGCAGCCTTGGCATTTTATTTAGTGCTGGGCCTAGCTTTGAGAAAAAACAAGTTCCTGTATTTCAAAGTAAAAGTGCCCGTGTAATTGTTATGGATATGTCGTACTCAATGTACAGCACCGATATTCTGCCAAATCGTTTAATGCAATCACGCTTTAAAGCGCTTGATATGATTGAGCTATTTAAAGAAGGTGATACCGCGCTTGTAGCTTACGCAGGCACGGCCTATGTAATTTCACCACTAACAAACGATGCCACAACACTCAGTAATTTAATTCCAAGCTTGAGCCCTGAAATTATGCCAGACAAAGGCTCAAACGTTTTAGCGGGTCTTGATATGGCCAAAGAGCTATTAACGCAAGCGGGTTATATTGATGGCGACATTATTTTAGTGACCGACGGTATTGACCAACAAGAACAAAGCGACGTGAGTAGCTTTACCAGTAACACCCAATATAGATTAAATATATATGGTGTAGGTACCGCTCAAGGCGCACCAATTAAGTTACCTGAAGGCGGATTTTTGAAAGACAGATACGGCCAAATTGTAGTACCTACAATTAATGCCTCTCAGCTTAAAAATTTAGCATCAAGCAGCGGTGGTAAATTTGCTAGTTACCAACCTAGCAATAACGACATAAATACGTTTGCCCCAAATGCACAGAGTGAATTATTGAAAGACGAAAAACAAAGCCATGCGCTTTGGCGAATAGATGCAGGTATTTACGGACTCTTGTTATTACTGCCATTTGGTTTGTATTTATTTAGACGCGCTGCCTTATTAGGCGCATTTTTAGCTTTTGGTTTTTTACCGCAGCAAAATGCGTATGCCGTAGAGCTCCCTACTCTTTTGCAAAATGCAGATCAACGTGCATTAGAGGCTTACAATAATAAAGAATACGATGCAGCAACACAGGCGCAATCGAGTGAGTTAAAAGGCGCGGCGCTTTACCAGCAAGGTAATTTTGATGCTGCACTTAATGAGTTTAGTAATGATAAGTCGGCTACCGGATTATACAACTACGGTAATGCCCTTGCCAAAGCTGGCAAACTTGAGGACGCAATTGAGGCGTACAAACAGGCCCAAACCTTACAAGATGACTTTACACAAGCAGCCGATAACCAAGCCTTAGTTGAGCAATTACTAAATCAACAAGAGCAACAAAACCAGCAAGATCAGCAAAGCGACGGCGACGACTCTCAAGACCAAGATGATAGTCAGAAAAAAGATGAGCAAAACCAAGGGCAAAATTCTGATGAGTCAAAACAGGATCAGCAACAAAATGGTGATAAAAGCGATTCTGAAAAAGGCGAAAACGAAAGTCAAAGCTCAAGCGATGAAAAATCAGATAAAGAATCTGAACAATCAAAAGATCAACAAGGTGAGCCTGGCGAGCAATCAGATAAGCAAAATGAACCTGATATGCAAGCCCAGCCACAAAGCGAACAAGGGCAAAATAAAGACGCTGATCAGCCTAAAGAGGATGAGCAGCAACAAAGTAAGCCACAAGCAATAAGTGAGCAACCTGCCACTGATGAGCAAAAACAAAGTGCTCAGCAACAAGCGATGCAAGCCCAAGCAAGTGAGCTCACTAATGAAGAAAAAGAAAAAGCACAACAGCTTAATCAACTACTTAGAAAAGTCCCGGACGATCCGGCTATTTTATTACGGAATAAAATGCAATTAGAAGCCCAAAAAAGACAATATAAACGTCGCCCTACAGGAGTCGAAAAATCATGGTAATGCGATTATTTTGCTGTTTATTGCTATTAAGTGCGATGCCTTCGTGGGCTGCCACCAAATTAGAAGCCAGCATAGATAAAAACCCTGTATTAGCGGGTGAATTTTTTATGCTTAATATATCGGTAGACGATACAGTTAAAGGCGAGCAACCAGACACCTCATCGCTGTTAAAAGACTTTGTTGTAGGCCCGACGAGCTTAAGCTCTCGTACCAACATTATTAATGGCAGTATTAATAAACAAACTACGTGGTCAGTTAAACTAATGACCCGTACAGAGGGTGATTACACGATACCGGCATTTAGCGTTGCAGGGTTAACCTCACAACCTATTAAATTAAAAGTGGCAAAACGCTCAGTTGATGCAGATAAAAATAACGAAATATTTTTAAAAACGTCGCTCTCAAGTAATTCATTATTTGTGCAAGAAGCCGGTGTTTACACTGTTAAGCTCTACCTTGCCAAAGAACTGCTTGATGGCAGCTTAAGCACACCAAGTATGGAAGATGCTCAGCTAACCCAACTAGGTAAACAAACTGAGAGTTATGAGCTAGTTGATGGCAAACGCTACCTTGTTATTACTCGTGAGTATTTGATTCAGCCACAAAAAAGTGGTGCCTACACGATTGCAGGCCCTGCGTTTCAAGGGCGAGTACAGCAAAATTACCGCCAACTGGAGGTATCTGCTCTTGGCGATGATCAGCAAGTAGAAATAAAACCAATCCCGAGTGACTATAAAGGTGCATGGTTACCAAGCGAATTGGTTAACCTTGATGAAGAATGGCAACCTAATGACAACACAGTAGAAGTAGGTACGCCTATAACTCGTACTATTACACTTACCGCGCTTGGAGTTACAAAAGAGCAATTACCTGAAATCTCTATGCCTACTATTGATGGCATACGCAGTTACCCTGATAAAAAAGAAAATAACAATGCAGTGCGAGACGGACGCGTTGTGTCGCAGCAAACGGCATCATATGCCTTACTGCCGCAAAAACCAGGTACTTATACTTTGCCTGAAATAAAGCTGCCTTGGTTTAATACCAAAATGAACCGTATTAGCTTCGCCACATTACCAAAGCGTACTATTACAGTAACGCCAAGTACTACCGCGCCTAATACAGCCATAGCAAACCCACAACCCAGCACAAATAATTCACCTACTCTTGAAAATATTTCGAATCAAGCAACTGGCACACAACCTATTGAAACTAAAAGTGATACTCCTCTTTGGTTAATAGTTGTTGCCGCTTTAGGGTATATTTTATGGATTGGTACTGTAATTTTTTACTTAATAAGCCGTTCTACTAAAAATACGACTGAAAAATTACAGCTAAACACCCGTGGTACTTCTCAGCCAAGCTTAAATGAGCTTAAAGCATTAGCCAAAACACACGATGTGAAAGCCTTTTACACCGCATTAAATAACTTTTCTGTAAAGGTGACCCATAAAAATGTTGGCGCGATTGATGAGCTCTGCATCCGTGTAAACAGCAGCGAGCTTAACGGTCTCATTAGCCAATTGCAGGCACAACTTTATAGTAATAAAGGCGCAAACACGGATCTTAATGCTATTATTAAAATTCTTGAGAACTATCAAACTCAGGCATCAAAGTCGCAACAAGCTGTATTAAAAGACCTTTATGATTAATAACTACGAACCTTAGGTCTTTTTTTGCAATAAATAATAATTTTTAATTAAAAAAGTGCTTATGCTTGGAAAGAAAAAATCAAACAATCAGGTCTTAATCGATATGGCAGAGAAACAAAAGCGTTATGAAGCCTTGGTCCACGTTTACAATAAAGAGCTTTATCGCTTTGCTTATTGGTTATGCCGTGATCCACACATAGCAGATGATTTAGTACAGGAAACGTTTTTACGCGCATGGCGTTCACTCGACTCTTTACTTGATCAAAAGGCAGCTAAACCTTGGCTGCTTACTATATTACGAAGAGAAAACGCACGCCGATTTGAACGTAAACAGTTTGATTACAGCGACGTAGAAAACGATACGCTTGTTGATGAAACCAGTCATTCATTAGACGATGAAATGGAACAAACGGTAATTCAACGCCAGATTGCACTGCTATCTGATGAATACCGAGAGCCATTATTACTGCAAGTTGTAATGGGCTGCTCTGGTGAAGAAATTGCAGGCATACTTAATTTAAATAAAAACACGGTAATGACTCGTTTATACCGTGCCAGAAATCAACTTAAAGAGGCTTTAAGCCGTGATGATGAACAACTTAAAGGGGCATCAAAATAATGGATGAACTTGAGTTTCGTCGCCGCACTATTGCGCAGCCAAACGACATTGACAAGGAGCTTATGGAGTTTGCTGACAATAACCCAGAGCGACAAAGTTTTATTAACGATATGAAAGATTTTGATAAATTCATTCAAGATTCTTTAGATATACCTGTGCCTGAAAATCTTGCAGACCGCATTCTTTTAAACACATCGTTAAAAGAAAAAGCACTCCAAGAAGAACAAGCAACTGGTAAAAACGTGGTTGATGCTCGATCGCGTTTTAAGTTTGATCGTGTACATCTTGCGTTAGCAGCGTCTTTTGTAGTGGCGATTAGTGCCTTCTTTTTTAGTACAGAGCAAAATATTGCACACGAAGCAGGTGAGCATGCGCTTGCCCATGTGTACTACGAAATTAATGCGCTTGATAAAAAAGAGCCCATTAGCCTACAAAGCGTCAACGACAAGCTTGCAGTATTAGGTGGTCATCTTGATGAACTTCCAGGCGCTGTAACTTATGCCATGTTTTGTGATTTTAAAGGCGAAAAAGGACTGCATTTAATATTTGAGTCTGACTTTGGTCCTATGACGGTATTTATAGTGCCTTCTGAAAATAAATCATTTGGTTTTGGAGATGACAGCTTCCGCGATGAGCGCTTTGAAGGTCACATTAATCGTGGCTCACAAGCTGATACTATTTTAGTAGCAAGTCTTGGAGCACCTCTAGATACTTATAACGAACGCGTTACTGGCGCTATTCGTTGGCTTTAAAATAGACAAATTTACCGCTTAGTTTCTACTGAGCGGTTTTTTTATTAAATACCCTCTAATAAACCCTCCCTTTATACCCAAAACCTCTGATTTTTAAAGTAATTAATTAAATTTCTAAAGAAAGTAAATTATAATCGCGGCTCGATTTTAATTAGAGAATTTCATGAAGAACATCATCGTTATTTTTTCATTATTGGCATTATTATGTACTGCCAGTTTTGATGCACACGCACGTAAAAAGTTTGGCAGTAGTAAACGCGGACAGACACCTGCAACACAACAAACAGCGCAAAAACAGCAAACAGATACAACAACACCTAAAGCCACATCAAATAAAAAAGGCATTATGGCAGGCGTTTTTGGAGGGCTTTTAGCGGGTGGCTTAATTGCAGCAATGTTAGGCGACGATTTTGAAGGTTTTCAGCTATTAGAAATTATTTTATTAGCTGGCGGACTCTTTATTTTATTTAAGCTAGTAACGGGCTTTTTACGTGCCAATCGTGCCCCACAACTTGCCAGTGCAAGTACAAGTGCTCAGCAAAATGCTTTTAAACAAGCACCTATCGAGCAACCAACAAGTACAGGCTTTGCAAGCAGCGCCCCACAAGGTGAAAGTGTGCCTTTTAATTTACCACCTAACTTTGACGTTAATGGCTTTTTGCAAGGTGCCCGTAGTCATTACCATACGCTACAAACTGCATGGAACAATGCCGATTACTCCACAATGGCTGAATACTTAAGCCCTGCACTTGTTGCCGAGTTTAAAGCTGAACGTGAAGCTATACAATGCGTAGAAACAGAAGTGATGTTTATTGATGCCGAACTTGTGCGCGCAGATACAAACGCGCAATCGTGGCAAGTTAGTGTTCGCTTTAAAGGTAAGTACCGTGATTTAGGCGATAAAAAAGAAGAGCCTATTTTAGAAATTTGGCACTTAGAGCGTCTAATTTCAGACGACGCTCCATGGCTAATAGTGGGTGTTGAAGATTTAATTGATACTCAATAATTTTGTATTGTTTAAAGTACCGCGCTTTTAGCGCGGTGTTTTTTTATTTAAAAAACAATTGATTTACCACGTCCTGATGCTTCAGAAGCGGCATCTAATTGGCCCTCTTTATTAATAATAACGTGTAAGTCACCAAAGTGATTCTCATCTATGGTGTAACCCATTTTTGTAAGCTCTGCTTTTACGCTATCGGTTAAACCTATGTGTGTTCTAATTATATTTTTAGGCCACAGTTGATGATGAAAACGAGGGCTATTTACAACCTGCTCTGCAGTCATATCAAACTCTACCGCATTTAAGATAGATTCGTACACAGAGCTAATAATTGTTGTGCCACCAGGCGAGCCTGTCACCATTTTAACGGTGTTGTCTTTAAGGAGTATTGTAGGCGTCATAGAGCTAAGCATACGCTTGTGCGGCTGTATTTCGTTAGCTTTGCCGCCTATTGCACCAAACACATTCATAACGCCTGGTTTGGCACTAAAATCGTCCATTTCATCATTTAAAATAAACCCTGCACCTTCAACAACTACACCGCTACCAAACCCTAAGTTTATTGTGGTGGTATTTGCGACAGCGTTACCCATTTTATCAACGATTGAAAAGTGTGTAGTTTGCTCACTTTCTTTAAGGCCCGGTTTAATATTTTCGGTAGTCGAGATAGTGGTTAACGAAATGCCATTACTGCGCTCTTTGAGGTAGTTAATATTAGTTAATGCGTTGACTGGTACATCAAAAAAATCAGGATCGCCTAAATACTCCGCCCTATCTGCAAATACACGTTTACCTATTTCAGAAAGTAAGTGTACATACTGAGTAGAGTTATGCGCTAAGCCCGCATCTGGTTTTTGTAACTCATACATTTTAAGCCACTGTAAAATAGCAATACCACCTGAACTCGGCGGTGGCGAGGTAAGTACTTCATAACCATTCCAACTCGCTTTAATAGGTGTACGTGATTTAGCGGTGTAACCTTTTAAATCATCTTGATTAATTATACCGCCATGTTGGTGCATAAATTTAGCAATAATATTTGCAGTTTCGCCTTTATAAAACCCATCTTGTCCGTTATCACTGATACGCTTTAGCGTCGCCGCTAACTCGGGTTGCTTAAATACTTTATTAGCTTTTACATCAGCAAAGTATTTTTCGAAGTTTACATTTATTTTTTGCTCTTTTAGGTGGGCTATATAATTGCTCACACCCTTTGCTAACTTAGGCGGAACTACAAACCCTTGCTCAGCCAACGTTACCGCAGGTTGTACTAATTCTTCCCACTTTAAAGTGCCATGCTTTTGATGGGCAAGCCACATGCCCGCTACACTGCCAGGTACACCGCTTGCGTGAATGCCATATATTGATTTGTTTGCAATAACATTACCTTGCTCATCTAAATACATATCACGATGAGCTGCTGTTGGCGCTGTTTCGCGATAATCTATAAAATCACCCTTGCCATCTTTTTGAATAAGCATAAATCCCCCGCCGCCAATATTGCCGGCTTCAGGAAGTGTTACTGCAAGTACAAATTGTGCCGTAATAGCCGCATCAACAGCATTACCGCCTAGCTCTAATATACTTTTAGCAGCATCGGCACTGAACGAGTCAGGCATTGCTACCGCGCTTTGCGATAAAGGCTGCGCTAAAACGCTAAAAGCAGCGAACTGTAAAACCAGCACACTTTTGACGATTAATTTACTTGGTGCAAAAAACAATCCCATACAACATCCTTAATTTGTTATTTTTTAGTTACGCATTCTTATTAATGCACGTCACTTAAGGACAGGTCAATCTTTATACTGTTGATATTTAATCATCTTTAAACACTTTTTGAATAAAGCACCGCGGGTAAGTCGCCTTGCTCGTCTGTATGTGTATAATTTTTTATAAATTGCAGACCTAGCTTTTTCATTATATTTATAGAGGCCGTATTATCTTTTAGTGCCGTTGCACTTATCGCCTTAACGTCATCTTGCTTTATAAGTTCAT
This sequence comes from Pseudoalteromonas sp. APC 3355, assembly GCF_030407615.1. Classification (NCBI taxonomy): domain Bacteria; kingdom Pseudomonadati; phylum Pseudomonadota; class Gammaproteobacteria; order Alteromonadales; family Pseudoalteromonadaceae; genus Pseudoalteromonas; species Pseudoalteromonas sp. APC 3355. Next base: position 110,121 of record NZ_JASDDB010000005.1, on the reverse strand, counting down.
CACATAATGCTAAAGCCGCCTCGGTTGCATAACCATGCCCCCAACTTGCTTGCTTAAAGCGCCAGCCTATTTCAATATCACTGTAGTTTGGTGCATCAGTAAAAAAGCCCATAGGCCTTATTAATACCCAACCTATAAATGTATTGGTTTGCTTTATAGTGATACTCCACAGCCCCCAGCCTTTAAGCTCATTTCGATATGCGAGCATACGAGGCACTCCCTCATTTTTTATTTGCTCTAAAGAGGTAGGTTCACCTCGTGTTAAATACTGCATTACAGCTGGGTCTTAGTCGAGTTCAAATAATTGAGGCCAATCATGCTCATTCATTAATTTAAAATTTAATCGTTTTGTTACGGGGGCGTTCATTTTCATTGTTGTATAGTCTGCCTCGAATTAATTATCAGTCTCTAAAGGAGATAGCACATGAATAAATTAGCAGGTTTAGCTTTATTAGGCACTTTAATTACATTAACTGGTTGTGAAGATGCCAACGAAGTAAAAGAAGATGCAAAAGATAAAAGCGCACAAATGCAAGAAAAGCTTGGTGATGCATGGAACGACGTTAAAGAGACAACTAACGATCTTAAAAATGACGAGTCTTTAAACGAGCTATTAGAGCAAAGTAAAGCAATGGGCTTAGACATGTACGACGACGGCAAAGAGATTGCGGTTGACGCATGGATTAAAAGCAAAGAAGCTGCTGGCGAGTTAACTGAAAAAACTAAGCAAAAAGCGCAAGAAATTGCAGACGAAATTGAGCAAGCGCGTCAAGAACATAACGAAGGTTAATTAAACTTTCGATAATAAAAAAGGAAAGCCTCGGCTTTCCTTTTTTGTTTTGGGCTATTTAATCCAGATATGCGTTTGCATATAGGACTTATAAGCTCAAATTAACCTTTGTACTTACTCATAACTAAAGTCGCGTTTGTGCCACCAAAGCCAAAGCTATTAGACATTACAGTATTTAACTCAACGTCACGACGCTCAGTAATAATATCTAAACCTGCTGCTTGCTCATCTAACTCATCAATATTAATTGAAGGTGCTACAAAGCTGTGCTCTAGCATTAATAATGAGAAAATAGCTTCGTGAACACCTGCAGCACCTAATGCATGACCTGTCATTGCTTTAGTTGCACTGATCATTGGTGATTTACCACCAAACACTTCTTGTATCGCACCTAACTCTTTAACATCGCCTACAGGCGTTGATGTGCCGTGCGTATTTAGGTAATCAATACTATCTACATCTTGCATAGCTTGGCGCATACAACGTGCTGCACCTTCGCCCGATGGAGCAACCATGTCGTAGCCATCAGATGTTGCACCGTAGCCAACAATTTCAGCGTAAATGTGCGCGCCACGTGCAAGTGCATGTTCAAGTTCTTCAACGACAACAATACCGCCACCACCAGAAATAACAAAACCATCGCGATTAGCATCGTATGTACGAGATGCTTTTTCAGGTGTTTCGTTATATTTAGTAGAAAGTGCGCCCATAGCGTCAAATTCCATTGCCAATGTCCAGTGTAGCTCTTCACCACCACCAGCAAACACAACGTCTTGCTTGCCAAGCTGGATTTGCTCTACTGCATTACCAATACAATGCGCAGATGTTGCACATGCAGAGCTAATTGAATAGTTAACACCTTTAATTTTAAATGGTGTTGCTAAACAAGCAGATGTAGTGCTCGCCATAGTGCGTGGCACCATATAAGGCCCTACACGTTTTACGCCTTTTTCACGTAAAATATCAGCAGCTTCTACTTGCCATTTAGACGAACCACCGCCAGAGCCAACAATAATACCCGTGCGCTCATTTGATACTTGGTCGTCAGACAAACCTGAGTCTTCAATTGCTTGCGTCATTGAAATATAAGAGTAAGCGGCAGCATCTCCCATAAAGCGCATTGCTTTGCGGTCAACGTGTGCTTTAACGTCAATATCAATTTTACCCGATACGTTACTACGTAACTTATAATCGGCAAATTCTTGATTAAAAGCGATGCCGCTTTTGCCCGTTTTTAACGATTCTAATACTTCTTCTTTGTTGTTACCTATACTTGATACAACACCGATACCTGTAATTACAGCTCTTCTCATGGGTAATTCCCTTAGCTTAATACTTAATTGCATTCTATTTTACGCGAATTTAATCACCTAAGTGGTCAGCTTTCTAGCGTACACTTGTACTCTGAACTGCTAGCTTATAAATAACGCCAGACTATTTCAAAGAAAACCCGTAAAATAATTAAAAAATATATCTATAAAATTAAAAAATCATGATCAAAAATGCACATATACACTTTAATAATTTAGGTACACCTTTCGCTAATGACTTCGGTGATATTTATTTTTCTAATGACGATGGCTTAGCTGAATCGCATTATGTGTATTATGAGCAAAATAATATAGATGCACGATTACAAAATCATGACCAGCCACATTTTGTTATTGCCGAAACCGGCTTTGGTACAGGTTTAAACTTTTTAAATACATGGCAACGCTTTACTGACCACCTTGCACGTCAACAAGTTCAAAATCAATTAGATAATGGTGTTAAACGCTTACACTTTATTTCATTTGAAAAATATCCACTGCACATAGACGATTTAAACAAAGCACTACAGGCATGGCCATCATTAAGTGCCTTTAGTAACAAATTATCTAAACAATACCCAATTAATTTAGAAGGATGCCACAGACTCGAATTTGACAATGGACTGGTTGTTCTCGATTTATACTTTGGTGATGCACTTGAATCAATACAAGCTATGAGCTATCCGCAAACAGGAATTGTTAACGCTTGGTATTTAGATGGTTTTGCGCCAAGTAAAAACCCCGAAATGTGGCAGCAAAGTTTATTTAATTCTATGGTCAATATATCAAGGGCAAGTGCAACCTTATCAACATTTACTTCAGCAGGTTTTGTTCGCCGTGGATTAATTGATGCAGGCTTTAATACTAAAAAAGCCAAAGGCTTTGGCCAAAAAAGAGATATGCTTGTTGGCCAGCTAGAGTGCGTAAATGATGCTCAATCAGCTCCTGCATATTTTCATCAAGATAGCAGCGCTTTAAAAAATGTAGCGGTCATTGGCGGCGGTATAGCCAGTAGCTGCATTTTATATAGTTTGGCTAAACGAGGCATAGCAAGCCAATTATTCTGCCAAGATGAAAAACCAGCTATGGGGGCATCGCACAATGTGCAAGGCGCTATCTACCCTCACCTACAAGCTAAAAATTCACCACACAGCGAATTGTTTGCACATAGCTTTTTATACGCAAAGCGCCTATATAACAACTTACTTAGCAGTGGTTTTAATTTTGATTACGATTGGTGCGGCGTATTACAACACGCAGTAAAAAAACCTCTGGCCGATAAACATGAAAACTTAGCACAAAAACAACTGTGGCCAACCCAGCTAATGCACAACGTAACCGCAGAGCAAGGCGACGAAATAGCCGGCGTAGAAACAGGTTATTCGGGCGTGTTTTTTGAACAAGGCGGCTGGGTTAACCCTCCGCAATTAGTAAACGCCATGTTAAGCGCTGCAAATAGCATAAACCCATTTAAAAGCGTATTTAACTGCAATATAAAACAGCTTAAAAAAACTGACAGCAGTTGGTTTTTATTAACGAATGATGAGCAGTTAGGTCCTTTTAGTGATGTAATTATTTGTGCAGGCGAGCACAGTGATGCATTTGAGCAAACAAAAGCGCTACCAATAGTAGGCGTACGCGGGCAAGTTTCACATATTGAGGCAAGTGAGCAATCACGCAAACTTAAAACAGTGCTGTGCCATAAAGGGTATTTTACCCCAGCCTATTTAGATCATCACTGTATGGGTGCCACATTTGAAAAAAATACTAAAAGCCGTCAAGTTACAGCGCTCGACAACCAATTAAACCAAGAGCAACTACTTAGCTTTTATCAGCAAAGTGAATTTGCCTCAACCCTTGGCAATATTACCTCGGCAAAAGCAGCTGTACGATGCACATTTATAGATCACCTACCAATGGCAGGGCAATGGTGCGAACAAAGTGATTATACAATGGCCTTTGCTAATCTACGTTTAGGTAAACGCTATCAATATGAGAAACTTAATAAGCCACAACAAGGCCTACATATTTTTACCGGCTTTGGCGCCCGCGCTTTATGTAGCGCACCGCTAAGCGCAGAACATCTCGTAAGCTGTTTAAATAACGAGCCTCGCCCATTAAGCGAACGTGTAAGCCAAGCTATTCACCCTGCTCGGTTTATAGTACGAGATTTAATTCGTAATAAAATTTAAATGAGGTATACACATTAAAATAATAGATCTAATGTGCATATAAATTAAAAACGTAAATTATTTTGAACTAGACAACCTTTCAACTAATTCAACACGGCGGTTTAGTTCACGACCTAGATCATTTTTATTAGTTGCAACGGGTGAATAAGGACCCGCTCCTTGAGCTAATAACCTTTCTTTAGCTACCCCATAATCAGCAATTAATGCGTTAACAACCGCATCAGCACGGCGCTTTGAAAGGTTTACATTATAATCAAACGAGCCTTTATCATCGGTATGACCAACAACATATAAACTCAATTTTTTATTTTTTTCCATAACTTGAGCAATAACATCTAACGCCTCTTTAGATTCAGCTTTAATAGTGGCTTTATCATAATCAAATAAAATACCGTAAATAGACGCCTTTCCTTTTTGCTCTAACTGCTCAAGAACTTTATCACTATTCGTTTCTATTAAGCCTGTCACTAAGGGCTCTGTACGAGCAACAACAAGCTGAATACGAGAATCGCCATTATAGTTACCTATAAAAAAGGCAACGTAGGTAGTTTGCTCATTTAGAGTGTTTTTCATAACTTGATATCTAGGTTGGTGAAAGTAGTTATAAACAGGTTTGATTGCCAGCTTATCGCCTAATGCTTGAATTTCTTTTCTTTTTGTACCGCATTCATTTTTTTGACAAGAAAATACGGTTTCAAAACCTTCTTTAGTCAAAGCACTCACATAGTTATGATAAATTTTTAACGTCGATACTTTATTCGCAATATAAGTAATTCGCGTTAAATCTCCTGTAACATCAAGCATAGATGAAGTACTCGTTTTTTTATCAGACTTGCCAATTGGGATACTAAACTCCTCATAATCAACATTTTGATAATCCTCGATATAGCTACCAGGGTAACGACTTAATAAAGGATGATCTGCAGAACCTTTATAATCTCCATGTGTAGATTTTTTTATTTTATTATTAACTTTTTTCTTGAATGCTTCAAAATCAGCTTTTATTAGTCCAGTTTCAATTTCTTTAATATTGATCGTAGTCAAAAGCGCTTGTGTCGTATTTTTATATTGTCCAACAAATAACGAAATGGCAGCTTCAGGAACCTCTCCTTTTGCTGCGTAAATATAATGTGGTTGTCCGTAATAACTAGACACGTTGAAATAGCTCGACTCTTCAGCCAGCAATTTATCCTCTCGCTTTTCATAACAATCGTTTAAAGAACATATATACAAAACTTTAAATCCAGCATCATTTAAAGCGTCTTTGTAGTTTTCTATTACCTTTAAAGAAGCAACATTCTTTATTTGATAAGAAAAATGACTTACATCACCAATAAATGTCTTATATTCAAATTTTTGAGATTTTTTTAGCGCAGGATTAAAAGCAGTTACAAGTTGTGTTTCTTCGCCAGCTAAAGTGACTTTATTCTCTAATTTCGCATCGGGGTAAGCCGTTAATAATGGCTTTGCTTGCAGGTTAAATATGCAGCACAGGTAGGTAGTACAAATTAAAAGTACTTTGATAATATTATTTTTCATAAAAATTCCTTTTAAAGTATTAGTTTACATTAGCACTATGCCTAATGAGCAAACTTAATTCAACGATCCTTATTTGCGTAACTTTTTCAAACTTCAACGTGTAACTGGAGTGCAGCCATATTAAGAGTTGTATAATGCGTCGGTTAATAAGTTGTTTAAATAACGAGCCCCGCCCATTAAGCGAACGTGTAAGCCAAGCTATTCACCCTGCTCGGTTTATAGTACGAGATTTAATTCGTAATAAAATTTAAATGACAAAGGTGCTTATTGAGGTAAAATGAGTACCAATAAATGGAATTTATTATTTAAAGGACTTTAATGAAAACTTTAGCATTTTTAATAATACTGCTATGCACTCTATCGTTTAATGTACTTAGCCAAAACGTCACTGAAATCCCACTTCCTGAAGAGTTTGTTACAACAATGGATGTAGCCGGCGAATACCCAATGGTTCGCACTGGTTATTTAACAGATTCAATTTCTGATATCGCTCGCTTTTATCAGCAAAAATTAGGAGAGCCGTTAAAAACAAGCGGCAATAATACATATCGCACTTTGTTTTATAATTACCAAGAACATAAGGTTCGTATTAGTCTATATCGCCGTAGTTATGTGACCGAAGTGAGTATAATGGTTGAATAAAAAGTTCTAAAAAACACGCCAAAAGCAGCTAATTTTAATGCTCAGTTAAGTATTGAATTTTAATTAAAGTATTTTTTGAAATTAGCTCATTTAAACTCTTTTTTACCCTTTAAAAATTATCCCCTACCCCCAAGGTCTGTTTGTAAGCACATTACTTTTACTATTTATTGGAAGGAGTTAATTATGAGTAAGACCCTAATTATTGGCGCAAGCGGACAAATAGGTAAAATGGCAACTGAGCTACTTTTAAAAAATGAGCAAAATGTTGTGGCATTAGTGCGCCACAAAAATAAGCTAAGCGATTTAAACAGCTCTTTTTTAACTATTGTTGAGCAAGATCTTGAAGGCGATTTTGGTGATGCAATGAAAGGCTGTGACCAAGTGATTTTTGCTGCAGGTTCTGGCGGAAGTACGGGCGATGATAAAACTGTACTTATTGATTTATGGGCTGCAACTAAAGCAGCTACCTTTGCAAAAGAGCATGGCGTTAAACACTTTATTATGGTCAGCTCAATCGGTGCAGACGACCCAGATTCGATTCAAGGTGATTTAAAACCTTACTTAGTTGCCAAGCACATGGCTGACGAGCACTTAATCAATAGTGGTTTAAATTACACCATTGTTCGCCCTGGTACACTGACTGATGATAGCGCTTCAATGCAAATAACGACGCAGCGACCAAGTGATCGTTCTGAGGCTAAAATTAGCCGCGAAAACGTAGCCAATGCATTATTACATATTGCGACTAACTCATTTATTAGTAACCGCATTTTTGAGTTATTTGATGGTGACAAACCAATTAAAGCCGCTGTTAAATAAGCTTTAATACCAATTTATTTAAACGTATAAACAATTATTGCAGATTAGTATAGTTCATCGATAAGGCAAAAAATTACAGTGTAGTCGCTCTGCATCGGTAGTTTTTAGGCAATGAGTTATTTAATTCGCTTAAGTGATTTATGTTTAATAAAATTAAATTTACTCCACTAGGTAAATTAGTGGAGTAATATTTTAATACCTTGCCAACCGAGTTGTAGCGTTAATAACGTTAAAACGACTCTAAAAATACGCTTAAATTTATCCCCAGCCATCCTTTTAAGTAATTTAATTCCAAACCAAGTACCTACAGCACCACTTATTACCATAGCAATTACAAGCGGCATCCATTGCCAAAAGCTAAAGCCAACAGCACCATAAATTACCGCTTTTAATAAATGCTGCACACTCATAATGCTCGAAAACGTTGCCGTAAATTTTAACTTTTCGTAATTATTTATATATAAACAGCTACCAACTAATGGCCCGCTCGCTCCCACAAACATAGAAATAAAAGTCGTTATGCCACCGGCGACCATACGCCATAACTTAGAGGTTAATTTTACTGGCGGTGTTTTACCCCACAGTAAATAAATAACAAAAATAGCGACCACTAACTTCATAGCATCAAGCGATATATCATTAATAACAAAACTTGATAACCCCGTCCCTACTAAGCCGCCTAACGCAAAATATACAAACATGCTTTTATCAATATGCTTAAAGCTGAGTAATAACCTATTTGCATTAGAGCCAAGCTGTACTAAACCATGCACAGGCACAACAACTGCCATAGGCATAAACGACGCCATAACAACAAGCAGCATTAATCCGCCACCCGCACCAAATGCAGCAGATACAAAAGAAGTAAACCCAGCTGTAATTATCAACAATAAAAATAAAAATAAAGACATACTGTCGGGAAATAAAAAGTCCATAAAACTCCACTGCCTATTTAGGTACTTTAAAGTCGCAGTATCTTAAACAATTAAAGGTACAACATACACTTATAGCTAGCGCTGTCAGCCTCTATTTCAGGCAATGTATTATGTTGCGTTGTTTTTGCACTTTGTTTGCACATTTAACAAATATTATACATTCAACTTCATTACCGGATATTTTTGATGAGAAGATTTAACGCACCAATTTTAGCACCGCTTGCAGTGTGCATACTTGCATTGGGCTTAGCTGCCTGTAACGGTAGCGATACTCAAAGTAGCGTCGTAACTGAAACAACCACCGATGAGGGAACTACAACAGATACTTCAACCGATTTTGTTGTAGAAGTTGACCCTTTTAACTTTGAAAGCGATGCACTCATTTCATCTATTACCACTCAAACATGTACGCTAAGTAATGGCGATGAAGCATCATGCTACAAAATTGATATTGCCGGTGCGCCTTCAAATTACGAGATTGGTGTATTCTGCCCTCAAAATATCACCTCAACAGCAGACGAAGCCGGCATTTGGTTTGATGGCACCGGTGAGGTTTACGATATAACTGGCGACTTTATTTTAAATCTACCTACATTATATAACGATAGTCATTGGCAGCTATACGACGAAGGTACAGGCCTTGTAAATGTAACCGACACACAAGAATCGTGTGATGGCGCTGCACGTCCAAACGTAGAGGAGCAATACCAAAACCACTGCGTAGAATGCTCTATTGATTATGTTGATGGCGGTATATCAGAATCATTTTTAATTCCAATAATGCCTGTTGCAACCACTCAAAATAGCAGTATTGGTAACGCTAATGTGGGTGTTGCTCTTAATGGTGTTGTACTTGCTGCACCCGCCCCTGTTGAGGCTATTTTAGGCGCATACACTATTGCAGCCTTTGATGATTGCGCTGGCCATATTAACTTAGTAGCAGGTTATCACTACCACGGTGAAGCAGGTTGTAGCCAAACTCAAATTCAATCAGACGGTCATGCCGCCATGATGGGTTATGCACTCGATGGATTTGGTATATTTGGCATGCTTAACGAAGATGGATTAGAACCCACTGATTTAGACGAATGTAGAGGCCACACCGACGATACACGCGGTTACCACTACCATGCTGCCGATGTATCTGAAAACATGTTTATTGGTTGTTTTAAAGGTGCTACCGCAAGATAACGCACATTTTGGCCAAATAATTAACTGAGATACTAATGAAAATATTTAACGTAATAAAAGCACTAACCACTGGCTTTTTACTTGCTGCCTCATACTCAGCGCTAAGTCATGCAGGCCACGGCTCAAATGCGCCTTGGGAAGCATGTGAAGCAAAAGCCATTAATGAAGATTGCAGCTACACAAGCCATGATAAAAAAGCGACAGGCACATGCCAAGCAATGAACAAAGTACTTATGTGCGTTCGAAATAAACCACTTGAAACATTAATAGACAAAGCAACCCAACCAGCAAGTGACCAAAAGCAATCTGTAAAATCACTCGCTAAACGATAAAGTAACAGCTACACGCCAAAGCCTTAACGCTGTTTGTTAAGGCTTTTTTAATCGCAAATCATTAGAAAGCATACCCTTTATCTGTTAAGTTAGCTTTGTGTATCAAATAATAAAAATAAAATTCCAAAAATGGAATTACACAAGCAAGGTACTAACGTGAGCGCCACATTTAAAATTGTTTTTAATGGTCAGTTATATCAAAATACTGACATTACCTCTGCCCAAGAAAAACTTAGCCAACTTCTTAATATTCCTCATAATATTGTTATTCAGTTATTTGATGGAAAAGCTTACGCTTTAAAAAAAGATTTATCGAGTATTGATGCTGTTAAAACAGAATCCTCACTAAAAAAGCTAGGTTTGATTACTAATGTAGAACCTCAACTCTCTACTGTAACCTCTAAGTCTCAAAATAATCAAATAGCACTCACTGAGCACAGTAAAAATACAGATAAACACATTAGTGAAAGCACTAGCGGCAAAAATATCTCAATACAAAATGAACGCCTAGATACAGGTGAAGCCCCAAATACAGCTGCAGCTATTAAGCAAAGTTATAATAAATATAAATTACTGCGTAACACTTTAAAAAGCGCATTGTACTTTTGCTATTGCGCACTTTGTATTATTACCATAATAGGCGTAGTGATCAGTGTTAATGCACTTAAAAATAACTTTGGCACTCTAAATAATGGAACTACAAATAACACAACTACAAACAGCTTAAGTTACCAAAACTATAAACAATATTTGATTGATCAAAACAGCCTAAATCAACCAACACAAAAAGTAACAAACGAGCGAACAGCTAACCATACACAGCAAAAAAGTAATGAATACTTTAGTCGCTTTTCATCACTAATAAATAGCTACGCGCAAAGTACAGGACAAGCTGATATAAAAACAATGGGGGGCGATAAATTACAACAGCACCTGCAAGAAATAGATGACCTAGGCCCTAAAAATGAATTTTGGCAGCAACTGATACAACTTTCAAAAAGCTTAGATAACGATAAACATGCAATAGGGAAGCTAAACAATACTGATCCCGCCAAAGTACAATGGATAAACGCGGTAGATTGGATCAGCCAAAGCTATATTAGGCAACAGCAAAACTCGCAAACTACAAACAACTCTCCTGTCACTACTTACGAGCCAAGTAACTCCATACGTAACCTAACGTTGTTAATAAGTATGCTGTCATTATTTAGCCTGCTTGTGATTGCAATAAAAATGAAGCTACGTGCTATAAGACATTCTTAAACTTTATTTTTACTTTATAAATTTCATAAAAAAACCCGCAAATTTGGATTAACAAATTTGCGGGTTTCTTATGGTTCTCGAATAACGAGTTCAAAAACCTTTATTGGTGGAGCTGGGGGGATTTGAACCCCCGTCCGAAAAGCCTCGACCGTCGGTACTACATGTTTAGTATTGTCATTTAATTAACCTTTAAGTCCCGGACAAACACGGTAAATAAAGGCGAGGCCGCTTAGTTTTAACGCTTCAACCCCGGCCAGGGTTTCCGTCGCGATCAGGTGTTAGGGTGACACTCCAAAATCCAGTCCACAAGAATACATGGAAGGAGCGCTAGCCAGCCTAAGCTGCTAGAGAGTAGTTATCGTCGTTTGCGATTACTTTAGGTTGCGGCTGTTTAACGAGGCAAACCGCACCTCGACATGCACCTTGGGCTTCTTGAATTCCGTCGAATCCTAATCAGCCCCTGAATTAGTAACTCAATTCAGAGCGTGCAAACAGTATAACTGAGTAAAGTACTGATACTCAAGGCCTAGTAACGCTTTATTTTAATTGCGTGCACTAACCGAGCATTAAGTAACCAAAATTTAGTTTATGCAAGCCCATCTAAACATTTGCTTAACAATGTGTTTAACCTGTGTTCAAATAAGGAGTTAAGGTTTTTGTCATTTCTAAACCTTTAGTTGTAAAAAAAAATAATAACAGGCATAGAGTAGGGAATTAATAAATGTCGGTTTTTTCATTTGATCAAAATACAGGGTTTGTCTCTTTAGTTAGTCACCCTATTGATAGTGGCTTTCCTGTTACGAGTACTCAGCTTACGCAAATGCTCGAACAATCTGAGTTTAGTGAGTACGAAGCTGTCATTGCCAATATTGGAAAGCTTTTTGCGCCAACTAAAAACTATCAGGAAGTATCACTTGTCGTTGCTAAAGCGGTAGATGCGTCGCTTGTCATTAATATTGATGAAAAAAACATGGTCGCAGAAGCAACATTAACTACCGCTAAAGGTGGTGCGCTTTTGTCTATGGAAGGTGCGCAAAAAGCGCTTGCTGATGCAGGTGTTAAAAAAGGAATAAGCCCACGCGCGCTTGATACCTTTTTAGGCCAGCAGTTTGAAAAACCAGCAGGAAGCTCTTATAGCGCCATAATTGCACATGGGCGTAATCCTAAAAAAGGCAGCGATGCTAAATTTGTGCGCTTATGCTCAACAGCCCAAGACCGTGTGCTTAGCCCACAAGCTAAGGAAGGTGGTAAGGTTGATATGAAAAATCTTGGCGCTATTATCACCGTAAAACCTGGTACTCCCTTAATGCAGCGTATTGCCGCTACTCCTGGAGAAGATGGCTATACGGTATTTGGCGATTCAATTAGTGCAAAACCAGGTACAGATCACCAACTCCAGCCTTTCGAAGGTACAAAAGTAGATCCTAATAATCCTAATATGCTTATTGCCGACTGCAAAGGTGTGCCCGTTGCCCTACCCCGAGGTATGCGTGTAGATGACGTTTTATGCTTTGATAACGTAGATGTAAGTACAGGCCACGTTGATTTTGATGGTAGCGTAATTATTACTGGCGATATTAAAGACGGCATGCGTGTAAAAGCCAATGGTGATATTACGGTACTGGGTTTTGTAGAATCAGGAGCTGTTGAAAGTAAAAGTGCGGTAACCATTATGCTTGGCGCAATTGGTAGAAAACGTGAAGGCGAGGAAGCATTTACATGCTCTATAACCGCTCAGCGAACTATTTCGATTGGTTATGCTCAGTACTGCAATATTAAATCCGAACAAGATTTATTTATTGAACGCCAAGCTCTACATTGTGATTTAAGTGCTAGGCGGTTAATACGTGTAGGCAAAGCAAACGATCCGCGAGGTAAAATTATTGGCGGTAATATTTTAGATGCTATGCGCATTGAAACAGGTGAGCTAGGCGCGCCAGCCGGTACTAAAACGCGCGTATTTTTAGCGCAACTCTGGTTTGAGCTTCGCCAAAAGCAAACACAAATAACCGATTTTGAAAAAGTACTTGCGACTAAAGTAACCGCTTTACAACAGGCTCGTGAAAAAGCGAGTAAAATTGCGGGGGCTGCTCAGCGCCAGCAATTCATGAATAAGATAACTGAAAATGAAAAGCATATAAAAATACGCTCTGCACATATTCATCGTCAAAAACTACTTATTAAGCAAAAAATAGTGCAATTACTTGCCAGTAGTCGTTTAAAAGTAAATGAATTAATGCACCCTGGTGTGGAGCTTAAAATAGCGAAAGATTCTAAACAATTTTCGCGTATTTACCCGCCCCACCTAGTTAAGCTAACTGAGGGTAAAATTACTCAGACGTTTTAGTTTCTTCGTTATTTTGTGTATCAGTTTCAACTTTGTTATTAGCGTCGCAATCATCAGTTGGCGCTAATGGCCAACCACCTAATTGCTGCCAGCGATTTACTATTAAGCAATAAAGCTCAGCTGTACGTTCTGTGTCGTAAAGCGCTGAGTGTGCTTGGCTGTTATCAAACTCGATACCTGCCGCTCTACATGCTTTTGCTAATACAGTCTGCCCTAACGCTAAACCCGCTAAAGATGTTGTATCAAAGCTTACGAACGGATGAAATGGCGTACGCTTAATGTTATTACGCTCTATTGCTGCATTTAAAAAGCCATGATCGAATGCGGCATTATGCGCCACAATAACTGAGCGTTGGCACCCTGCGGCCTTTTGCGCTTTGCGTACTACTTTACATATTTCTTTAATTACTTCGTCTTCAGGTACTGCGCCACGTAATGGTGAAAACGGGTCTATACCGTTAAAGTCGATGGCTGCTTGTTCTATATTAGCGCCTTCGAATGGCTGAACATGAAAATGAACAGTATGATCTATGCTGAGCAGTCCTTCGTCATCCATTTTTAAAACAGAAGCTGCTATTTCTAACAAGGCATCTGTCTCTTTGTTAAAACCAGCAGTTTCAACATCAATAACAACAGGAAAAAATCCACGAAAGCGTTTTGCGAAAGGTGTTTGCTCAGTATTTGCCATAGTCTTCTTTGTTTATACGTGTAAGCTGACTATTATGTCAAAATTGATGCCCCCTAGGCTAGGGGATTTAAGTATTTATTGCTTTAAAATTGTAGGCACATAACTTGCTTTAACTTATAAGTTAGTTACGTAGAGAACAAACTAATCATTGCAGTCGTTAATTTGCCAAATTATTGGCATTCCCGGATAGCTGGAGAGCACCATGAAGTATAAGTTGTTATTTATTAGCCTTAGTATAAGTGCAGTGCTTTACAGTAATCACTCGCAAGCTGCTATGCGCCAATACACAGCAACCCAAGACAACTCCAACTGGGAAGTCGTTAAAACAACGCGCTTACAATGCCAATTAAATCATGAAGTTCCTTATTATGGGGAAGCTATTTTTAAAGCTTCAGCAAGTAAAAATAAAAACTTAACGTTTAATTTAGATATGGTTGTACGCCCAGATAATTACGCAATTGCAGGTTTAAAAGCCGTGCCACCGTCTTGGCGAGCAGGCTTACCGGCCCGTGATATTGCAAATATGAAATTACTTAAAAAGTTTGATGGTGAGCTGGGCAATAAAACCGCATGGGAGATGCTTAGCGAGCTTGAAAAAGGCTACTACCCTACTTTTTATTATCAAGACTGGCAAAATAGTGCCGATAAAATTGCCGTTGGCATATCGAGTGTAAACTTTAAACAAGCTTACTGGGCTTTTTTACAATGCCGCGATGAGCTACTCCCTTACAGCTTTGAAGATATTTCGTTTACTGTAATGAACTATCAATCTAACAGCAGTAAATTAACTAAATCGTCGCAACAACGCCTTGATAAGATTGCTGAGTATCTAAAAAATGACGCAAGCATAGAGTCCATTAGCATTGACTCATACACCGATAGTTATGGCGGACGCTGGAATAACTTAGATTTATCGCGCAAGCGCGCCAAAACTATAAAAGATTATATGGTGAGCTTGGGTGTCGATGAAGCAAAAGTACAAACCACCGGCTTAGGCGAAAAACGCTTTGTTGATAATAACGATAACATTTTAGGCCGAGACAAAAACCGTCGTTTAATTATTCAAATAGAGAAAATGTAGTAAAACTAATTTGCGCTTACTCTCTTTCGCTTTAAAAATTTATCACCAAATTGGAAAATACCTAGGGCCTGTTTGTCTTTCGAGATTGAATTTGCAGCAGTACGTTTGGTATTTAGGCAAGGCAGAGCCTATGTAGTGTGGTTATTCCCCATAAATAGGCGATAACGTAGCATTAATGCCAAACATGCGCTGCCCGAAGGGTTCTGCCTAGGGGCAATTTACTCTTTGTTGCTCGGTTTTTACTTAGCCCACTAGGTTACAAACCTCGCGCCGCGATTAAATCGCCCCTAGGTTGAACAAATCTTAATCCTGAAAGATAAACAGGCCCAGACTAATTAAAATAATAACCGCACCAATGATTAGCTCTTGGCTTAATGGCTCATTGTTTAGCCAAGCTCCTAAACCTAACGCAAAGCTAGGAGTTATGAGCGTAGTAAGTGATACCGTACTCGCATTTAGGTTTTGCAGTACATGAAAATACGCCAAAGCCCCAACTAAAGATCCAAACACACCTAGATAACCAATTGCCCACAATGATTTAGCACTCCAGTTCTGTATATGCAACTGACCATCTAATAACCACCAAGCAATAAAAAAGAGTGGGGTTACAAAAACTAAGGCACCAAATGTTGTCGCCATAGGATGAATCGCAATCTGTACACGCTTGATCATCACACCACTTAAGCTAAAAAAGCAGACAGCCATAAACACATAAAGTAACCCGAGCCCTTGAGTTTGCGAGTTTTGTACTTGGTTATAACTAACAAAATATAAGCCGATTAAGGCGCACGCTAACGCCACTAATTTAATCGGGCTAAATTTAGGTTCATTTAATAACTGCTGAGCAAGCAACCCCGACAAGATAGGTGCAAGGCCAAACATAAGCGAAATAATACCCGAAGGGACTGTTTTAGCTGCCATATAGCTCAGTAACATACCGCCAAAAATACCTATACTCGAATAAAAATAAAGTAAGCACGCATTTTTGCTCCAAGGTACTCTAATGTTTGTTATGGCAACAATTAAACCACCTAAAAACAACCCCACCAGCATACGCATTAATACAGCAAGCGTTGGCGATACTGTTTCACTACTCCACACTATACCCAGTGGTGTAGTGGACCATATAAGAACCATTAAAAAATACGATACTTTTACCGGCACATGCCAATCCTTAGCGTTTTATAACGCAATCCAACGTACATAAAATTATACCCTCACCACCCTATTTTAATACTTTTAAATGCATACAAGTCCTTAATAAATACAGTTGTAAATTGTAAGTTACATTTTAATACAGCTCTTTTATTACAAAACTATTTGAGATTTGAGTAACTAGTTATATCGTGCATGTATATTAATAATAATTAAGGTAATTAAGTGCTTAAAAATAAAACAACTGGAAGCATGTTAATTGTTGCAGGCACAACTATTGGTGCAGGTATGTTGGCACTGCCAATTGCATCTGCCGGGCTTGGGTTTAGCACCGCGCTTGCATTAATAATTGCTAGCTGGTTACTAATGACCTACACCGCACTACTCATGCTAGAGCTACACCAATATGCACCACGCGATGCAACGTTAAATACGTTGGCTAAATTATGGCTTGGAAAGCGCGGACAATACATCGCGAATTTTTCGATGGTTTTTTTATTTTACGCTTTATGCGCTGCTTATATTGCAGGTGGTGGTGCACAACTTCAAGCGCGTATAAATATAGGCTTTGATGTAAATATAGCCCCACAGTTTGGCTCTGTGATCCTCGCTGTTATTATTGCAAGTGTGGTAACGCTGGGCACTAGCAAGGTAGATAAACTAAACAGAGTGTTATTTACAATAAAAATTATTGTATTAGCTAGTTTGTTTTACATGCTAACCCCTTATGTACAAGGTAAGCACTTATTAGAGATGCCTGTAGAGCAAGGATTAATCCTTTCGGCTATACCGGTTATATTTACTTCGTTTGGCTTTCATGGCTCTATTCCTTCTATTGTTAAATATGTTGGTGTAGAAATAAAAGTACTGCGCAAAGTAATGATTGCTGGAGCCGCCCTCCCTTTAGTCATTTATATTTTTTGGCAACTACTTAGCCAAGGTATTATGAGCCAAGCTGACTTACTCAACAGCCAAGGCCTTAGTGGCTTTGTATCAAGCGTGGCAAGTATTGCGCATAACCCAAGTGTGGCAACGGCCGTTAAGTTATTTGCTGATTTAGCACTTGCGACATCATTTTTAGGGGTGAGTTTAGGGTTATTTGATTTTTTTGCTGATACATTTAAAAAAGGTGACAATAAAACGGACCGAATTAAAACGGCCTTGATTACGTTTATCCCGCCGCTTGGCTTTGCATTATTTTATCCTCAAGGCTTTATTATGGCTTTAGGTTACGCTGCAATAGCACTTGTCGTACTTGCAATATTTTTGCCTGTAGCAATGGTTTATAAACAGCGTACAACATCAAGTAAAACAGGCTACAAAGTTAAAAGTGGGAATGTTGGGCTTGGCATAGCAGCTATATGTGGCATAACGATTATTGCTGCGCAGTTTATGCAAATGGCGGGGCTAATTCCTGCTATCGGTTAAAGCTTTTTGTTTTAATTTAGATAATAAAAAACCGCACATCATTAGATGTGCAGTTTTTTATATTAACTGCGTTTATTTACAAACGTCAGCTACAGCATTTGAAAAGTATTCAATATTTGACTGGCTAACACCTGCAACATTTACGCGGCTAGAACCTACAATGTAAATACCATATTCTTTTTGTAGGCGAGCAATTTGCTCTTTATTAATACCTAAGAAAGAAAACATACCGTTTTGGCGTTCAATAAATGAGAAGTCTTGCGCAATATCTTTAGTTGCTAAGCTTTCTTTAATTAAGCTACGTAAGCCATTTATGCGGCTACGCATTTCATCAAGCTCAGAGTGCCATAATTGTGTAAGCTCTGTACTGCTTAAAATAGTATTAACAATATCAGCACCATGCGCTGGCGGCATTGAGTAAATACTACGTACAACGCTTAGCATTACAGAGTTTGAAATATCTGCTGTTGCGCTATCTTTTGCAATTAGTGAACATGCACCAATACGCTCGCGGTATAAGCCAAAGTTTTTAGAACATGAAGAACAAATAATTAGCTCTTCTACTGCATCAGCTAAAATACGTAAGCCACGTGCATCTTCTTCAAGTGAAGCTCCAAAGCCTTGGTATGCAATATCAACAAGTGGTGTAAAGCCAACTTCTTTTGCAAGTTCGGCAACTGTGTTCCACTGTGTTTCGTTTAAGTCCATACCGCTTGGGTTATGACAACATGCATGCACTAAAACCACATCACCTTTAGGCACTTGTTTAAGTGTGTTGATCATTTCATCAAACAGTAAGTCTTTATTTTCGTAATCGTAATACGGGTATTCTTTTACTGTTAAGCCTGCAGCTTCAAACAAGCTAATATGGTTTGCCCATGTTGGATTAGTTACCCATACTGTTGCATCTGCATTGCAACGCTTAATAAATTCAGCTGCAACGCGAAGTGCACCCGTACCACCTGGTGCTTGCGCAGTACGTACGCGATTTGCTAGCAATGCTTGATGTTCGCCTAGTAGTAACTGCTCCATCTTTTGGCAGTAATCTAAGTTACCCGCTAAACCAATGTAAGATTTGCTCATTTCGTTTTCAAGACGAAACGCTTCAGCTTTTTTAACCGCTTTAAGAACCGGTGTATTGCCTTGCTCATCTTTGTAGACACCTACACCTAAATCAATTTTATTAGGGTTTGTATCTTGTTTATAGGCCGCCATAAGGCCAAGAATAGGATCTGTTGGTAATGGTTTTAATACTGAGAACATTGGCTATCTCTTATCGTTATTTAGGGGTTAGCTGTTAAGCTAAGCTTAACATAAAAGCACATCATGTTGACTAGCGTTATTTACACTAGAAAGTGAGGAATTTTAATACAACATGCAATTAAAACGGCAAGCGTCTTTTCATCAAAAAAATCATTTTTAAAAGCTTCAGCATCTACAATACCAACACATTCATTTTGTGTATTAAATAAAGGTAAGCAGGTTTCTGATTTAACTTTAGGATCGCATGTGTAGTATTCACCACCTTGTGATAAGTACTCTTCAACGTTATTAATAATACGGCCCTTGTGAGATAGCGCAACCTGCACGTTATTACTACCTGCCGCAAATGCTTGCGTTAAAGGGAACAACGGACGACTAGGCACACCATGATAAGCCAATTTTAATAGTTGCTTACCTTCACTAGTATTAGTTGATTGATAAATACCATACCAATCAACACTTGTTTGGTGCTCAATGTAGCTCACAATACTTTGTAAATTAGCTAGCTTGAACTGGGTTTGCTCATCATTTTCAAGATAATCAGTTAATTTGAATGGCTCATCTTGTAGGTAACCAAATAAACTACACGCACCGCCCTCGCCAAGCTCAGGTATTTGATACTCCCAACATACATCAGGCAAAGCTGTGTTTGCTAAATGTAGCTCAAGCTTTTCAAGCTCTGTTGAAATCAAAGCTGGATTAGCACTTAGTTGTGCTTTTTTTAGGTAAGAAGAAATCATTTGGCCATCCATACATCTAAAGTTTCGAGAATAATAGCATGGATATTTTTGCAGAGCTAGCTCAACTTGTAGCACATTTCAACTTGGTTACCGCTGGCGTTATAAGTTACCTTTTCGGCTATTTCTTCTAGTAAAGACACCCCTCTACCAAATTCATTATTAACCTTTGCCAACTCATCGTGCTTACTACTAAACCCTCGGCCTGAGTCACAAATAATGAAATATAAACTGAGCGTGTCGGGGCAATAGCGCATATCAATAATAATCATCGCATCTGTAAGTTTAGCAAGAGCTGCCTCTCTTAATTCATAATATCGAAAAAAGCCGTCTTCTTGTTTTTTAATCTCTGAGTTAAGCCCTAGTACACCATGATCAAGCGCATTGTTATAAGCCTCAGACAACAGTAAAAATATATTAGAACGATGGGCATTTAGCCCCCCAACACTGCTTAAAATATTAACAACGTCGTAAACGGGGTCTGTTTTTTTTATTTGTTCTGAGTTTAAACTTAAAGATAAATTAAACGCTAAAGTAGAGAATGCTTCTCGCTCTTGCTCCTCAGGAACTAAAGGCAGGCAGTTTAGTAAAACAATGCTTAAATCATCTTGCTGTTTAGTGCCATCTGCAAACTTAGTAACGTCACCCACTATATCTTCGCTACTAATCATCGATTTACTTTTTAAGGTTTGTAAAAAACGCTCTTCCCCAAAAAATGTATCTTCTTTGTTTGCTGTTTCTATAATACCGTCGGTTGCTAATACTAGGCGTGTATTACTATTTGTTTCAAAGTGAATAACTTCATATTCAAATTCTTGGTCGTCTAAAATCCCCAGCGCCATATGTTGCGACTCTAATGTTTGTTTTACATTACCGTCTTTATCTATTAGGTACGCATCTGGCAGGCCGCCCATCCATGCAGAAATACTTTTACCGGATGCACTAAGCTCGATAATGGTTGCAGCACAAAACATGTGTCCAGGTAGGAGATTGTAAAGCAGTGTATTTAGCTCACAGGCAATGTCATTAATCGCCATGCCTTTTTGTACCATAGTATAAAAAACACGAGAGATAGGTAATGCACCAATAGCTGCCGCTAAGCCGTGTCCTGTAAAGTCTCCCAACATGCAATACAGATTGCCTATTGGACTTTGCGCCACTAAAAACATATCGCCGTTAAACATAGACGCCGGCGATAAATTAAAATCGAGGTACTCTTTAAACTTGCCTTGATTCTCTAATGAGTTATTAAAAATATGCTCAATTATTTCGTGTTCACGTTCAATTTGATTGTGATGATATTCAAGCAGCTTTTTTTGTTGATTTGATTTTTTACTCAACTCTCTGGTGCGGCTATGTGCTTTAATTTTTGCATGTAAAATAACTTTTTCAAATGGTTTATGAATAAAGTCATCGCCACCTACCGCAAGGCAGCGCTCAAAACTTGCTTGATCTTCTAAGGAAGTTATAAAAATAATCGGTAAGTAAACTTCACTATACTGCTGTTTTATTTTTTCAGCGGTTTCAAAACCATCCATTATGGGCATTAAAACATCAAGTAGAACAATGTCTATTTGCTCTCTTTTAAGTACATTAAGTGCATCTAGCCCATTGTAAGCCACTGAAATTTTGTAACCTTCCTGCTCAAGCATTTTACTTAGTAAAATGCGATTGAGCGCCTGATCGTCAACAATCAACACATGTATCATTAGCTAATATCAAACTTTTTATCAAAACGTGAAATTTGTAGGATTTT
The DNA here is from genome assembly GCF_030407615.1 of Pseudoalteromonas sp. APC 3355. NCBI lineage: Bacteria > Pseudomonadati > Pseudomonadota > Gammaproteobacteria > Alteromonadales > Pseudoalteromonadaceae > Pseudoalteromonas > Pseudoalteromonas sp. APC 3355. Next base: position 88,653 of record NZ_JASDDB010000005.1, on the reverse strand, counting down.
TCTAAGCTGAGGCTGGCAATTACTTATTTCGATGGTTTTTACTTGGCTATCAATGGTTTTTTTCATGTTAAGTAACATGCCAAGTGCTGAACTATCCATATAATCAGTCTCTCTTAAATCGATAATAACCTTTACTGTTTTTTCGCTCATTTGAGCATAAGCTTGGCGAAAAGATTGCACTAAATTAAAATCAAACTTACCTTTAATTTGTATTGTTAATGTAGTGCCATCGACTGATTCATTCTTAGTTAAACTCATAGTAAACTCCAATAATATTTCCTTTGAACTAAATATAACCTGTTAAAAGTATTTAGCAAAAAGAAAAACACACAACTTCAAATTTGCTATCATTTACACCAGTATTTAATTCATTTTTATCCACAAAGGTAAGGTATGAGTGATAGTCACTTAGTATATTCAACTAGTACGGGTCGCATTGACCAGCCGAAACCAGAAAAAGAGTTGCACGCTAAACTTTTTAAAGATGGTTTTATTCGCATTGAGCGTCAAACAAAAGGGCGTAAAGGCAAAGGCGTAATGCTAGTTGTTGGCATTGATCCAAAAGATCACGATTTAAAAAAGTTAGCTAAAACTATAAAAAGCAAAATGGGCCAAGGCGGCGCAGTAAAAGAAGGCATTATTGAAGTACAAGGTGATGACCGAGATAAACTAAAAGGCATTTTAGAAGCGTTAAAATTTAAAGTTAAAATTGCGGGTGGTTAACCCGCAATTTTATTAACTAGTTACTTCGCTATTTGCGAGTTCATTTAACCTTTCATACAAATTCGGTAGTTCGTGCTCAGCAATTGGCTTACTAAAATAATAGCCTTGTACAACGAAGCAATTATTATTATGTAAAAACTGCATCTGCTCTATTGTCTCAACCCCTTCTGCGACCACGTCTAGCTTTAACTTTTGCGCCATGGCAATAATAGCTGCAGTGATTTCCATATCATTTGTATCCTCTGGGATATCTTTTACAAATGAACGGTCAATTTTCAATATATCAACCGGGAATCGTTTTAAGTAACTGAGCGACGAATAACCTGTACCAAAGTCATCAATAGAAATAGATATACCTAATGCTTTAAGCTCGTGCAATTGTGTAATGGCTGCCTCTACATTACCCATTAGCATGCTTTCGGTCAGCTCTAAATGAAGGCGCTTTGCTGAAACACCCGACTTAATTATCATTTTGCTCAGTGTTGTAACTAAGCTTGAGTCTTTAAACTGGCGGGCCGATAAGTTTATCGATATATTATTTTCTAGACCTTGTTCTGCCAATCTTACGGCAAAATCACAAGACTCTTGAAGCACCCATTCACCTAATTCAACTATAAGGCCTGTCGCTTCTGCAATAGGAATAAATTTATCTGGAGGGATTGCGCCTTCAGTTGGGTGGAACCATCTTAATAACGCTTCATAACCAACGACCTGATGAGTACGGCTATCAACTTGAGGTTGGTAGTAAACTACAAATTGCTTTTCTTTGAGCCCTATACGTAACTCATTTTCAATAAATAAACGCTCATTTGCGGCCGCATTTAATTCTTGGCTATAAAAGTGGAAGGTATTACGTCCTTTTGCTTTTGCCTCATACATTGCCAAATCAGCATGTTTGAGTAACTGATCTTCCTCTAAGCTATCGTAAGGAGCCATAGTTATACCAATACTCGCGCTCACAATAACTTCATTGCTACCTAGTTTTATAGGCACATTCAGTGTTTTTTGAATTGTATTGGCAACATCAGCTGCGTGAGCTTGGCTTTCTATACCACTGAGCAACACTGCAAATTCATCACCACCTAAGCGCGCTATGGTGTCCTCGGCTCGTAAACGTTTTTTAAGTCTGTTTGCCACTTCAATTAATAATTGATCGCCAGCATCGTGCCCTAATGTGTCGTTAATACGCTTAAATTCGTCTAAATCAAAGTAAAACAAAGCAAATGCATAATGTCCGCGCTCTGCTAATGCCATTGATTTACGCAATTGCATTCTAAAAAATGTTCTGTTGGCAAGTCCCGTAAGGGTGTCAAAGTAAGCCAATTGTTCCATTTTACGCTGGCTTTCTTTTACAAACGAAATATCTTGTGCTGATGCTACATAACTGGTTATTTCACCGCCCTCTTCACGAATTGGCGAAACACTTAAAGACACCCAAATTGGCTCTTTGTTTAAACCAGCTATTAATGTGTCCCCGCGCCAGTAATTACGGCTGCGTAAATCTATGTCTATATCTTCAATTAAAATAGACATTTCTGAGGCAATAATATTAAGTAATGGTGCCCTATTAAAATGGCTTTCTGGATAGCCTGTCATTTCGAGCATTTTGGGGTTTACGTACTCAATGACAAAATTTTCATCGGTGATCACAACCCCAGTACCCGAGAACGCGACCGCTTTAGATAAACGATTAGCTGCTTTTTCAGCAATTTCTTTTTCTGTAATTCTTTGGTTTAAACCATCAATAAGTTTGCGGATTTCTACCGTCATGTCTCTAAATGAGCCATTAAGGGTACCTATTTCATCTTTGTTTTCTGGCGGAAACTCTGTTGTTAGCTGACCTTTACCAAAGCTTGTTACTGCATAAACTAAAGTATGTAAACGGCGAAGCACTAGTTGATAAAGCGCCTGATGCAGCAATAAGGCAACTAATATTGCGTATAAAATAAAGAGTCCAAAAAACTTCAGTTTTAAATCTTGTAACGCAGATAACGTTGATGAACGTTTTTTATAAACCCCTATGTACCAATCTAAATCATCAATTTTACGGATATTAATAATGTGAGCTTCATCATTTTGTTCAAATGAATTGGCGTATTCTGGTAACTTCACCGCAATTGCATCGTCAATAATTGACTGCAGTTCTGGGTTTACAAATTCGTTAGTAGCGAGTGCTTTATTGTCACTACCGTAGTCAGCTAATAATGCGGGGTTTAGATTGGGATGGGCTAACAATTGCCCTTTACTATCAAATACAAGTAAGTGTTTTTCTTTATCGCCAACAGGTAAAAATGAAATAAGTTTGTTAAGGGAAATATCGCTTCCCGTTACACCTAAAAACTCGTTATCAACATACACCGGCACTAGTAAGCTAATAACCCACTTTCGCCATACTGTATCGTAATAAACTTTTGACCATGCAGGCTCTCGCTCTGACCCCAACATACTTTTAATATATTTATACGTTGTTCCTTGCGTAACTCTAAACTCGGCTGGTGCATTTAATGCCCAGTTTGGAGGAGAAACACGAATGAAATCGTCATCGGTAATTAAATAAAAGTTAAAAAAGTCGTGTACCAGAGTCGGAGAAATTATACGCCATAACATTTCAGAATCATTAAATAGGCGTTTATAAAAGGGAGAGTAATTTTGCTGTGGTAAAAATGCTGCTGACAATCCATCAGCCGAGGCACTTCGAATGGTACCATCGCTATTAAACTGTAACTGTGATTTATTACCTAAATTAATTGGTGAATTAGATTGAAAAAGCTGCTCTGTTACTACGTTATTAGCTTGCTGAGCAATATTTATTTTTGTTTTAATACGCTCATTAAACTGCTTCACTAATAAATCTGTAGAGCTTTTTAACACCTCATGTTCTTCAAAAACAAGTTGTTTCTCTTCAGATTTAAGCATTAAGGCAGCCGCACATACCCCTGCTATTAAACAAATAGCAGATATAAGCAGTGAAAGTTTTACACTTAAAGAATTCAATCCAAAACGAGATGGAGGCCGTCTGTAAACCACGGGTCAACCTTAATTATTAATAATTGTTATTATTTGAACCAGTTAACGAAATATACCAGATCCGCATTCATATTTATAAATTATTTGTAAAGTTTCTATAATAACCACCTAAGGTAAATAAATAGTACCCTAAGCTTATTTAGATCTTTATTGACATTGTTGGCAACTCTCCATACATTAACCGTATGAACATATTTATCTCTCGCACTTTTTTTTCGTTTTTTAGCTTCTTTATATAGAAGAGGCTTCCCTGTTTGTGAGATAAAATCAATCGAATAGTAAAGCCTCCCAACCGGGAGGCTTTTTTGTTTTTGCTGTGTAATAACAGCCTACTTTTGGAATGAGGATACCAAAATGACAAATGATGTATTAAATGCACTAAGACACGATATAAATGAAATAGACTCCGACTTACTCGTGTTATTAGCTAAACGCCGTCGCATTAGCCACGGTGTGGTTGAATATAAAATCGCCAACAACAAGCCAATTCGCGATGAAGCACGTGAACTCGCGCTTCTAGAAAAATTAATTGGTTATGGTAAGTCACTGGGTTTAGATGCTTACTACGTAAATAATGTGTTTCAAACTATTTTGGAAGATTCAGTTTTACACCAACAAGCAATGTTACAAAAAAACCTTAATCCAGACGCACTGAGTGAAACACACCGTGTAACTTACTTAGGTGGTCAAGGTTCTTATAGCCAGCTTGCATGTCATAAATACTTTAGCCGCCGCCCTGGTAAATTAATTGAAATTGGCTGTACATCGTTTGACGAAATAACAGGTAAAGTAGAAAACGGCCAAGCTGATTTTGGTTTATTACCGATTGAAAACACAAGCTCTGGTAGCATTAACGAAGTATTTGACTTATTACAGCACGCACAAGTCTCTATTGTTGGAGAAGTCACTCACAGTGTAGAGCATTGCTTACTCGCAAACCCTGATACTGAACTTAGCCAACTAACAAAAGTATTTGCACATCCACAACCATTTGCACAGTGCAGCCGTTTTTTGCAAGGCTTGGGTGATTTGCAACACGAAACTTGTGACTCTACATCAAGCGCATTACAATCAGCTCTGAACACACCAAATAGTGCTGCAATTGGCTCTGCACAAGCAGGAAAAAATGTCGGCCTTGAGGTTATTAAATCAAACCTAGCTAATCAAAGCGAAAACCATAGCCGCTTTATTGTTGTTGCGCGTAAACCTCTGCAAGTGTCTAACCAAATTCCAACTAAAACTAGTTTAATCATGTCCACAAAACAGCAAGCGGGCTCACTAGCCGATGCGTTGATGATTTTTAAACAGCATAAGATTAATTTAGTAAAACTTGAGTCGCGCCCAACTCCGGGCAATCCGTGGGAAGAAGTATTTTATGTGGATCTTGAAGCAAACTTAGCTGATAGCCAAGTAAAAGAAGCGCTAGAAGAACTTAAAGAACACACCCAATATGTGCGTATTTTAGGCTGCTATCAAAGCGAGTCATTACAGGCTGTAAGCGTTAATACCTAATACACACTTTCATAATTAAAAAGGGCCGATATCGGCCCTTTTTAGCAAAAAGTGACAAGTATTAGTCTAAAACTTTTGAATCATTCGCTTTATTTAATAAGCTTCGGCTTTGTGTTAAAAAGTGCTCTGTTGAGTCAGAAAAGTAAACTTTCGCCTGTGCAAAAGAATCAATAAGCGCTGCTTTATCTCCTGCTTTTAATTTTTCCAATGTACTTGCAAAAGTGTCTTGGTACTGTGCGAGTAGGCTCTCTACATCATCGAATTGCGCTAACATAATATCTGAGTACAACTCCGGCGACTGCGCAAATAAACGCCCTACCATCATCAGCTCTAATTGATATATAGGTGATGAGCAACTACGTAACTCTTCTAGTGTATGACTTTGTTTTGCTAAAAACTGTCCGTACACAAATGTTGTTAAATGGCGCATTACCTGAATAATTTGCATTGCTTCGTCGTGTTTTTTAGCATCAAGCTCAACAAGCTGACAACCCCATACTTGTAACTGCTGTAACAAGCCTTTTGCCGCTTGGTGCTCTCGCCCTTCACATACAACGACTGTTTGTTTTACCCAGTGTGATATGTCAGGGCCAAACATAGGATGCAAACCAACCACAGGGCCACTGTGCGCAGCTTTTAGTGCTTTAATAGGCGATTGCTTTACCGATGTAATATCAACTAGTAAACAGTCATCATCTAGTTTAGGTAACTTAGCAACTACTTCGTCCAATGCATTAATTGGTACGCTAATCATTACTAGCTTGGCACCTTTTAAAATATTTTGCGCATCGTTTTGCTGATCTTTATCTAAAACTTTAACTTCGTAACCTGAGCGAATAAACTGCTGAGCAAATAGCTGCCCCATAGCTCCTTGGCCACCTACAATAACAATTGGCGAAAGTTCTGGCGCTGCACATGCAAGTTTTGCTTGTTGGTTTTGATAGGCTTCTCGCATCATGCGTCTTAGTATATCTTCAACGAGATCGGGGCTTACATTTTGATTTATTGCTTCTTGTCTTCTTGCCGCTAATAGCTCTGCTTCACGATTAGGAGCATGTAAAGGCGCGCCTGTTTGTTGTTTTATCTCACCAATTTTTTGCGTAATACCATTACGTTTAGCAAGTAAGGCAACAAGCTGTGCGTCGCATTCATCTATACCTTCTCTCAGCTGTGCTAAATCACTTATGTCAGCCACGTTCATACCACCTTAAAAAACAAATAACGTAAATATAAATTTACATAAAAGTAAACTAATCAATACGATAAATACTAACAGGATCAGCTAACTGATAAAAGGCTAAAGCTTAAATTTTACTAATGAGGAAATAAGAATTGAGAATTGAGAATTGAGAATTGAGAATTGAGAATTGAGAATTGAGAATTGAGAAAATAATATTCTAAAACCAAAACGGGTTGCAACCCGAAGGATGCAACCCGTTTTTTTGCGTTGATAAACAGCGCGTATTAGTTAAGTTTTTCTCTAATACGTGCAGATTTACCAGAACGCTCACGTAGGTAGTAAAGCTTAGCACGGCGAACTGCACCGCGACGCTTAACTGCTACGCTATCAATAAGAGGGCTGTGCGTTTGGAATACACGCTCAACACCTTCACCGTTCGAAATTTTACGAACTGTGAATGCTGAGTGAAGACCACGATTACGCTTAGCGATTACAACACCTTCAAAGGCCTGTAGACGCTCTTTAGCACCTTCTTTTACTTTTACCTGTACAACCACTGTATCACCAGGGCCAAATGCAGGTACGTCTGTTTTAAGCTGCTCATCTTCAAGCGCTTTAATAATATTTTGGTTTACTTTTGCCATTATGTTTCTCACTTTCCTAGGTGTAACTGTCTTCTAGCCACAAGCTTTTTGGTACTCTTGCTGAAATTCTGCGAGTAATACCGCTTGCTCCTCAGTCAGAGCTAGGTTATGCAACAAGTCAGGACGTCGTAACCAAGTTCTACCTAATGACTGCTTAAGCCGCCACTTTGCTATCTCTTGGTGGTTTCCACTGAGTAATACAGCAGGAACCTGTTTGTCGTCCAATGTTTCTGGTCGTGTATAGTGTGGACAATCTAACAAGCCATCCGAAAACGAATCTTGTTCTGCTGACTGGTTATGACCTAACACACCTGGCACTAATCGCGCTACTGCGTCAATTAATGTCATGGCAGGTAGTTCACCACCACTCAAAATAAAATCACCAATTGACCATTCTTCGTCAACATATGATTCTATTATTCTCTCATCTATACCTTCATAGCGACCGGCAATCAAAATCAGTTTATTAGAGTTAGCGAGTTCGCTAGCGCCCTGCTGATCAAGTTTGCGCCCTTGCGGGGACATATAAATTACTTTAGCGCCATCACCAGCTGCTTTTTTAGCTTCGGCAATCGCTTTTTTTAATGGCTCAACCATCATTAACATACCTGGTCCGCCCCCGTAAGGACGGTCATCTACGGTTCTATGCTTATCTAAAGCGTAGTCTCGCGGATTCCAACAGTTAAAATCAATTAAACCATTTTTTACTGCGCGACCGGTAACACCTTGGTCTGTAATAGCGTCAAACATGTCTGGAAAAAGGCTTATCACCCCTACCCATAATGAACTAGTTTGCGTCATTAAAACCCTGGATCCCAATCTACGGTAATTTCTCTTGCGTCGTATTTAACTTCTTTAATAACTGAATCAGTTAAAAAAGGAATCAAACGTTCAGCTTGACCAAATGCGTCTTTACTATTTGCTTTCACAACTAGTACGTCATTTGACCCTGTCTCCATAAGGTCATCAACAATGCCTAAGCTATAACCTTTATCGGTTACAACAGACATGCCAATGAGATCTCGCCAATAGAACTCACCTTGCGGAAGTTCTGGTAAATGCGCTGCATCCATTGAGATTTCAGCATGGGTATAAGCCATTGCTTCGTCTCGGTCGTTTATCTGCGCAAATTTAGCGATAAAGCCTTTGTTGTGGCGACGCCAGTCGACCACTTCTAAGGACTGCCATTTACCTTGCTGCCCTATCAACCACGGGCTGAAATCGAAGATCCCTACGGGATCATCAGTAAATGAATGTACCTTAAGCCAGCCCTTTATACCATATGGGGCACCGAGCTTTCCTACGACAATTATTGATGAGGTGTTCTCTTGACTCATGGTTACACTTACGCCTATTAAGCCGCTTTACGAGCGTCTTTTACTAACTTAGCTACGCGATCTGAAAGAGATGCGCCCTGACCTACCCAGTGTTCAACACGTGGTAAATCTAAACGAATTTTTTCTTCTTGACCTGAAGCAATTGGGTTAAAAAAGCCTACTTTCTCGATGAAGCGACCGTCACGCGAGAAACGGCTATCCGCAACCACAATTTGATAGAAAGGGCGTTTTTTAGCGCCACCACGTTGCAAACGAATAGTTACCATACCGTCCTCTATAAAGATTGACTGTTTTCATTAATAAGATTTACTCCCCAGAATGGGGAGCTGGGGAATTGTACGAGTTTTTGGCAATAACGCAAGTAAGAAGTGAAGCAAAAAGACAGTTTAGTAGGTTAAACCGTGATCTCAACGACAAATTAGGGTTAAAGGTGTATTACATGCATAATTTATTCAACAAAAAAGGAGCTATTTGCTCCTTTAAATATGATTCGCTATTATTTTAAAAAATAACTCAAAAGTATTTTTTAAAACTTAGGACCACCGCCACCCATCATCCCAGGTGGTAACATGCCTTTCATACCGCGCATCATTTTGGTCATGCCGCCTTTACCTTTCATCTTTTTCATCATTTTTTGCATTTGCGTAAACTGCTTAAGCAACTTATTAATCTCTTGTACTTGTGTACCAGAGCCAGCAGCTATGCGCTTTTTACGTGAACCTTTAATGATTTCTGGACGTGCGCGCTCTTTTTTAGTCATTGAGCTAATAATAGCTTCCATTTGGATAAATGTTTTGTCACCCATTTGGCCTTTAACAGCATCTGGTAAGTTAGACATACCAGGGAGCTTATCAAGCATCGACATCATGCCACCCATGTTTTTCATTTGCTTTAATTGATCAGCAAAGTCGTCAAGGGTAAAACCGGCACCTTTAAATACTTTTTCAGCAACTTTGGCAGCTTGCTCTTTATCTACTTTCATTTCGACTTCTTCGATTAATGAAAGTACATCACCCATACCTAAAATACGCGACGCTATACGGTCTGGATGAAAAGGCTCAAGTGCGTCAATACGCTCACCCACACCCATAAATTTAATTGGTTTGCCTGTAATATGACGAATAGATAAAGCAGCACCACCACGTGCATCACCATCGGTTTTTGTTAATATTACACCGGTTAGTGGCAGGGCTTCGTCAAATGCTTTAGCTGTATTTGCCGCATCTTGACCCGTCATTGCATCAACAACGAATAAAGTTTCAATTGGGTTGATTGCTTTGTGAAGATCTTTAATCTCGTCCATCATGTTGCTGTCAACATGTAAACGACCTGCGGTATCAACAAGTACTACATCTATAAATTTCTTTTTAGCATGAGAAATTGCAGCGTTTGCAATATCCACTGGCTTTTGCGAAATATCACTTGGAAAGAAATCAACGTCAACTTCTGTAGCAAGCGTTTCTAGCTGTTTAATCGCAGCAGGGCGATAAACATCGGCACTTACTACAAGCACTGATTTCTTTTTGCGTTCTTTTAAAAACTTAGCAAGCTTAGCTACACTGGTGGTTTTACCCGCACCTTGCAGACCCGCTACCATAACAACGGCTGGCGGTTGTGCATTTAGGCTTAGCTCTTCATTGGCCTCACCCATTGCTTTTTCTAGTTCTTCACGCACTATTTTTATAAATACTTGGCCTGGGCTTAAGCTTTTTGTAACTTCAACCCCAACTGCACGTTCTTTAACTTGTTTTACAAACTCGCGAACAACAGGCAGTGCCACATCGGCTTCTAAAAATGCCATACGCACTTCGCGAAGTGTGTCTTTTATGTTGTCTTCAGTCAGACGGCCACGGCCACTGATATTTTTTAAGGTTTTACCTAATCGTTCTTGGAGGTTCTCAAACATGTAACGGTTCCGATAAGACGTTTATATCAATCCATTAAAATTTTACGGTTAGTTTGATTTTCAATTAACCAGGATTGACTTATTAAGTTTCAATTAAAAGTAGTATACCGTATATGGCGTCTTACAATACAGTGTTCAAGTGCACCTTGTTGAGTTTCTTTTTTTAAGGTCTATGCATTTGCTTTGCTATAAAATACAATGGCTATATAACAACAAGGATTATTTTGTCTCAAATTAAGTGGCCCAAGCACAATGCTGATTATTAGTTTAACTATTATTGCCAGTTTATTTTATGTGTTAGCAACGTCTCACGTGCTCTCACGCCTGTTTCATCAACAAGGCCCTAGCCAAAAGGTAACCGTCATATTGAGCACTGTTGCTATAGTGGCGCATATGCTGCTGTTAGTTAACTCTGTTTTTAGATCCGACGGTCAAGACTTAAGTATTGTAAACGTCTCCCTTTTAACATGCTGGGTTATTGTAGTTTCAGTAACAGCTGTGTCGCTAAAGTTCCCTGCCACTTTATTATTGCCCGTTGTTTATGGTTTTGGTGCTTTACTTACAATTGCCAGTTTATTTATTCCTCATCATATTTTACTTCAAAGCATTAATATTGAGGTTGGCTTAGTAACACACATTTCCTTATCCCTATTGGCCTACTGTATTTTAATTATTGCTACTTTATATGGTGTACAGTTCTACTTTATTGATAAACGTTTAAAACGTAAAGATTTAGCAATTGTGCATAGTCACCTTCCGCCTTTGATGGTTGTTGAGCGCCAGCTTTACCAACTCCTTAATTTAGGCACCATATTACTCACGTTCGCATTACTCTCGGGGTTTGTATTTCTTGATGGGATGTTTGCTAAAGAGTTCATTCATAAAACGATATTGTCGTTAGTTGCGTGGGCTATTTTTGCCATTGTAGCCATCGGGCATATGAAAAAGGGTTGGCGCGGTAAACCTGTGGTTATTACGATCATGGTCGCTGCATTTGTCCTCACACTCGCATATTTTGGCAGCCGTTTCATACAAGAAGTGATACTAAATAAGTTTTAACTTGACTCTGCTTGCTCACTCTAGCTTAATACGCATTGATTTATAAGAAAAGGATCCATCGTTGGACGACATATCGACAAGTACCCTATTTATCATTTTAGGTTTTTTGGTGCTTTTTTCTGCTTATTTTTCTGGTTCAGAAACCGGAATTATGTCAATCAATCGTATACGCCTGCGACACCTCGCTAAAGAGGATCATCGTGCAGCTAAACGAGTCAGTAAATTACTTAGCCGTCCAGATAGGCTCATCGGTTTAATCTTAATTGGCAATAATCTTGTCAATATAGCTGCAGCTCAAGTTGCTACCATTATAGGTATTCGCCTTTACGGTGACCTTGGTATTGCTATCGCTACGGGTGTGTTAACTTTAGTCGTGCTTATATTTGCCGAAGTAACACCTAAAACTCTTGCTGCCCTCTATCCTGAAAAAGTTGCCTTTCCAAGCTCAATAATACTTAAAGGGTTACTAAAAATTCTTTTTCCTTTTGTTGTTATCGTTAACTGGATGACCAACGGGATATTGCGATTATTTGGTATTAGTGCCGCTCAAATCGACGAGCACAGCATGAGCAAAGAAGAATTAAAAACAGTGCTCAATGAGTCAGGCGCACTTATCCCTGCTCGCCATCAAAGTATGCTGACCTCAATTTTAGATTTAGAGCAAGTAACCGTTGAAGATATCATGATCCCACGTAACGAAATTGTGGCTATTGATATTAATGATGATTGGAAACTAATTAGTCGCCAGCTTACCCATGCACAACATACTCGCGTGTTGTTGTATCGCGACAATATAGATGACGCAGTAGGCTTTATTCACTCTCGAGATGCACTTCGTCTACTTACAAAAGAGCAATTTGATAAACCATCTTTGCTACGTGCTGTACGCGAAATTTACTTTATCCCAGAGGGAACATCACTTAACACTCAGCTGTTAAAGTTTCAGCAGTCTAAAGAGCGTATTGGCTTAGTAGTAGACGAGTATGGCGATATTCAAGGTTTAGTAACGCTTGAAGATATTTTAGAAGAAGTTGTTGGCGATTTTACAACTACACAAACTCGTACGCCAAGCGAAGAAGTAGAAACACAAACAGATGGCTCTTGTATTGTAGATGGCGGCGCTAACGTACGCGATTTAAATAAAGAGATGGGTTGGGATTTCCCACTAGACGGCCCAAAAACTTTGAGTGGTTTAATTGTTGAATACTTAGAAGATATTCCCGATGCAAATATTAGTCTACGTATTGCGGGCTACCCTATTGAAGTACTCGAAGTAAAAGAGAATATGATAAAACAGGTGAAGATTCAGCCTAATAAGCGTTCTCGCTAAGTATAAAAGGAGCCGATTGGCTAATGCCGATCAGTTAAGAAAATGACCGGTTGACCGATCCAAACGATCATGCAAAATCCGTAGTTAGGAAACTAACTACGGATTTTTTGTGAATATAGAACAAGCACTGCAAGCAACACTTGAAGAAAGCAGCCGATATCATACCTTTGAAAAATTATCAGAAATTCTTGACCCTGAAATCATTGAACAAGGTTTTCAACAAGCAGGAATTGCAACCGTTCGTAAGCGAAGATTACCGCTTGAAGCCGTTTTGTGGTCAGTTATTGGCATGGCATTGTTTCGAAAAGAATCAGTTTGGAATATCGCTAATAAGCTAGATATCATGTTACCTGGCAAGAACCAACTCGTTGCTCCAAGTGCGATGGTACAGGCGAGACAAAGGTTAGGTGATGATTCCGTTAAACACGTTTTCAATAAATCTGCTCAATCAATGTATAAGCAACAGTCATTCGAAACATGGAATGGTTTGAACCTATTAGCTGTTACGGTGTTGTGTGGCGAACAGCCGACACGCCTGATAATCGTAAAGCCTTCTCTTCAGGTAGCAACCAATACGGTGATACAGCCTTTCCTCAAATACGCATGGTTTGTCATATGGAATTGACCAGCCATCAACTTCTCAGTAGCGAGTTTGATAACTATAAAACCAACGAGATGAAATTAGCTGAGCGTTTAATTGAACGTACACCAGATAATTCACTGACTATGTTTGATAAAGGATATTATTCTTTAGGCCTGTTAAACCGTTGGCATCAAACTGGGGAGGTGAGGCACTGGCTGATACCAGCAAGGCCCGACTTACAGTATGAAATCATCTCCAGCGCGGGTAAAAATGACCATATCATTGAATTGAAAACCACAAAGCATGCACAAAAAAACTTTCCCGATGTTCCTGAAACGATTAAAGCGAGATTAATCAGCAAAACAATAAAGGGCAAAAGCTACCGTATATTAACCTCGATGACGGATAGATTGCGTTATCCAGGTAATGAAATTGTTGAATTATATTGTCATCGTTGGGAGATAGAACTTGGGTTTAGAGAAATCAAACAAACCATGCTTGATAGCGCATACCATTTAAGAAGTAAGCGTCCAGACATGGTGCGTCAGGAGCTATGGGCCGTGTTACTCGCCTATAATTTAATACGAAGAATAATGACGATGGCGGCGACAGTCACAGGGATATGGCCTAACCAGCTAAGTTTCTCTAGCAGTTCGATGGCTGTCATTCAGTATTTCTCGTCAGTATCTATAATGAGCCCAGGGAACATTCCAATACACTGGCAGCACTCACTCGATACACTGGTCTTATTTAAGCTTCCAGCTAGACGAGAGGATAGAAGATATCCCCGATGGGTTAAGCCAAAACCATCTAAGTATCCCCATAAAAAGAAAGATGCCAGTCAGCTTAACTGACTGGCATTAGCCGATTGGCTCCTTTTTTATATCCATTAATAACTCTCTAGCCAAATATAAGACGTTCAAACCAACCTTTATCAAGCTCGTCTTCACAGCGCTTTAATTGCGCGCCATAACGGCTCGCTCTGTGTTTAACTTTGTTTGCTACACCCATTAACCACTTTTTCTTTTTATATGTGCCACGCTTATAGCCACCCCAACCTTCATGATAATTAAGGTATTGTGCGTAAGCATCCCATTTAGAGATTTTATTTACTTTATGCGTTTTATAAACAAACCACGCCATAAAGTCGATTGCATCGTCAAAGTCGTCTCTATCAGCACCATTGTTGCCTGTTTCACGAATATAATCTGACCATGTTGGTGTTTTAGCCTGTGAGTAGCCATAAGCATCACTTGCGCGACCGGTTGGAATTATCCATAAGAAGTACTCCATAGGCGGAGCCGCATCATGCTTAAAGGAGCTTTCCTGGTACATCATACTCATGAGTACATGCTTAGGTGAACCCCATTTTTCTTGCGCGTCTTTTGCGTCAAAATACCAATCAGGTTTTTCTTCAAAGATTTTACATAGATCGTTAGGTTGTTTTGGAGGCGCTGTAGCACAACCAGCTAAAGTAATGGCAAGAGATAAAATAATTGCATTTTTTTTCATTTTTCTAAGATCTCACAGAACTTTTCTAAAAAGTGTGGGTCTGACTCAATGAATGCAGCAGTACAGCATTAGTTCATCCCTGAATATATATTTACGCAGCCTACTTAGGCTGCGTTTTTTTTTGCTTAAATTTTACTAAGTATTAAGATTATTTACCGCTAAAATACGCATCTAAAAAGGCGGTAAATGACTGAGTATCTGCTTGCTCAATTGCAGTTTGTGCTTCGTTAGACTCTACAACTTGTTGTTCCAGCCAAGGCTTTAAAAACTCACTGTAATCAGTGTCTGCGTGACTTTGTTTGTATTTATTAGCCAGTGCTAGTGCAAAGTGACCGTTGTCTAAACCAGACTCTTTTAATTGCGACACGTAACGTCCAGAATAAGTAAGCTCTGGATTATGCACCCACGTAGCCATGCGCTTTATAGTATCGGAGTAATAATTAACACCATAAGCATTATCCATCCATTTAGCGACATCAGTGAGCTGTGCAAATATTTCATCGCCCCACGACTGAAGACTACGCTGTGTGTTATTAAAGTTAAGCATTAGCCCTTCTTCTCGACCTTGATTGACTACTGTGTCGAGGTTTTCAGTACTGCGTGCTTGTTCTTTCCAATCCATTGGAGCTGAATCTTTTAATAAACAATACGTTAAAAACACATCTAAAAAGTGAATTTGCTCAATATCAATACCAACTTCGCTAAACGGATTAACGTCTAATGCGCGAATTTCTACATATTCAATGCCTGCTCGAAGCAGTGCATCCGTTGGCGTTTCGCCACTTTTAGCATTACGCTTAGGACGAATTGGCGAGTAAAATTCGTTTTCAATCTGCAGAATATTTTTATTTAACTGCTTAGGGTTTTCACTCTTGTAGTCATCAAGATCACCATAAATTTCTGATGGTGTGTTGATTGCTTTTTTAAGGCCTGCTACATATTCATCTAACGAGTTATACATTACGCGTAGTGACGACTGAGCGCTATTTGTATAACCTAAATTGCCTAAACGCAGTGCAGTACCAACTTCTAAGTAAAGCGTACCTTTACCTAGTTTTTTAAATGGTAAATCGGTTTTTCGACCTTGTAAAAATGAGTTACACAATGCTGGCGATGCACCAAACATGTAACTTATTAGCCATAGTTCGCGTTTAAAATTACGAATAAGCGCTAAATAACCTTCTGAAATAAAATCTTGAAGGCTTGCATTACTTTGTTGTAACGAATGAAGCGATTGCCAAAGCGTATCTGGGAATGAAATATTAAAGTGAACACCTGCAATTGCTTGCATCATACTTCCGTAACGATTTTTTAATCCTTCACGGTATAGTGTTTTCATTTGACCAGTATTTGAACTACCAAATTGAGCTAAAACAATATCATCTTGGTGTTCAATAAAGCATGGCATACTAATAGGCCAAAGCAGTTCATCGTCCATCTTTTCTAGAGTGAACTTTTGAAGATCTTTTAATTGCTTAAGAGTTTGCGTTGACGACTCACTAACTGGAGTAATAAATTCAAGTAAAGATTCAGAAAAATCAGTTGTGATATGGCCATTAGTTAACGCACTGCCCACCCCTTTTGGATGACCTTTAGGTGATATAGCACCATTCTCTTGTATTCTTAGCGACTCTCGCTCTATGCCACGTTTAATGCCTTTAACTGCATGTTGGTGCTCATTTACTGATAACGCTTCAAGTGCGTTAGCTAAATCATGTGTTGTCAAAAAATCTTTCCTCGGGCCACGTGGCTTAATCATAAGGTTATGGGGACTAATTACTTAGACTCAAGATTAATACCAATTTTTATTGAAAATATGATCATTCTATCGCATTAAATAGCGCACTCACTGCGTTAAAAATTACTCATATAGAACAACTATATGTCATAATTTTCGCCTTGCTATTGTGCTATTTTCTTAGCGCTATAATAGATCACTTATTTAATGCAACTGGTATAAATTGCTAAGAACTATATAACTTTTCAAATTTAATAATTATTTCCCCACTCTATACATGCGCTTAATATGACCAACATCATTATATTAAGTCGTAATATTGCCATTGCTATGTGCATTATACAAATGCTTTAAATACGTATTTAATTATAAATCAAATAAGTAAAATATCAGCTTAAAGTAATAGACCGGAACTTATACAAAATCAGTTCGCTTTAGCTGTCCGGTATTTAAACTTGATCTAGATCAATAAATACAATTATTTGTCTTATGAGCATAGAAGGAAGGACGCTATTTTTTGCTTTGTAGGGTGTAAGCAATATAATGACTGCAACAATAAAGGATGATAATAAATACAATGCACAATGATAAAAGCTTAAAAAATGAAGAAGTATACTTTGATGAATCACAAGAGCTGGTTTCCACTACTGATCTTAAAGGTGTAATAACATACGTCAATCAAGCGTTTTGTGCTGTAGCAGGATATAGCGCACAAGAGCTTATCGGTCAGCATCATAATATTGTTCGCCACCCTGATATGCCAAAAGCAGCCTTTAAAGAAATGTGGGCAACATTAAAACAAGAACACTCGTGGCGCGGTATGGTTAAAAACCGCTGTAAAGATGGCCGCTATTACTGGGTAGATGCCTTTGTAACCCCCATTTTTGAACATGGCCGACTTGTTGGTTATCAATCTGTAAGAACCAAAGCAAGCTCTCAACTTAAGCAACGTGCACAAACACTTTACAACAAAATAAATACCAACAAGTCATTATTTAAACTACGAGAACACACCACAATACGACAAAGCCTTACTTTTATAAGCCTATTATTTTGGCTGATTTTTATTGCTGTTGCGGCATCAATCACCATTGCTGCAATTAGCCTATTTATTTGTGCTTTAGTTATTGTGCTAAATTATGACGAACTCATTGTTACCCCTAAAATATTACGCGAACAAAAAGCAAAAGCCGATTCAATCTCTCGTTATATTTACAGCGGCCATACACCGCACAGTGTAAGTGATTATAGAGAGCAAATGCTAAGTGCAAAATTGCGCACCGTTCTTGGCCGTATGAAAGACTCAACATTAAGCTTTAATGGCATCGCGACTGATTTAGACAAACAATCAACACTTACCGAAAAAGGGATTTCTTCTCAAGGTGAGCGTTTAGAACAAATTGCATCAGCGATGACTCAAATGAGTTCTACCATTGGTGAAATATCAGTAAATACCGCTCAAACAGCGGATAAAGTGAATAACACCCATCAAAGTTGCTCAGAGATAAAAGACCACATTGCTGATAATAGTAAAATGGTATCTGACTTAGCTTCTCAAGTAGAACAAGCTGCAAATACAGCCACCAGCTTAGCCTCTGAAGCAGATAAAATTGGTAAGGTAATGAGTGAAATAGAAGGAATTGCCGATCAAACTAACTTACTTGCTCTTAATGCAGCGATTGAAGCAGCTAGAGCGGGAGAACATGGTCGAGGCTTTGCAGTAGTCGCCGATGAGGTAAGGACTCTTTCGTCACGCACTCAAAATGCTACGACACAAATCCATAGTTCTATTAAAGAAATACAAGACACTTTATTTAGCTGGTCCAAAGTAATGCAAAGCACTAAAGCACAAGCCGATAACTGTGTTTTGACAACCGATAAAACCCAAGTTGAATTAGAGGGTATTTTTATCCAAATCAGTGAAATATCTCACTTAGCAATACAAATATCATCCGCTGCAGAAGAGCAACAAATGGTTAGTAACGACATTAGTAATAATGTTTCGCAAATTAAAGACTTTGGCGATAACAACTTAAGTTTAAGCTTTAATGTGGCAAAAGGTGCAGCTGAGCTTGTTGAAGGCTCACGTAGAGTGAACGATTTATTACTAACTTTTAAAGTTTAACAAACATAAAAAAGCCGCTATTTTAGCGGCTTTAGAGTTTAATTATTTACAATCAGCGTTTGGTAAATACCAAAGCGTCGTCATTTGCATCAATAACAATCACGCTACCTGGTATGTAGTCCCCATTAAGTAGCTTTTGTGCTAGCGGATTTTCAATCGTTTGCTGAATAGCACGCTTAAGCGGGCGTGCACCGTACACAGGGTCAAACCCACTTGCTGCAATTCGCTCAAGTGCAGCATCGCTTATTTCAAGCAGATACCCCATCTCTGTTAAACGCTCACGTAATTTCATTAACTGAATATCAGCTATTTCTTTTATATGCTCGTTTGCTAACGGGTGGAATACAACAGTCTCGTCAATACGGTTAATAAACTCAGGTCTAAACTCATTAATCAATACTTCCATTACTTTAGCTTTAAGGGTCGTATAGTCATTATTACCCGCTTGTTCTTGGATAATATCTGAGCCTAAATTTGATGTCATGATAATAACAGTATTTTTAAAATCAACGGTTCTACCTTGTCCGTCAGTTAATCGGCCATCATCTAACACTTGCAGTAAAATGTTAAACACATCTGGGTGTGCTTTTTCTATTTCATCAAGCAATATAACTGAGTAAGGTTTACGACGAACAGCTTCTGTTAAATAACCGCCCTCTTCATAACCCACATAACCTGGAGGTGCGCCCACTAGGCGGGCAACTGAGTGCTTTTCCATAAACTCAGACATGTCGATACGCACCATGGCGTCTTCGGTATCAAACATAAAACCAGCCAGTGCTTTTGTAAGCTCGGTTTTACCCACACCTGTTGGACCTAAAAACAAGAAAGAACCAATTGGGCGATTAGGATCTGCAAGTCCTGCACGTGAGCGTCTTATTGCGTTAGCAACAGCAACGACCGCTTCATCTTGCCCTATTACTTTACTGTGTAACTTATCTTCCATTTGCAGCAGCTTTTCACGCTCACCTTGTAGCATTCTTGCAACAGGAATACCTGTCCAGCGAGATAAAATTTCAGCAATTTCATCCTCACCTACTTGGTTCTTAAGCAGAGTCATTTCTTGCATTTCGGCTTGTGAGGCTAAATCAAGTTTTCGTTCAAGCTCTGGAATTCGCCCATATTGCAGCTCTGACATACGCTGTAAATCACTTGCTCTTCGCGCTACATCTAAATCTAATCTTGCTTGTTCAAGCTCGGCTTTAATTACTTGTGTACCTTGAAGCGATGCTTTTTCAGCATTCCAAATTTCGTCTAGCTCACGATATTGCCCATCAAGGTCGGTGATCAACTCTTGCATTTCAGTGCGACGTTTTTGACTCGCCTCATCTTTTTCTTTAGCAAGTGCATTATCTTCTAATTTTAATTGGATAATACGACGCTCAAGCTTATCTAACGACTCTGGTTTTGAATCAATTTGTAATCGAATCGAAGAACCCGCTTCGTCTATTAAATCAATTGCTTTATCTGGTAACTGACGATCGCTAATATAGCGATGAGATAACTGCGCCGCAGCAACAATCGCGGGATCAGTAATTTCTACTGAATGATGTAGCTCATATCGCTCTTTTAAGCCACGCAATATTGCAATGGTATCTTCAACCGACGGCTCTTCAATGAGTACCTTTTGGAATCGACGCTCAAGTGCTGCGTCTTTCTCTATATATTTACGGTATTCATCAAGCGTGGTTGCGCCAACACAGTGTAACTCACCGCGTGCTAAAGCAGGTTTTAGCATATTACCCGCATCCATTGCGCCATCACTTTTGCCTGCACCCACAATAGTGTGTATTTCATCAATAAATAAAATGACTTGGCCTTCTTCTTTAGCCAATTCGTTTAATACTGATTTTAAACGCTCTTCAAATTCACCGCGATATTTAGCGCCCGCAACTAGTGCTCCTAAATCAAGCGATAAAACACGTTTGTTTTTTAATCCTTCAGGTACTTCACCATTAATAATACGCTGTGCTAAACCTTCTGCTATTGCTGTTTTACCAACACCTGGCTCACCGATTAATACAGGGTTATTTTTAGTACGGCGTTGTAGTACTTGAATCGTACGGCGAATTTCGTCATCACGACCAATAACAGGGTCAAGCTTACCTTGCTCTGCTCGCTCAGTTAGATCAATCGTGTACTTTTCAAGCGCTTGGCGTGTTTCTTCGGCATTTGGGTCATCAACTTTTTGACCACCACGAATCGCTTTAATCGCTGTTTCAATTTTAGTGGAGGTAATATTTAACGATCTAAATATATCGCCAAGTGGACCTTTATCGTCGCATGCTGCCAGTACAAACAATTCACTTGAAATGTATTTGTCTTTGCGTTTTTGCGCATACTTGTCACATAGGTTAATAAGTGAAGCCATATTATTTGATAGCTGCACGTCGCCACCTACGCCTTCTACTTTAAATAGTTTTTCTATTTCTTGAGAAAGCTTGGTGTTAAGTTCATCTGCGCTGACCCCCGTTTGGGCAAATAACGCACGCACACTGGAGCCGCTTTGCTGCAGTAATGAGTACATTAAATGTACGGGTTCAATAAATTGATGGTCGCGGCCAAGGGCTAGCGATTGCGCATCAGAAAGCGCAGATTGAAATTTACTTGTAAACCTATCTAAACGCATGGTGTTACCTATTAAATAATCTAATTGCTTAATTAATGGGTATGTTTAGGTGTTTGTTCAAGGTGTAGAGAGAAATATAATAGCTAAAGGTGCTAATTACTTGCGCCAGATCAAACTTGCCATACGTCCGGTTTGTCCATCCCGTCGATAAGAAAAAAATAAGTCACTTTGAGAGACTGTACAATAGTCGCCGCCTGTAATCTTTTTAACGCCTTGCTGGGTAAGTAAAGTACGCGCAATGCCATAAATATCAGCAAGAAATTTGCCATTAGCTTGTGGTGTAAATGCTTGAATAAATGAAGAAGACCTTTTTTGAAATAACTCAAACACTTCAGCCCCAACCTCAAATTGAGTTGGCCCAATTGCAGGCCCTAGCCAAGCATTTATATTTTCATACTTTGAGCTAAAACATTCTAAAGTATTTTTAATAATTCCCTGCTCAAGCCCTCGCCAGCCGCCATGTATAGCTGCAACTTCCTTTTCATCATCACTCACTAATAAAATAGGCAAGCAATCGGCGGTCATGATAGCCAAAGGCTGATTTAATAACTGAGTATAAAGCGCATCAGCATTGTGTAACTTATTAGAGTCAAAATGTTCATCAACAATAACAACATCAGAGCTATGAACTTGATTTAGCCACACGGCAGGTTTAGGTAAGTATTTGGTTAATAGTGAGCGGTTTTTTGATACATGATCTTGATTATCTCCAACATGGTATCCCAAATTGAAACTTTTAAATGGGGTTTTTGAAACACCACCTCCACAAGTAGTACTTAACGTTCCTACTTTATGAAGGTTTTGCCATGTCGCTGACAATAAGTGCATTATCTATCGATATCAGGATTAGCTTTAGTATCTTCACGTAGTGCATGTGTCATAGCAACCATATCATCAGGGATAGGTGCTTGCCATGTCATCATTTCACCCGTGATTGGATGCGCAATGCTCAATTTTACAGCATGTAATGCTTGGCGTCTAAAGCTACGAAGTAACTCGAATAACTCTGGTGTTGCACCTTTAGGTGGACGCGGACGGCCGCCATAAGATTGATCGCCAATTAGCGGATGATTTAAATGCGCCATGTGCACACGAATCTGGTGAGTACGGCCTGTTTCTAGGCGCAGACGTAAACGAGTATGAGCACGGAATTTTTCAGCAACACGGTAATGTGTAATTGCCGGTTTACCCAGTTCATGTACGGCCATATGCGTACGCTGAGTAGGATGACGGCCAATCGCTTTTTCAACCATACCACCTGCAGTCATAGTACCATTACACAGTGCTTCATATTCACGCGTAAAGTTTTCACGCTTTTGCAGCGCTGTTACTAAATGCGTTTGTGCTGGAATCGTTTTAGCTACAACCATTAAACCGGTCGTGTCTTTATCTAAACGATGCACAATACCTGCACGTGGCACGTTAATTATTTCAGGGTAGTAATGTAGCAATGCGTTTAACACTGTTCCATTAGGGTTACCCGCACCTGGGTGAACCACTAGGCCCATTGGTTTATTAATTACCAAAATATCATCGTCTTCATAAACAATGTTTAATTTGATATCTTGTGCTTCATATTCGCGTGGTGCTTCAATTGTTGTTTCAACACTTACAACTTCACCACCTAGTAGCTTTTCGCGTGGAGTGTTGAAAATTTCACCGTCTACAGTGATTTTATCATCCAAAATCCACGTTTTTATACGAGAACGTGAATAATCAGGGAACAATTGTGCTAATACTTGGTCTAGACGTTTACCACCTAATTCGGTTGGAACGTCGGCTTGAAGAGAAATTTGCTCTGACATTAGTAACTTTACCCAATTTACCAGTGCAAGCTTTGCTCGACTGGGTTAGAATCGCTTTTAATAAAAGCATAATATAATACGCATAGTTTACTCGGTTTTACCGACTTGGCCTAGCCGAAGACATCGAAGGTAACAAATAAAATGATAAATAAAATAGGGAAACGTGCATTTGCCATTGTTTTTTCAGTTTCTGTACTTAGTTTAGGCGCTTGTTCGTCTGCTCCAGACCAAGAAGACATTCAACGTGTACCGAATAAGTCTGCACACGCTTTATATGAAGATGCAAAAGAAACGCTAGATTCTGGTTTATATGCTCGTGCAATTGAACTTTTGAGTGCAATAGACTCTCGCTACCCGTTTGGCCCATTCTCTAAGCAAGTACAAATGGACTTAGTCTATGCACATTATCAATCAGGTAATACTGAACAAGCGCTTGCAACCATTGACCGCTTTATTCGCTTAAACCCAAATCATAAAGATTTAGACTACATGTATTACATGCGTGGTTTAGTAAATATTAAAGCAGATAAAAATGCGTTCCAAGAGTACTTTGGTGTAGATAGAGCCGACCGTGATGCTAACCGTACTCGTGTTGCATTTACAGATTTATCGACATTAGTAAAACGTTTTCCTAAAAGTGATTACGCGCCTGAAGCTAAGCGTCGTTTAGTGTGGCTTTTAAACCGTATGGCACGTTATGAATTAAAAGTAGCAACTTACTATTACGAACGTGAAGCTTATTTAGCTGCTGCTAATAGAGGTAAGTTTGTTGTTGAGCATTATTCACAAAGCAGTTACTTAGATCCCGCGCTTGAAATGATGGAGAAAAGTTACGACCAATTAGGTTTAACTGAGCTTAGTGAGCACGCAAAGCAAACACGAAAACTAAATAAAAGAACTAAATAAAAGCACTAAATAAAAAAGGCGCTTACTAAGCGCCTTTTTGCTACATAGAAAAACAAGCTTAAATCGCTTCTTCATCTTCCTCTGCAGTACGAATACGTATTACACGCTCAACATCTGTGACAAATATTTTACCATCACCGATTTTTCCTGTTTGCGCCGTTTTTACAATAACTTCAATTGCACGGTCTACATCTTCATCAGTTAATACAATATCAAGTTTTACTTTAGGTAAAAAATCGACCATATACTCTGCGCCACGATATAGCTCAGTGTGACCTTTTTGACGCCCAAAGCCTTTAACTTCGCTTACCGTCATACCTGTTATACCTACATCCGACAACGCTTCACGCACATCATCTAACTTAAAAGGTTTAATAATTGCTTCTATTTTTTTCATATTGATTACTTTTGAAATCTCCAGTTGCCTCGATTTTAGACAATCATGGTGTTCATAGCAAACAAAGCAATTGAATTACGGTGATAAAACAACCTATCGTGGTATAATTTATTATATAAAAATAGCTATACTTAAATGACTAGCAGTAAATGAGATTAATATGAAAAACAAACAAAACGGGTTCACCCTTTTAGAACTCATGGTAACCGTTGCTATCGTTGGCATTATTGCATCAATTGCAATTTGGAATAGTAGCGATATGCTAGAAGAAAATAGAGCTGAGAACTTTTTGTTGGAATTAAAAAGAAATATTAGCTATGCACGCTCTCAAGCAGCGAGTACAGATGAAATAGTCGTTATATGCGCCGCGCAGCATGGTGAAGTAAAAAATCAAAATGATACAATGCAATGTCGTAATCGATGGGACAGAAATAAAATTATCATTGTATTCATTGATGGTGATAATAGTGGTCAATACAACAGCTCTACAGACTCTTTACTACGTGTCATGGAAAAAATAAGCCTTAATGACAAAATAAAATATACTGGTAATGATAGGAGATTACGATTTAATACCAGTGGTCGAATAACAACGAAGCCCGGTGATTTTGTATTTTGTCCTAATAATGGCAGTGAAAATAATAAAGCTTTAACAGTATCTCAATCTGGTACTTCTTTTTATACTGGTGATACAGCTCAGACTTGCGGTTAAAAAACACACAAATTCATCTTGTCATATTTGTATCATTTACTAGACTCAGTTAATCATTTATTAACTCAGGTCTTCAAGGATGAGATTATCAATATCAAAAAACAAGGGAGTGACACTTCTTGAATTAATGGTATCGATGGCTGTTGTCAGTATTATCAGTCAATTGTCGATGTGGTTTTATCCAGATTTCTTGGCTAAAAACCGATTAGATAACCATGTGAATCTGCTACACCGAAATATAAATTATGGCCGCCTTTACGCAATTGAAAATGGGACTTACGTCACACTTTGCGCACTAAAAGGCAGTCAATGTACAAAGGACGAGTGGGATGGTCAAATGTCACTCTTTATCGACAAAGATAAATCAACGACTCTAGATGATGATGAGTTACTCTTAAGCACTTTCGAGGATGTTCATGACGCTGATACTTTAGAGTATCCGCGCAACGCCATTACGTTTCGTCCAGATGGTTCTTTAAATGGCTTTCAAAATGGGACTTTTATATATTGTCCCAATAGCAATAAAGCCAATCTCGAAGGATTGGCTTTATCTGTAAGTCAAACGGGTAGAATTCGCATCAAATCAACTGATAAGTGTCAGAAGAAGTAATCTAGGCTATTATCGACCCCAACAATAATCAATATCAGAGTTACCTTTACTTCCTTTTGCACCTTTAAGACCTGTGTCAGTAATTGTAAGCTCTTTACAGTCATTATCCCCCTTTACAGGACCATCTATAGGTTTAGCTGTAATAGTGAAGGTATTGCTATCGACTACCTTTATGGATAGCTCAAAGTGACCATTTTCGGTCTTACTTTGCAATCCTAAATCAGTAAATGTCTCTGTATATTCCCTATTATCGACAAAATACTGCTCCTCCTTATTTGCAGCATCTAACAATGCTGCAGCCGCTTCAGCGCGCGAAGCACGCTTTACATATTCAGTATAGTTAGGCAGCGCAATTGAAGCGAGTATGCCGACGATAGCAACAGCTATCATCAGCTCAATTAAGGTAAACCCGTATTGTTTCTTCATTTAATTTCCTTAATTATTAACTTCGTCATTTTCTTCACGTTTATAGATATATGTTTGTTGGGTTTTGAAGCCAAACCCTACTGCATTGTCATTAACCAATACAACTTTACCATCGACAACAGTTAAACCAGGACCTTTTATTTCTACAGGTTTCATTGGATTTTCCGCATTTTCACCTTTAATACCAGGGCCAATTAAATAAAACTGACTTTCTTGTATTACGTCAACTGTTGGGTCGTCATCACATTTACCATCGCCATTACCATCTACACATGAAGCGCCTTCACCAAAGTATAACTGAGGTGTATCTGGTACATCATAGCTGGTTGTAAATTTAAGGTCGTCATACACTTTAGTACCGTAATGTAAGTGAAAAGCGTATAAAGAACCACCACCACCACTTAATGAACATTGGTTTTCAGTCGATGTATCTGATGCAGGTGTGAAACTTGTAAAATAAGCAACACCGCCAACAACTGTAGCAGCAGCTAGTGATTTTTCACCCGTTCCTAACTCATATCTCCAGCCATTAAATTTAGCCAAGTCCACTTCTAAGTCAACAAAATCATCAACGTCATCTAGAGCATTACCAAATGGGTCTGAATTCATTTGCATCAAATCAGCAGGCACAATAGTATCTGGTGCATTCGTTTTATACGATTTAGTAACTGTATTTTCATCTCTGATCATAAACAGTTGATCTTTCTCATTGGTACCGGTTGGTTTTGAGCGGTTACCACTACCAATAACTATTGCATCATACGGCGTATCTAAGCGTGTTATAACGGTACTACCATCAATTGTTGTCTCGCTTACTTTACTATAAATAGTTCGTGCAACGAGTGGTTTGTAAAAAAAGCGTCGGTCTTCAGTTGCTTTATTACTGCCAAGTTCAGCTAATTTAAAGTGACTAAATTCGCTAGTACTAGTGCCTGGCATATCTATACGCCAAATATCTCCACCAGTATCTGCCGCATAAATTCGGTCTATATACCCATCATAATCTGAGTCAAGCGTGGTAACATCTGCAGCAATGCTATGCTTACCTTTAAAGCCATTAATATCGGGTGTTAATGCCCATACTCTTTTACCTGTTTCGGCTTCAACAATATAGATACCTCGCCCTATATTATCCTCACTACGAATAGCTGCATCTTTATTTGTATCGTACCCAGCACCAAAAATTAATAAAGGCTTATCACCAAATGCTTTAATATAGGCTATTTGTGGCTTTGACCATGTTTGCGCAAGCTCTTTAAAATCGCCTTTTCCGCCCTCTATTGGTGCGTCCCATAATTTTTTTGGTATGTTTGGGTTTGTTATATCAAGTCCGTAATAATTTTTACCACCGCGACGCATTCCTGCAAAAGCCCACACTCTATCGTCGCCACTCGCATCAATAATACCGTCGTTTAAACCATCACTATTTAAGTTTTTATTATCAAAATAAATACTAATAGGGCCATCCATACCATATACTTTCGTATCGGCCTGATTTTTACGTAGAGGTTCAATAATGTCGTATAAAGCAGACGGTATAAATGCCCAACTTTCACTTACGCTATCATCAGAATCCTTGAACATATGCAAAAAGCCTGCATTAGTTCCTATTAAAACTCGAATATCATCATTACCATAATCGATTGCGACAGGTTTAGAATGCAGAGGATCACCAAAAATATCTTGACGCTGGTCAACGTTAGACCCATCAGCATCATCATCATCAACATCAACACCCATCGCCCATTTAATATCATCGCTCGATAAGCTCAGAGGATTATTATCGACTAAATTAAGAATATCACTGACAACTGAGGTATTAAAATTTACTATTGCTCCCTGATTGTCAGTGTATAAATTACGGCTATCTGAATCTAATGTAGTTAAATGAAGATTTACACCACCTTGTGCAACTAAGTTACCATCAGCTGGCTCCCCGCTTGGCAACCAAAATGTTTCTGCATTTTCGTCAATCAAGCCATTTTCATCAAGTGCCGATAATCCTTTTGAGTCAACAATTTGACTCCCTGATACTTTCAGCTTTTTTAGGTTTCCACGCCAACGAGCACCTGTTTCTGGGTAAAACATGGCAAAATAAACAGCATCTCGACTACGAGTTTGATCTACATTATTACTTGCAACTGAAGGTGATGAAAAACTATCATTTACTTCTCTGATTCTTGAAATCGTATTTTTTAATGCCTCTGATAAAGCCTCTGAGGTTCGCGCCTCTAAGTACTGCCCTCCACCAACCGATGCCGCTTTCTCTAGTAAGTCAATACCGCCATCACTCATTCCTGTGCCAAAGCCTATGGTAAAAACTCTACCCGTATCTAGCACATCGCTTGTCTCAGAGTATAAATCTACTTTTGTATTATTTGTTCCATGTATTATTTTTGATAGAGCAACTAAATAGCTATTAGAATAATCACCACTCACAAAAGGGATTGAATCATTAAATAAATTATTATGTACACTTTTAATCTGATCATCACGACCATCATCGTTAGTGGGATCTCCATCAGTCATCAAAATAATATTAATTGAGTTATCACACCTAAGAGGATCTCCTGACTCCTTTTTAAATGGTGACTTATAAGTTCCATTAGCATCAGCTGCTTTATCTCTATTGTTAATACCATAACCATAGTAAAGACTTTGCCCAGTAATATATCTATACGCCTCCCATAAGGTCTCTGTTAAGGGAGTTGCTCCACTTGCAGGCAAATCATCAATTTCATTAAGTAAGGTATTTTTGTTAGAACCAAGCCTTGCTAATACATAGCCACCTGAGCTTTCTCTAAATCTCATTAAACCAAAATCAATATCATCATTATCAGTAACTAGTTGGCTAACGGCGTTTTTTGCTACTAATAATCGACTATCTTCACAAATAGCTTGTGCATATCCATTTACAGACTTGTAACACTGCTGTGTGTAATTAAAGTAAGTCTGACTTTTAAAACAATCAGATTCATAGAACTGTCCATTTTGATAACGACGATAACACCTGCCTCCATCTACAACATCCCAAGCCATACTTCCTGAAGTATCAAATATCATTAACACTCTTGGATTTTCGTCTGTCTCTACATCATGATTTACATAAAGCTCAATATCCTCTGCAAATACCGACATACTTATTGTTAAGCCAAGCAAAGAGGCTAACACTTTGTTTAATTTAAATTTCATCTTAAATCCCCTTGCTTACGCTGGCCATTTCTTGTGCTATACCTGTAACAATAGTTAGTTCATGCTTACTTTTAGAACCATATTCTATAGTAGTGGCGACCTGTAACATATTGCACGATATACCTGCTGTAAAATTAAAGCGTCGAGGGCATTCTAAATCTAGCTCCCCCTTGTTCAGGTTAGTCATTTTGCTTTGCATATCTGCATGATTTGCAATCACCATACCTTTGTCATCACCATCCGCGATTGCAGTTACTTCATCGGGAGTCAGGAAGAAATGATTATCAGCGCCTTGATTTGCCTCATCAGAGATCATGCGTTGCACTTCACCAATGAGTTCATTTTCGGCTACTTCGCGCTCTTGTGCTGCATTGGTAATTTTAATATCAATACTACTACTGCTCATAAGTGTCACAGCAATACCGGTCACTGCAATAACCATTATTAAAGCTGTAATTAGAACTACACCTTGCTGTTTTTTTTGTGATTGTTTTAAATACGCCATAAATTTGATCCAACATTATTTAATCGAATAGTAGTAGTAAACACAGTACGTCTGAAATTATCGGTAAATGTTAATATACGCTTATCTTCATCTTCACCTAATGTGTAAGTTTGGTTTTTAATTTTAACTCCTGGGTCTGGCTGCAATGCACGTATTAATAAAAAAACCTGAACAGTTAAAATACCTTTACGATTTTCCCAATCTGTATGCTTCATATCTTGAATACTTCGGTAGGTATCTACACGATTGTCGCTGTTAGTATCAAGACCAAAAACAAACCGCATATTCTCAACACCTTCCATAATAGTTTCTGTATTGATATTTCCACCAACCAGGCGCTTTCTCATTAATGCAGGTACAGTTAAATTCTTATTATTAACTTTATAAGTTTGTTCTGATAGATAATAAACATGATGGCTATAAGGCCAAACAGTTGCATTAACATTAAGAGAAGCAGCGTTAACCGTTCCACGGAAAAATTGAGCTTTCTCTTGCTCAGCTATAAAGTAGTTTTCATCGGCCTGAGTCTCATTAGTTACTGCATTAACTGTTAAACTCTTGCCTTGTAAAAATTTTAATTGAATAATGTCAGTGCTTTTAATCGGATTATTTAGACAGTTAAGCTCTTTTGATTCGCCTGCAACCTTTGCGTAAATAGTTCTAAAATTACTAGCTGTAGCAAAATCAGGGAAACTCCCATTATTTAATCCTTCAAAGCAGTCTGTTCCAGGGTTTGCTAGTGTATCTGTGTTTATTGCGGTGAACGAATCGTCATAATAAGTTCCCCAAAAGCCAATTTGTTCAATATCACGTTGCATAATGTTAATTGCAAGGCGCCCTGATTCTTGAAGCTCACCAATAGTCATCGTATCTTTAGTGGTTACTTTCATTCCTATATAGGTAAACATAACGCCACCTAGTATTAATCCACCAATAAATAATGAAATCATCATTTCTACAAGTGTAAAACCTTTTTGCTTCATGTTAGCTCCTAAGGTAAATATAACTAGTTAAAACAACTAAGCGGCGCTTTTTGTCAGCCGTTCCACACTTTGTAGCGCCAGTAGCATCATTTGCATTGAACTCTTGTCGACCTTGCCACGAAACAATTACTTCTAAATTAAATGCTTTACCACCCGATCCAGCAACTGCGGTAGGTGCAATACATACGGTAGCACCATCTAAAGTTCCCGTATTTTCTCGAGCTCTTATAGCTCTTTTCCACTGCTCAAGATCTAACGCCGCAACTTGCGCTGCGCTACAAGTGTTTGTAAAGCACGCCTGCGAGGTTGTAGTAGCAGTTTCACTATCAAATGTCTGTGTGTACAGTCCGGCTATTTGCGGGGTATCGTTAGCACGGATACGCTGCACAATATCATTACCAAGTGCAACTGCAGCAGCACGCTGCATAGAATCAAAGCTTGCTTGCTTTGCTTTTGCTTGCAAAGCAACTGCGCCTAAAAGGCCAAAACTAAGAATAATAAATGCAATTAACACTTCAATTAGAGTGAAGCCTCTTTGCACTTTTGTTTGAGATGACTGCATAGTAGAACCAAATAAAAATTATCTGATTATAAGTTTATGCTATTTATTTGAGGAATCAATGAGGACTAAGACAAGCGGTTATATTTGTTGATAAACGGTTAATTAAACCTGTTTATTCAATAACACCGTTGATAATTAAGACTCAAATATATTTAAATCAGGGGGAGCTAATTGCAAGGTAAGCCTAAAGCGAATTTTTTACTAATTTAAGCTCACGGCGGCTCACTGGCAATAGCTCACTGCCCCCTTGTAGCTCAATCATATGATTGCCATTCGCTTTTGAATGCAAAGCAATTACTTTTTGTTTATTAACCAATGTATTGCGATGAATTCGCAAAATATGTGTAGGATATTGTAACTCTAATTGTTTTAGACTTTGTTCAAGTAAAGCTTCTCCACCACAGAATATCATTTTGGTATACTTTTCTTCGGCACTAAAATACAAAACATCATTTATATCAACACTGCGTAGAGTACCAGCTAGCTGATAAGAGATTTTTACATTTTGTTGTTTTTGAATATGTACTTTATTTAAACGCCCGACTTGCTTAAGCACCTTTTGCAATGATTGCTCTGAAATAGGTTTAACTAAATAACCTGCAGCGCTTAATTGTAAAGCCTCGAAGGCATGCTCAGGGTGAGCAGTTATAAAAACAATAGCAGGAGGTAGAGTTAAACTATTGAGCTCATTAGCAACTTGCAAACCATTCATACCAGGCATATCAACATCTAAAAAAATCAAATCCGGCGTTTGCTTTTTAGCAAGTACCAGAGCTTCATTACCATTACTAGCCTCGCCTTGTACAACTATACTTTTATCATGTGCCAACAAACGAATTAAGCGCGATCTCGCAAGAGGTTCATCATCAACAATGAGTACGTTCATACACTACCCTCAATAAGCTTAGGGATCACGACCTTGACCCTAAACACATCATTTTTATTAGTAATTGTTAGCTGCGCTTTATTTTTAAAATAAATATTTAATCGCTGGCGAATATTTTCAAGCGCCATGCCGTTATTAGGCCTAGTTTGAGCATTAGAAATTGTTATTGGGTTAGAAACAATCATAGTTATATAGCCGGTAGTAATATGTAGCTCTACTTTT
Source organism: Pseudoalteromonas sp. APC 3355 (assembly GCF_030407615.1). Classification (NCBI taxonomy): domain Bacteria; kingdom Pseudomonadati; phylum Pseudomonadota; class Gammaproteobacteria; order Alteromonadales; family Pseudoalteromonadaceae; genus Pseudoalteromonas; species Pseudoalteromonas sp. APC 3355. The sequence goes on along the minus strand of NZ_JASDDB010000005.1, from coordinate 56,142 downwards.
ATTTCTGCACCATGCTCACTTGTTTCAACACCGTGGCATACTGCATTTTCAATTAATGGCTGCAGGGTTAAACAAGGAATGCTCAATGCAGGTAGTTCATTGGGTATTTGCCAATCAACGCTTAAGCGATTACCGAAACGCCATGTTTCAAGTGCTATATATTGCTTACTCAGCGTTATTTCATCGTCAAGAGATACATTTTTTCCTGAGTGCATTGCAGCCTGCGATAAGGCGGCTAATGCTAAAATAGCCTGCTCTGCCGCATCGGCATCATGATGAGTAAGCTCTGCAGCAGTGTTTAAACTATTATATAAAAAATGAGGACGTATTCTAGCTTGCAAGGCATCAAGCTCAGCTCGAGAAAGCGCTTTAGTTTGCTGCTCTTTTTCAAAATGAATTAATAAAAATTGGACGAATAAAGCCGCCAGCAAAGCCACTATAATGCAATTGCGAAGTGTAAAATAAATTAGGCTCTTTGTATCATCTATATCAAAAGCAAAATGGGAAAATAAGATACTAAAAATGCATGTAGATAATAAAAAAAAGATAAAAAACAGACTTAACTGAAAAGCTTGAGCACGGTTCTGTAAAAAAAAACGACAAAAATATAAAGAAGAAGTGCCGACTAAAACAATTAAATGTAAAAATAAACTAATGATCCCAAGTCGAAGCCAAATATCGCCTTCTACATTGGGTGCAAAGGCTAAAACAATAGCAATAACTTGAGAAACAATAAGCGAAGCTAATACGCCTCGCTCATTAAAAAGAGCCGAAAAAAGCAAACCATCATTTTTTAGTGACTTGCTCATAACGACTCTCCTATAATCTAAATTTTAAATTAACGTAGCTCTACAGGAACAGCAAATACAATATTCTCTTCTTCGCCTGGGTTTTCAACAACCTGCGTACCACCAAGATCTTTTAATCGGCTTATAACTTGTTGTACAAGCACTTCTGGCGCAGATGCACCCGCAGTTACACCCACTGATTTAGAACCTGAAACCCACTGCTCTTGCACATCAGTTGCGTCATCAATTAAATAAGCAACAGTGCCCATTTTATCTGCAAGTTCACGTAAGCGATTAGAGTTAGAGCTGTTTTTAGCGCCAACAACTAATAGCACATCAACTTTGTCAGCTAGGTCACGAACAGCATCCTGACGATTTTGCGTTGCATAACAAATGTCATCTTTACGAGGTCCGTCAATTGATGGAAACTTATTGCGTAGTGCGTCAATAACATCTGCTGTGTCATCAACTGAGAGTGTTGTTTGGCTGCAATAAAAAAGATTTTCAGCATTTTTTACATTAAGCGCAACAACATCATCAACGGTTTCAACAAGATAAATACCACCGTCTGAGTTATCATATTGTCCCATTGTTCCCTCTACTTCAGGGTGACCATGATGTCCAATTAAAATACACTCAATACCTTTGCGACTCGCACGTGTAACTTCCATATGCACTTTAGTTACAAGCGGACACGTTGCATCAAATACTTTTAAATCACGACGTTTAGCCTCGCTGCGAACCGCTTGCGATACGCCATGTGCGCTAAAAATAACAATACTGTCGTCAGGTACTTGATCAAGCTCTTCAACAAATACCGCACCACGGCTTTTTAGTCCATCAACCACATAGCGGTTATGTACTACTTCGTGGCGAACATAAATTGGCTTTTCAAAAATATCTAAAGCGCGCTCAACAATACTAATAGCACGGTCAACACCAGCGCAAAAGCCGCGAGGATTAGCTAGTAATATTTCCATTAACCTTTCACCTCAATAATATCAACTTCAAAGGTTAAACGCTGGCCAGATAAAGGGTGATTAAAATCAATCGTTACCGACTCACCTTGCACTTCGCGAACTAAACCAGGAAGCTCAGTGCCATCAGGTTGAGTAAACGCAATAATTGCACCTACCTTAGCTGGTGTTTCTGGACCAAACTTACTACGGTCAACGTAGTAAATATTATCTGGGTTTGGTTGACCAAAAGCATCTTCAGGTTCTAATTCAAACGTTTTACTTTCGCCTGCAGTTAAACCTAATAAACACTTTTCGAAGTTTGCCGTTAAGCTGCCATCACCCATTGTTAATTTAGCAGGTTTGTTGTGCACCTTGGTAGAATCAGCGGCAGAGCCATCTTCTAATTTAATAGAAAAATGGAAAATAACTTGCGAGTTTTCACCAATTACAGCTTGGCTCATGCTTTATGCTCCTTTGGACTCTCGCCGGTGAAGGCGTCAAATAACAATAATGCTGCGCCAATACAAATAGCGCAATCGGCAATATTGAATACAGGAAAATGTGAGTCTTTATAAAAAACGTGAATAAAGTCGATTACATAACCATACGCAATACGATCGTATAAATTACCAATAGCGCCAGCAAGTACCAATGCATAAGCACCGCATAGTACTTTATTTGTAGCAGGTAAGCGTTTTAGCCACCATACAAGCAAAGCACTAATAGCAACGGCAATTGCACTTAAAAACCAACGCTGCCAACCACCCGCTTCACTTAAAAAGCTATAAGCAGCACCATAGTTATGTACATAAGTAATACTAAAAACAGGGAGTAAGTTTATAGACTCTTGATAAGCCATAGTCCCTACAACAAGTGTTTTACTAGCAAAGTCTATTACTAAAAGTAATAGACTCAACCAAAGCCACACTAAACCACTTTTTTGGGCTAGTTTGCTCACTAAGAATAACTCCTAAGCGAATTGACGCTTTTCACCTTCGCCGTCAACATTACTTACACAACGACCACAAATTTCAGGATGAGCAGGCTCAACACCTACATCTTCGCTGTAATGCCAACAACGCTCACATTTAGCAGCATCTGTTGCAGCAACGCTAATAAACAAACCTTCAATCTCGGTAGCTTGTGTATCTGCAGGCTGGCTATCAACTTCAGTAACATTCACGGCTGATGTTAACAATACAAAACGCAGTTCATCACCAAGCGCGTTTAATTTAGCGGCAAGCTCTTTACCCGTAAATAAATTTACCGTTGCTTGAAGTGTTGCACCAATGACTTCTTCTTTACGTGCAGCTTCTAATAAGCGGTTTACTTCGTCACGTACAGTTAAAATCTCTAACCAATCATCGTTACTAAATTGGCTATTTGTTGGCGCTTGTAAGCCATCGTACCAAACTGATGTAAATACGTAGTCACTACGCTCACCCGGTAACGCTTCCCAAATTTCTTGTGCGGTAAAGCTCATGATAGGTGCCATCCAACGCGTCATTGCTTCTGCAATATGATAAAGCGCAGTTTGACAAGAACGACGTGCATGGCTATCACTTTTAGCTGTATATTGACGATCTTTAATAACATCTAAATAGAACGAGCCAAGCTCACCCGTACAGAAGTTCATTAGCTTTTGAGTTACTAATAGCATTTGGTAGCTGTCGTATGCGGCTAAAATCTCGTCTTGCAACTGAGCTGCGCGGCCAACAATCCACTTATCAAGCTCAACCATATCATCAACAGCTACTTGATCTGTTTCTGGGTTAAAACCATTTAGGTTAGCAAGCAAGTAACGGCTAGTGTTACGAATACGGCGGTAACGATCGGCTGAGCGTTTAAATATTTCATCCGACACAGTCATTTCTGCCGTGTAATCGGTAGAAGCCACCCACAAACGTAGAATGTCAGCACCTAGTTTATTCATCACATTTTGTGGTGAAATAACATTGCCTAACGACTTAGACATTTTACGGCCGTTTTCATCAACGGTAAAACCATGCGTAAGCACTTGCTTATATGGTGCATGTCCATTAATCGCAACTGATGTCATCATTGACGACATAAACCAACCACGGTGCTGATCAGAACCTTCAAGATATAAGTCAGCTGGACCAACCAAGTCTTCACGTGCATCTACTACACAAGCGTGTGACACACCTGAGTCAAACCATACATCTAGCGTATCTTGCACTTTCATGTATTGCTTGGCGTCTTCTTCACCAAGTAAAGTAGCTGGTTCTAAATCGTACCATGCTTGTATACCAGACTTTTCAACAAGCTCTGCTGCTTGAGCAATTAGCTCTTGTGTATTTGGGTGAAGTGCACCGGTGTCTTTATCAACGAACAATGCAATAGGAACGCCCCAAGTACGCTGACGCGAAATACACCAATCTGGGCGGCTTTCAACCATGTTAGAAATACGGCTTTCGCCCCACTCTGGTAACCACTGCGTGTTTTTAATCTCAGCAAGAGAATCTTGACGTAAGTTAGCCTGATCCATACTTACAAACCATTGTGGTGTAGCACGGAAAATGATTGGTGTTTTATGGCGCCAACAATGCGGGTAACTATGCGTAAGCGCATGGTGATGCATAAGCGCACCACGCTCTTTTAATACTTCAATTACGCTCGCATTTGCCTTAAATACGTGCTGACCTGCAAAAAGTTCGGTATCTGGTAAATAAACACCATTTGCACCAACAGGGTTAGCCACTTCAAGGTTGTAATTTAAACCAGCCACGAAATCTTCTTGACCATGGCCTGGAGCGGTATGTACAACACCAGTACCTGAATCAGTAGTTACGTGTTCTGCAACAATCACTGGTACATTAAAATCATAAAAAGGATGGGCTACTTGCAAGTTTTCAAGCGCTGCACCTTTTATATACCCTAGTACGTGAAAGTGATTAAAACCAAAACGGTCCATAGCATCTTTAACAAGCTCAGAACCTAAAATTAGACGTTGTTGTACGCCTTCATCTTCAACCTGTACTAACGCATACTCTAAATCGGCATGCACAGCCACAGCGCGGTTTGCAGGAAGCGTCCACGGTGTTGTTGTCCAAATAACAGTACCAACACTGCCTTCGCCTTTATGACCATCAGCCAAATCAAATGCACTAACAACAGCATCTTGATCAACAAATGTAAAACGCACATCGATTGCTGGTGACTGCTTATCTTGGTATTCAACTTCTGCTTCTGCTAATGCAGAGCCACAGTCTGTACACCAATGCACAGGCTTGGCGCCTTTATGCAAATGACCTTTTTCAATAATTCGACCAAGTACTCGAATTGCATTTGCTTCAAAGTCAAAGTTCATTGTTAAATATGGCTTATCCCAATCTGCAAATACGCCTAAACGTTTAAAATCAACTTTTTGACCTTCAACTTGTTTTTTAGCGTATGCACGGCATTTTTCACGAAACTCACTCGCAGTAACTTTTACACCCGGCTTGCCTACTTTTTTCTCAACCATTAACTCGATTGGTAAACCATGACAATCCCAACCTGGAACTAATGGTGAATCAAAGTCAGATAATGTTTTAGACTTAACAATAATATCTTTTAATATTTTATTAACTGAGTGGCCTAAATGGATATCGCCATTTGCATACGGAGGGCCGTCATGCAAAATAAAGGTTTTTTTACCTTTCTTAGCGCTGCGAATTTGACCATAAAGGTCGTCCTCATACCATGCTTTAAGCATTTTTGGTTCACGTTGTGCCAAATTGCCACGCATTGGAAACGGTGTTTCCGGTAAGTTCAAAGTATGTTTATAGTCGCTCATTTATCCTACATTCCGTCTCTATCGGCTACCTGATTTAAACCAAAACACTGCTTAGCGGCAGCAACATCAGTTGCTATTTGCGCCGTTAATTGTGTTAATGTCTCGAATTTTTTCTCATCGCGAAGTTTTTTTATTAACTCCACATGCATAAATTGTCCGTAAATATCCTGTGCAAAATCAAAAAGGTGAACTTCTAATAATGCACGAGTTCCATTAAATGTCGGCTTATTACCTACATTTGCAACTCCAAAAATCTGTTTTCCTGCAATCGTTGCTTGCACTGCAAACACTCCGTTGACAGGACACACTTGGCGTTTTAGGGCTATATTTGCCGTTCTAAAACCGAGTTCACGTCCTCTTTTCCAGCCATGTATAACACGCCCAGAAATAGCATAATCGTGACCAAGCATTATTTTAGCACTCGCTAAGTCACCGGATGCTAAAGCATCTCGTATTAAAGTGCTGCTTACTCTAGCATTTAATTGACGAAAGCTCGCGGTGCTTTTTACATCCATGCCTGCTTGCTTACCCATGCTAGCAAGTAAGTGAAAGTTACCTTGGCGTTGCTTTCCAAACTTAAAATCATCACCAACAGTAAGTGCTTTAACACCTAACTTTTTAATCAAAATCTCATTAACGAATTGCTCAGCATGCATGTTTGCAAATTGCTGATTAAAGCTAATGCAAATAACTCGCTCAATACCTAAATCACTCAATAAACGTAACTTATCTCGTAAGCGCGTTAACCGTGCAGGGGCATTGTTTTTAGCAAAAAACTCTTGTGGCTGGGGTTCAAACAGCATTACAGTGCTAGGCAAACTATGCGCTTTAGCATCGCTAAGTAAACCTTTTAATACTTCTGCGTGGCCTAAATGAACGCCGTCAAAATTACCAATAGTTAACACACAACCAAAATGGTGTGGGCGAATATTGTGTATACCTCTAATTAACTCCATGCCACCTAATGCCTTGTTTAGCGAGCTATTAATTACGGCTAAAAAATGATTAAAGCCGCAGAGTTGCCGATTATAATCTTTTTTTTAGTTTGATTCAGTAATTGCTACACTTTTTATCGTATTTAGTCTAACGCCCATCACAAATAGCATTGCAAAGTAGCTAATACCTGCCAAAGCCACTAGCGCTACTAATAATATTACTTGCTGTGTAAAGGCCCATGTAGCCCAATAATAGTAACTGCTCACAAACCATGTGACAGTTCCCATAACAATACTTGCAACAACACATTTAAGTGTAAAACGCATACTCATTGATGAGAACTGGTATACATTTTCTTTTTTAAGCTGTCTGTATAATAAAAATGCATTGCAGCTAGCCGATAACGAAGTAGCAAGTGCCAACCCTAAATAACCAATGAAAGGAGCCAGCATAATGTTAAACACCATATTAAGTACTAAGGTAATAATACCAATACGCACCGGTGTTTTTGTATCTTGACGAGCATAAAAGCCAGGAGCGAGTACTTTTATTAGCATAAAGCTTACAAGACCGACCGAATATGCGACTACGCCTAAGCTTACAGCTTTGACATGATCAATACTGTCTTCTTTAAATGCACCGTGGTCGAACAACACGGTAATAATAAGTGGACTGATGATCATTAAACCTACCATTGCTGGTAGGCCTAAAAATATAACAAAACGAACTCCCCAATCGAGAGTATGCTGAAAGTCGCTACTTTTTTTACTGCTATGTAGTTTAGAAAGCGCAGGTAAAATAACTGTCGCAATACCAATACCAAATAATCCCAGCGGAAATTCAATTAAGCGGTCAGAATAATAAAGCCACGCAATTGAACCCGTCATCAGTAATGACGCAATCATGGTATCGAGCAACAGATTAATTTGACTAATAGAGACACCAAACAAAGCCGGTAGCATAAGTTTTCGTACTTTTTTTACGTTTTCGTCTTGCCATGCCCAGCGCGGACGCGCCAACATTTTAGCGCGATACAAGAACGGTAATTGAAATAGTAGCTGCACTACACCACCAACAAATACACCTATGGCAAGTGAATAAGCACCTACCGAAAATTTATCATGTAAAAAAATTGCACACGTAATAATAGAAACATTAAGTAAAACTGGTGTAAATGCAGCAACAGCGAAACGGTTATACACATTCATTACCGCACCACTAAGTGCAACTAAGCTTACAAAAAATAAATAAGGGAATGTAAGTTTAAGTAGTGAACTTGCAAGTTCAAATTTTTCGGCATTAGGTCCGCCTTGCCACCAATCTATAAACCAACCGGTACCAAATAATGCTGCAATAACAGGAGAAGCAACAACACCTATAATAGTGACAATTAGTAAAATGGTTCCTAATGTGCCTGCGGCTTGTGCAACAAAAAGTCTGACTTTGTCGTCTCCTTGCTGTTCTTTAATTTCACTTAGCACAGGTACGAATGCTTGTGCGAAGGCACCTTCTGCAAATAAACGGCGTAAAAAATTAGGAATACGGTTAGCAAATAAAAAAACATCAGCCGCTGCACTTGCGCCTAATAAATTGGCAACGACAGCATCTCGAACGAGCCCTAAAATACGCGATATCATAGTCATACAACTAACAATCATACCAGAGCGAAATAAACCTTTTGACACCTTAAACCTACTCAAAAATCCTCAAGATAGGCGATTATGCCACAGTCTTTTTTATAAATCGCTTTAAAGCACTAGGCTGGGGGTCTGTGCTTTGTTACAATGTCTATATTAACTGCTAAAGCGGCAAATTGATGCTCGTTATATGGTGCAGTTTTTCTTGGATTGTTAAATTTAAATTGACATCCATGATAGAAACAGGCATATTCCACGGCCTTTAATTTAAGCTTTATTTTAAGATTGTTAGGAGCAAACCTTGGCTAACATCAAGTCTGCAAAAAAACGCGCTATCACAAGCGAAAAAAACCGTCAGCACAACGCAAGCCGTCGTTCAATGATGCGCACTTACTTCAAAAAAGTAATTGTTGCTATTGAAGCGGGCGATAAAGAAGCTGCACAGCAAGCTTTTTCTGTTGCTACACCTATCCTAGACCGTTACGCAACTAAGGGTCTAATTCACAAAAACAAAGCAGCTCGTCATAAGAGCCGTATAGCAGCTAAGATTAAAGCTCTATAATTTGTTTTTGATAGAATATAAAAAACCGGCTTTTGCCGGTTTTTTTTTATCTAAGATTTAATCTCGTACTTTAATAACAGTCGACATAAATATTTAAACAGATTGGTGTCATACATTTTCCAAGTCTGGATAAAATTTCTTAAGCATTGCCGCTATTTTTTTAGGTGTAAACGGCTTCACTACAAATCCTTTAGCGCCTTTATCAATTGCATCCTTAACATTTTCAATACCTGAATGCGCAGATACCATTACTACATTTGTCTCAGGGCTTAATTCATTGATTTGTGCAATCAAATCTTTGCCATCGCCGTCCGGCAGTTCTATGTCTAAAAAAATGATATTATAATTTGCAGCCTGGCACTCACTAATACATTGTGAGGCAGTAGATGCTTCCTTTACGTTATCTATCCCTAAGTGCATGAGCGTTTGACTCAAAAAACTACGCACTGTGCTAACGTCATCTACAATTAAAATTGATAGCTGCGTATTCATCTTTATTCCTCGTAGGCTATAAGCTAACTTTAAGTTATCATAATAATTAGCTTAGTATATAAATTTGCTCATTTAATTATAGAGACCTACGGAAAAAAGGCCAGATTTGCTTTATGTCTAAAACCCCAAATAAACAGTCGTTGCTAGGTAAAGCACCAACAAGAAAAAAAACAGCGCAAAAAAGAAAGCCGCAACGCCCTACTCAGCGCTCTATACCCGCAGAGGAAAAAACAAACATAAACAATGGCACTAGCCAAAAAACAAAGTCAAAAAAGGGGCTATTTATATCTCTGGCCATTGTTATTGTAATAATTATAGCTTTTCCAAAACCAACCTTGCTCACCTATAAAAAATTAGGGATGGTAAGTGAGAGTGTTTACTGGCCTGGACTTTTGGGTTACGGAGCTACTTTAATTGATTCCAACTTGCACCCCAACTATGATTCTAGCCGTGAATCCCTTTATTTATGCAGTGATTTACAAAAACCACAGAGCTGTCAAAAGTATCAAGTAATTGCTGACAATGGTTTGTTTTCGGCAATTGGCAGTTACTTTTAGCCTTAAAAAAACTAATCTGAAAATTTAAAATTACTTGGTTGAAAGGTGTGCAAAAGATCAACATAATGGCGCTCCTTTTTTCAACAACTGAACTATTGAAACGACCATGCTAAACGAGCTAGATTGGCTTTTAAATACTACACTACTTGCACTAGGTTTAGGTGCATTCTTTATTAACCAGATAACACTGCTGCGCGTTGCCGCCATTAGTGCATGTGGTTTATTGTTCTTATCATTTAGCCTAGATCTTATGTCGTCGAGCGTTATTTCAAATATGAGTTTAGTGTTGATTAACACTTTTTACTTGTTTAAAGTTTATACATTTGGGCAATTTAATGTAACCCAAAGTTAACAACTTTTCCTTAGAATATTTAATAGCCCAGCATTGCTGGGCTTTTTTATTGCTAATTTTTAAAATATTAGAAACACGTTAGATCAGGACAGTATTAAACGCCACTAAAGCACCACTGCAATAATGGTGCTGTGCATGTACTGTTGAGTGAAACGAGAAAAAAGACGAAAACTGAAAATACCTAATAAGCTAGGTTAATCTGCTATTGTTAATTCACTTTGGGTTTGTGTTTTAGATGGGCTATCTTCAGCGTTAGCCTGATTAAACCAAGCTGAAACACCTAGCACGATAATTGAAATAACAACGAGGCTTAATTTAGCCCCACTTTGACTGGATTTCATAACACCCTCTTTATATTTTTATTAGTGAGAATATCTTTTACACTAATGAAAATTACAAATGTTAACAAGCTGTTTTTTAAACTAATTAGCTATCAGCTAATAACCTTTTGTTCTATCCACTGAATTATTGAGTGCTAAGCCCTTATTCAAACGTTCAATATTATCGGCTATTTGGTCTATAACGCTATTTAAATCAGATAGCGCTGCACAATGTGGTGTAAGTGTTATTTTGGGATTTCCCCAGTAAGGGTGGTTCTGCGTTAAAGGTTCTTGGTCAAAAACATCCAAGGTAGCAGCGCGTAAGCTATCGTTATTTAATGCATTTAATAAATCTTGCTCAACCACATGAGCACCACGTGCCACATTAATAACAACAGCATGTGAAGGTAGCTTAGCGAGCATTGAGTGATTAATAATACCCTTCGTTGCCTGCGTAAGAGGTAATAAGCACACAAGATAATCAATCTTGCAAAGCATATCGCTAAGTCCTTCATCGCCATAATAAACCTCGACACTAGTCGTGCTTTTATTACTTTGCGCCCAGGCACTTACTTTAAAACCATTAGTTACAAGTTTTTGCGCACATGCTTTACCTAATTCGCCAAATCCAAGTATACCAACATGTTTATTACTAAAAGCTCGTTTTGGCTTCCATGTTTGCTGTGTTTGTTTAGTGTAATACTCTTTTAAGCGTAATTTTTGAGCTAAGACATGTGTAAGTACATATTCCGCCATATCTTCAGCTAGTTGCATGTCAACAATACGTACTACTTCGACATGTTCAGGTAATAATGTTAAATCGATACTGTCTACGCCTGCACCAAATGACGACACAGCTTTTAAGTTAGGCAGCTGCGGCCACAGAGACTCAGGAGCATTCCACGCAAGTACAAAATCCACATTATTTGCGTTTTTGCAATCAGGCCATTGCTCTATCAATGTATTTGGTAATCGCTCTTGTAACTTCGTTATTAGCTTTTCGTTATTGCGCCCCGTTATAGCCACCAATACCGACATAAATTCTCCTAGCAATTCACAGTTTATAATTTAGTACTTTAAAAAGTCACACTACTGCAAAGTAACTGTCACACCCTTTTTTTAATCTTACATGTATGGCGAATAGACCAAACGGAATATGAGGTTAATATGATAAGTGTTGATAAAGTAATTGCAGCAAACTTACCACAACTAGAGAACTCTCCAAAAGTAAAAGGTTTAGTAAAAAAGGGCTTAGGTTACTTATTGCATGAACAAGAGTTTATCACCTTTGGTAATACCTACCCTCACCTACAAGGGTTAGAATTTGTTGAGCAAGTACTTGATGAACTCAATTTTGATACGCGCTATAAACCTAAGCAGATAGAACATATTCCTAACGAGGGTAAACTTGTTATTGTTGCTAACCACCCTATTGGTTCATTAGATGCTTTAGCACTTATCAAAGTACTCTCTACAGTAAGGCAAGATTTAAAAGTAGTCGCAAACCGCATGTTAATGTCGGTCAGCGCAATGCATTCTCTTTTACTCCCTGTTGATAACTTATCTGGTATGAGTAAAAAGCAAGAGCTTAGTAATATACAAAACCATTTAAAAGGTGGAGGTGCCTTACTTATATTTCCTGCAGGGGAAGTGTCGCGCCTAGGACCAACCGGCATTAAGGATTGCAAATGGAATAGCGGTTTTTTACGTATGGCAAAAAAAGCCAACTGCCCCATTTTACCTATTTTTATTAAAGCCAAAAATAGTCCACTTTTTTATGGTACATCAATGATTTATAAGCCTCTGGCAAGTTTATTATTAGTGACAGAAATGTTTAAGCAGCGCAAAAAATCTTTAGAGTTTGAGATTGGTGCTTCTATCCCTCCTGAGTCCTACTTAATAGAAAACCTTAAAGATAAAGAAATTGTAAACCTCATACGTAAGCAGCTTTATAGGCTTACAACTAAAAAAACACTGCCACTAAAAACACAAACACCTATTGCTGTGCCCGAGTGTAGAAAAGAACTAAAAAGAGCAATTGAGCAATGTCAGCTTCTGGGTAAAACACACGATGGCATGCATATTCATCTATATCAATATGTAGGTAGTTCACCTATTTTTAGAGAGCTGGGACGCCTCAGAGAAATCGCATTTAGAGCTGTAGGTGAAGGAAGCGGTAAGCGTCGTGATATAGATAAATACGATATGGATTACCAACACCTTGTACTGTGGGACCCTATGCAACTAGAGCTAGTAGGTGCTTATCGATTAGCCTGCGCACAACAGATAATACAAAAACATGGACGTGAAGGTTTATATACCGATAGTTTATTTTCTTACACCGACGCTATGACGCCCTATCTACACCAAGGAATTGAGCTTGGTCGAAGTTTTGTACAACCTAAGTATTGGGGACGTAAGAGTCTTGACTATTTATGGTACGGTATTGGTGCTTTTATAAAAAACTACCCACAGTATAGGTATTTATTTGGGGCCGTAAGCGTGTCCAACGCTCTACCTGAGCAAGCCAAAGCCATGCTCGTTTATTACTATCAACATTACTATAAAAGCAGCATAGAACTAGCTACACCTAATAATGAGCTTAAATTAACTGAGCAACAGCTAACTCAATGCAATATTCTTTTTAATGGAAACGATGTTAAAGAAGATTTTGTAGAGTTAAAGCATGTGTTAGCTAATATGAGCGCTCAAGTCCCTACTTTATTTAAACAATATACTGAGCTTTGCAACCCTGGCGGTGTACAATTTTTAAGCTTTAGCATTGATCCCGATTTTAATAATTGTATTGATGGATTGGTATTAGTCGATCTTAAAAGTGTGAAAGAAAACAAAGCTAAACGTTATTTGGAATAACTATTGATAAGTAAAGTCAGTGCACCGAGTATTTTATGCCTTATAAAGTACTCGGTTTATATTTCATTATACAAACCGACTCAATCGCGTTTAAGTCTTCCAATACTTTTTAAGTGTCGGTTGTTTAAATTATTTTTTGAACCCTGCTAAAAACATATTTTCTTGTTTATTAAGACCCTTGTTTAAACACGTGATTATGGCAAGGCAGTGCCTGCCTTAATATATTCATGTGACTGTTAATTAAATAAATATGTCAATCTTTACAAAAGCATAACGACACTAAAATTAATCTAAATCAATAAAACATTTTATAAGCTTCAAATGCTTTTTAAACTTTGATCTAGAACAGGTTTTCATATTTATTGCTCGGTAATAATAGCGCTAATTAAATAGTAGTTCTTGGAGAACAACATGAAAACTCAAATTAGCATCGCATTATTAACCTCTTTATTAGCACTCTCTCCAGCTGCACACGCTAACTTTAGCGTAAATGTTGGCGCTATTAACGTAAACCCTGATAACAGTAGCTCAGCGATTAATGAAGCACCTACGCTAGGCCTCAAAGGTGATTCAGATACTCAACTAGGTATCACCGTAGATTATGCATTTAACGATCAATGGGTGTTAGAGCTGATAGCAGCAACACCGTTTTCACACGATGTAAATGGCGCAGGCGGCTTAGCAGGCAACAAAATTGCAGATATAAAACAACTTCCACCGTCATTGGTTGCACAGTACCACTTTTTAGATACAAGCTATGCGCTAAGACCTTTTATAGGCGTAGGCATAAACTACACTGCATTTTTTGATGAGCAACCCTCTCAAGCACTTAAAGCGACGCTAGGAACAGATGATGTAGAAGTAAAGTTAGATGATTCGTTTGGCTTTATGGCTCAGGTAGGTGCTAACTATAAAATTGATAAAAACTGGGGTTTACACGCCATGGTATCAATTATGGATATTGATACCGATGCCACTGTTTATGCTAATGGTGCAAAAGCGCTTACATCAACTGTTGAGCTTGACCCTGTTGTGGCTATGTTTGGTGTTAGGTACAGCTTTTAAAGCATATATAAAGTAGTACATAGTTGCCCAATTACAATGTGTGTTAAAAGGCCGAAAGGCCTTTTTTTTCATTTGTAGAGATTAGGGCAGGTTACTTAACTTTTTCTGCTCTAACATTTCTTTCCAGTGCATTACTTCACTTGGCAATATAGGTGTTTGCCCGTCAAAACCAGCAACTTCAAGCATTTCTTCAATACTTATAATACCCTTTTTACTTTTAAATACACCGCGTACATAAGCAATAGCATGTAAGCCTCGCTCTGAGTGAAACTTTTGCTCAATATAAAAGTATTTATGATCCCAGCCAACTAACTTAGTACTTATTGTATATCGCTGCATAGGTTTAATATCGCGGATATAAGTAATAGCAGTTGCGTTAACAATCGGAAACCAACGACGCTTCATTATTTGCTTTAGTAAGCCAACACGCTCCGTCATCCACGTGCGAGATAAATCCATCATCGCAAGATAGCGTGAGTTCGTTAAATGTAGATTAATATCACAATCAGTCGGCAAAGCTTTGTAATCAATATCTACTGTATCAAGTAGATTTTGATATTGCTTATTGCGTTTAATTTTGAAAAATAATAATAAAAGTCGAATATATAAGTTCACAAAAAAGGTCTTACCAGTTTAATTTATTCGAGTGTAGCATAGCCCCTTGCGAAGACGAATATTCTACTTTAATCTTAAATCATTATTACAATAAAAAAGATAACTAATGAAATCAAAACTAAAAATCATCGCTGCACTGGCCCTATTAGTCCCTAGCTACAATGCTTTTGCCGATTTTTCGTTACCAGGTAAAGGCTCAGTAACTTACCCTACTGGTATAGTTAAAGAATTTAAATTTGGTTTTAAATGGCAGCAAAAAGCTGAGAAATTCACTATTGGATCTAAAAGTTACAATATGGAGCAAATTCCTAGCTCTTATTCTGTCGCCATCACGCTTTCAAAAGATGACAGCCAAGTATGGGTTCAAGAATTTAATAACGGGTTTATTGAGGAGTTTGAATGGCAAATTGGCGAACATACAGTCACTCTAGAAAAGCAGCAGTTTAGCGACCCGGTAAAAGGTGACTATGTTATTGAGCTAAATGGCCGTAGCTATTTTTTCACTCGTAATAACGCCAGTATCGTAATGAACTTTAACGAAGAAGGTATTGAGACGATTGCAATTGATGGGGTAACAAAAAATATGGGCACTAAAAATTAGTCCCCATATTTTAATTTCTTTAAGTCAATTACACTTTTACTGTTTTTCGATTAATCCCGTAATCACGTAACTTATTAGCTACAGCGGTGTGACTTAGGCCCAATCGCTTAGCTAACTGACGTGAGCTTGGGTAAGCAGGGTAGAGTTTGCGAAGTAAAGTCGCTTCAAAACGTTTAACAGCTTGATCTAGTGAGCCTTCAAAATCAGACTCTAAATACCCTAAATCATGAGTAAAAGTTGGTAACTGCAAATGCTCTACGCGAAGCTCGCTATCATCTAGTAACGACACTGCACGGTAAATTGCATTTTCCAGCTGACGTACATTTCCAGGCCACGGGTACTCTTGTAAAAAGCTTAAACACTCTTGTGATAAAACAGGAATTGCATGACCATTTTGTTGTGCGTATTTTTGAATAAAATGCTCTGCAAGTGGCCCTACATCTGCTTTTCTATCTCTTAGTGGTGCTATTTCTAAAGTAAGCACGTTTATACGGTAATATAAGTCTTCTCTAAAAACCCCTTCTTGTACCATTGCAGGTAAATCTTTTTGAGTAGCGGCAACAATACGAACATTTACCTTAACTTCGTTCTCATCGCCTACTTTTCTAAACGTACCATCTTGTAAAAAACGCAGTAACTTAGTTTGTAGTTGAGTCGACATTTCGCCAACCTCATCTAAAAATACAGTTCCACCATCAGCTTGCTCTAATACACCACGCTTTGGCGCTGCGTTTTCTTCGTACCCGGCATAACCAAATAATTCAGACTCAGCAACATCATCAGGAAGTGAAGCACACGATAGCGCAATAAAAGGCTTAACAGAGCGATTAGATGCGTAATGGCACGCTCTAGCTAATAACTCTTTACCTGTGCCAGTTTCACCAGTAATCAAAATAGGGGCTTCTAGTTGCGCCATTTTGCGTGCTTCGCGCACAACTCGGCGCATTGCCGTACTAAAGTTATGAATGGTAGCAAAGCTTTCTTGCCCGTAGCGTCTAAATGCACTGACCTGCTGCCCTAAGCGGCTTTGCGATTTAATGTTAATAACCGCCCCCGCAAGCACATCACCTTCACTACCTTGAGGGACTGCAATTGGTAAAATGTCTGCAATAAAATCCTCACCCGCCACTTCAACGCGCGTGGTTTGCCCGAGCACTTCTTTACCTTCTAGCCAACGTGTAAAGTTAAACCCTTTAAGTAAGTTATTAATATTTGCACCAATAACTTCTTTTTCAATTAACTGTAGGTCCTTACATGCTGCATCGTTGCATAAGCGTACCCAACCTTTAGCATCAATAGAGATAACGCCATCAGGCAATGCACGTAGCAAAGTATTTAATTCGTTGTGTTCACGCTCAGATGGTAAAAACGCAGTGGTACGCACGTCATGTACGCCGTCGATTAAACGTATCGATGGCATAATTTTTTGAAATTGTTCAAATTCTATTTCGGGAAAACTAACGTACATACGACAATTTACAGAATCAACTTCAATTCCTTTTAGATCAACGCTGTAGTTAACTAATATATTAAGGATTTCTTGAGCAATACCAATTCGATCAGCACAGTGAATATCTAGACGCATACATCCTCAAAGAAGGAAAAACTATATTAGCTGAATAATACGCTAAGTCGCTTTGAGAAGGTAGCTTATTGTAAACATTTTTGGACGAAACAGACTGCGAAAGCGATAAGTTGAAATGTAATTAAATGAAGAAAAGTAGCACTGATATTTAACTATACCAGTGCTATTTGTTAAATTTTATTATGTGACTACTTACCTTGTGGGTAAGCAGACCAATCACCACCATCTAATTGTATAAATGGTCTTTGGTTAACATACATCATTATTGTGCCTTCGTTTTCAGCAACCTTAGGTGCTGTAGGTAGGTTTTCAAGCAAATTAGCAACACTATTATTCCCACCAAATACATCAGTTTGCAGCGCCTTGCTTACCAGCTCTGAAAGCGCAAAGTAACTTGTTGAATCATCAACCACAATTTGCGAGTAGTTTTGTACGTCTGGGCCTATAAATTTAATTGCTACAGGTACCGACACAATTGCAGGGCTTGGGATTTCACGTAAACCTGCAAACTGTACTTTGTCACCTTTTAAATTAGCGCCGTGTTCAGGCACTATCATTAACATAACGTTGCGACCACGTTTTTCTAGTTTTTTTACAAATTGGTTAATATCAGCAAACAAGTTTTTATGTCTGATTGGGTATGTCTCTTTACTATTAACCCTTGGTTGATTCTCTAGCTGATTACCATCATGTAAACTTGTGGTGTTGTAGTACATCGCACACGGCTTACAATCTTCAGCTTGCTCTAACCAACCATCCAGCACAGCTTCATCTGAGTAAATAGGACTATTATCAAAACCTCGTAGCGCCACTGGCATTGAATCTATATTAAATGGCGTACTATCTAGGCCACCGTACTTATTTATTAAACCTTTAAACTCATCAAAATGTCCGTCGTGATTCATCACAACATTGTTTTGATAACCTAGTTTCTCTAGGTTTTTAAACAAGTGACATTGTTCAGGTGCCTCTTTAAATAATGCTGTTTGACTCGTTTGCCCACAACTAGCGCGCAGCAGCCTTACCGCAGCGGGTCCACTGTATGACGTAGCCGAGTTAAAGTCTGAAAACACCACATCAAAGTCTTTATACATATCAGTAACACTTACACCAATAGCATTTAAATCAGCAACAGCCATTGAGCATATGTTCAAAATAATTACATCAAACAGCTCACCATTCACTTGGTTTGGAAAGTGGCTCATTAGTAAGCTTTGTTGTTGATAAAAATCAGCGAGCTTTTGATCGGGAGATTGCGCTGCCTGAGTGATCACTTGCGTTTGAGGATTACTTTGATTTTGGGTAACCGGTTCAGGGTTAGCCACATTATTAACGAATTGTGATTGAGAGTTATCTCCTTGCCACCCTACAACTAACAGCCCAACAATAGTCACGGTTGTAAAGCGTATCCATTGCGATGTATACCAAAAACACACACTAATTACGAACAAAGCCAACAACATATCAACGCTAATAACTCGGGTTAATAGCTCGATAAAGTAACCAAAACTAAAATCTTGAACGTTACCTGCTTGTTTAGTCAACCTGTTTATTGGTGGCAACCATGAGTCTTGATAAAGTAATACCACAGCAAACACAGCACCTACTATATGTTTTGCCTTCTCTATTAATGGCTGCTTAAATTTAATCGCAAGTAATGCAGCAAAAGCGGCATTAGTTAGTACGTTAAAATCAATTGCACCGTAATAAAACAGAGCAAACTTAACTAAAAAATAAAGGTTCCAAACCCCTAAACCTGATAATTTCACTGCTTATCCTTTTTTACTGTATTTGGTGTATAAGGCTCTAGTACTTCATGTTTAAAAGTAAGCTTATAATAATATTTTGTTATTTGAGATAAAATGTATTTGCCTAGCATACAAAGCACCGCGCCAAGCACCATTGCAAGAAACACGGTAATTAAAAGCTGATTCATACTCATAAGTTATCTCTTAGTTTCATTATAAAAGGCTTAGCATCTGGGCGGCTTTTACTAGAAAATTCTGGGGTGTTAATATTTTCAGTAACGCTGTTTGCTATATCAGGTGCAAATTTATAGCTATCATTCTCAGCAAGTTTTTGCGAGAAATCTACAACACTCTTACCTTTATAAAATCGCCTTAACTGTTTACATTCTTGTTGAATGTAAAAGTGGTCAGAAATTATATTTTGCTGTACAAAAAAATCACTCGTTTTTAATTTAAACAAATGCTTGATTGCATTATCAACGTCATTTTCTCTACAAGCATGCAAATATAAATAAACTGTATTATCTGCAATGCTAAATACATCACCTTCGCGCTTAATATGAAATAAATGCAAAGGATGAATAGGGTCAATTCTTGGTAGTAGCTCTAGTTTCACTAGCACACCACTAACACCTAAATTAACGGCTGAGTCACTATGAATTTCTACTTGTTTCGTAAACTCGATGAAAGGTAAATATCCTTTCGAAAAGGTATTTTCAGTGTATTTTAAAACATCCTCAACTGAGGAAGGTAAAGGCCTTGAAAACTTAAAACCTTGAATAGATTGCACTTGTGAAAGCAAACGCGAAGGCTCTGAAAAGCTATACAAAATTAGATTTACACCCAAGGTTAAAAATAAGCACTCGTCTTGATGGCGAATAACACCATCAACATTTTGAATAACAAGCTTTAACCATCGTCCGCAGTTTTTTCTAAGTTCAAAACACTGCTTACCCAATAGCGCCAAATCGGTGTAACGCGTAACTGCAAAAATTAAGGTGGCTGCTTCTACTTTTGGGCCTTTATTAAATAAATCATTATTATCTTTTACGCTTTTATAATGCATCGGTAACTTAGTACCTTCGGGCACAGCACTTTGCACAAGCCAAACATCGTCTTCATCGGCAAAGTCTGAGTGTTTAAGTGCTTTACTTTCGCTTACTGCTTCAGTTTGAACAACAAACTGATTACCACTTAATAATAATTGGTAATGTTCACCAGCAATAACCCCCATGCTGTGACGCCAATAATCATATTCAAGTACTCGAACCGCAGAGTCGTTATCAACAAATACCAGCCCATCAAATACATTGTTTAATCGTCTAAATAAAAAGCGATAATTTGCAATATCAGGTCCCGAAATTAAAAATAATAATGTAGCTCCCGTACTACGAACAAAATCGTTGTACTGCCTCATCATCAGCTCTAAGCTTTTCTCGTCAGTACTGCTTAACTGTGCTGTATTAAAATGAACAAAAATAAGCGCTTTGTTTAGGCGTTTATAAGCACTTATTTCTTTTATAATACCTGAATTAATTTTCTCTATAGAATGATTCTGTGTTTCTGAGGCCAACGAAAAAGGGTGTACTCTATTATGCTTATAAGCATAATTTAACGATGCAGAAAAAGAAGAATCAAAAAATGATTCAACCTCTTGGGAAACTATATATATATCATTAACCAAGCTTTGGTTAATTGAATGTAACGCCAATTCGATTACAAAATTGTCTAAAGGGGCTAAAACAGCATAACTTGAAGCCGATTTTAACTCTTTTGCAGCAGGCTCTAATCCCGTTATGTTAAAGTTATGCACTTAAAACGCCCTATAAAAAATACTTTTTTACTAGTTTTAACCGTTATTCTATATATAATAGCCAAATATTGTCCACTTTTAATCAAAATAATTAAAGTAACTGTAAAGGTAAGAATGAATAACTTGACGCCTAAAAACTCACAAACGTTAACATCAAGTGACATAGAAAACCTTGCTCTACGTTTTGGTGGAAAGAGTGATGACTACATAGAAATTGTAAACAAGCAGCAAAATAATAATACAATTAATAAGTACGCATTACTTAAAGAAATAAACAACGAACTAAACACATAAGTTAGTTCAATTAAAGATAGGTAAAACATCCGTTGCAAAGAGTTTTCGTTAAAGGTATCAAAGGCGGTTTAGGCACTACCTCTGTGGTTGCAAATTTAGCGTGCGTGCTAAAAAAGTCTGACGTTGACGTTATTGCAATCGATCTAGATGCAAAAAGTGACCTAGGTTTACATTTTGGCTTGCCATGGAAATATACCAAAGGCTGGAGTAATGAAGCGAGCTTTGAAGATGCACTTGTGCATTTTCATCAAGATGACGATGGCATTATATTTTTACCATATGGTGACAGCACTGATACTAGCATTGATAACATCACTAAAATGGTAAATAGATGCAAAAACCTAAATTATAGCCAAGAAGCGTGGGTAATTTTTGACTGCCCTGCACATATTAACCTTCTCCACTACCCGTTAGAGAAAAACGATATTGTAATTGAACTGGTTAATTGCGACGCTATTTGTCACAGCTTAATTTATAGACGCCTACAAACACTCAAAAATTCAGATACTGATTGGAAGCATTATTTTTTAGTTAACCGCTATAACTCTGCATCTACGCTAGAATTTGACTTGTTTTCTCTTTGGCAATCTACGCTCCCCCTTATGGCTCCGTTTTTTATCAACAGTGACGAAGTTATTAAAGAGTCAACCGCATACAGAAATGTAGCGCTTAATTGCGCGCCATATAGTGTCGCAAACGATGACTTTGAAACACTAGCTGGTTGGCTAGTTAGTAAAGCGACCTTATAAAATGAGCATTACATTATTTTATCAGCGCCCTATTCACAGCACTTTATACTTGCTGCTGAGCATTTTATTTACTGATAAGTTAGTCCGGTACATTTTATTCAAGTTTCATAGCTACTTTAATCAACATAAAGTAAATGTTATTGAAGCTTTTTTAATGCCTTTTATTACGCTTTTAAGCTCACTGTTTATAAATATTAAAAAGCATAAAATCAGCTTTGAATATACCCTTTATGACTACTACCCTCATTTAAGGTTGCCTTACCGAACCTACATTTACTCAAATATATTACGCTTTATTATACAAAGTGTTTTTTTAGTGTTTTTTAAAAACCAGCTTAAATCTAGTTCTGTAAAAGAAGATGCTGTTAATTATTTTTATGATGGTGTTAGCTACCTTTTAAGGCAATTACGTTGGTTTGATTTAAAGCTAGGTAGATTGTTAAAGCGCTTACTATCAAAAAACAAAAAAGGCCCTAAAAAAAGTGCGTTTAAAACCATGGCGGATGCGCGTGTATGGCAAAATAAACTAGTCAAATACGTCATTCTCGCGTTTATTCTATTTTTATTAGCAATATTTATTACAATTCCTTTTAGCTTGGAAGCTCAAGCCGTTTTTATAAGCTTTATTTTACTAGTTGCGTATGCGCTTAAACGAGTAAAAGGCCAAATGGCAACCATTGTCATGATTACCCTGTCAGTAACTACGTCTTCTCGTTACTTGTGGTGGCGTTACACTGAGACTTTAAATTGGGATGATCCACTTGCACTTGCACTAGGTGGTGGCTTATTACTTGCTGAAACGTATGCCTGGCTTGTACTCATTTTAGGTTTTTTCCAAACAATTAACCCGCTTGAGCGAAAACCAGTACCTTTACCAAAAAACACTGACTTATGGCCAACAGTAGATGTATATATTCCAACTTACAATGAGCCGTTAAGCGTTGTAAGGCCCACTACTCTGGCTGCTTTAAGTATCGATTGGCCTGTGGATAAATTAAATGTTTATATATTAGATGATGGTAAGCGCCCAGAGTTTAAGGAATTTGCAGAGGAAATTGGAGTGGGCTATTTAGCTCGTTCGGATAACAATCATGCTAAAGCCGGCAATATGAATAGCGCTATGCGTTATACCGATGGCGAATATATCGCAATTTTTGATTGTGACCATGTCCCTGCTCGCTCGTTCTTACAAATGACGATGGGGCAGTTTTTAAAAGACAGTAAAGTATGCTTGGTGCAAACACCGCATCACTTTTTCTCTGCAGATCCGTTTGAGCGAAACCTTAACAACCATAGTCAAATTCCTAACGAAAACATGTTGTTTTATGGGCTTATTCAAGACGGTAACGACATGTGGGATGCGACCTTCTTTTGTGGCTCTTGCGCCGTATTAAAACGAGCTGCGCTTGATGATATTGGCGGTTTTGCATTTGAAACAGTAACGGAGGATGCTCACACAGCACTTCGTATGCAGCGCGCTGGTTATAAAACTGCTTATATAAATATTCCACAGGCAGCAGGTCTTGCAACCGATAGCCTGTCAGCACATATAGGTCAACGCATTCGCTGGGCGCGTGGTATGGCGCAGATATTTAGGCTTGATAACCCATTAATGGGTAAGGGTTTAAGCATTCCTCAACGATTATGCTACATAAACGCAATGCTGCACTTTTTATCGGGTATTCCTCGTATTGTATTTTTAACAGCCCCTTTAGCGCTAATATATTTTAATGCGTACATAATTTATGCCCCATTTTTAGCTATTTTTATTTATGTAGTGCCGACATTAATTCAAATCAAAGCGACTAACTCACGTATTCAAGGTAAATACCGTTACTCCTTTTGGGGTGAAGTGTATGAGTCAGTACTTGCTTGGTACATATTAAAACCAACCACCGTTGCTTTATTTAATCCTAATAAGGGTAAGTTTAACGTAACCGAAAAAGGCGGTTTAAATGATGAAGAGCATTACGACTGGGGTATTTCTAAACCGTATCTAATTCTGTTACTTATTAATTTACTCGGTATATTAGTGGGTCTATTACGTCTATTTTTAGGTGACCCAAGCCAGATTGGCGTACTTATAATAAGTATGGGTTGGGCTTTTTATAATATTATAATTTTAGGTGCTGCCGTTGCTGTTGCAGCTGAAGCTCGTCAAGTGAGGCACTCGCATCGTATAAAGGCAAACTTTCCTGCCGGCGTTCGTTTAGCAAATGGTCATACTTTGAAAGTAAAAATAACGGATTATTCAGATAACGGCGTGGGCATAGAGACAGATCACGCGCATTTATGTCGTGTTAACGATAAAATTGAATTGTTAATGAGTCGTGGTAATAAACAATTTTCGTTTACAACGTATGTATGTAATACCCGCAAAAAACAAATTGGCCTTACACTTAAAGACTTATCTCTCGAAAAACAGAGAGCTTTTATACAATGTACCTTCTCAAGAGCAGATGCTTGGCTAGATTGGCAAAATAACTTTAGACATGACCGTCCATCGTATAGCTTCAAAGAAGTACAAAAAACCAGTTTACGGGGCTTTAGTAATTTATTATTTCATGCTCCAAGAGCGTTACAACCAGTTATTAAGTTAATGACTAATATTGTCATTTACATAAATTCATTTACTCCAAAAAAACCGATAGTGCATAATAATTATGATTAAAAAGTTACTTAATACATTTCTAACATTGTTACTTATTAGTAGCGCATATAAAGTGCTCGCTATCGAGCCTATGCACGACAAAACCCTGTTTGTAAATGGCTACCCTGAGAGTGCCCAGGTTTCTAGTTTACGCCTTAGCTTTGAAAAATTAGGATTCAATGACTATAAACTCGACGGCGTGAATAATAATTCTCGTGTCGATTTCACAAATAGAATTGATAAATTAAGCACTAATTTAAAGCTTAACTTTTCGTACACTAACTCACCTTCATTGCTGGCTAATGTATCGCACTTAAAAGTTTATTTTAACGATAACTTAGTAACAGTATTACCTATTAATGAACAGCTAAGTGTTGTAAAAAATACGGTAAGTCATAGCCTTGACCTAAATGCTAAATACATTCAAGACTACAACCAAATTCGCTTTGAACTAGTTGGTTACTATGATTTACGATGCCAAGATTACTTTAGCCGCTCAATTTGGACTGAAATAAACAAATCAAGCCACATAACGCTTGATCAAAAACAGTTAGCAATTGATAGCCGCCTTGAATATTTACCAGAACCATTTTTTGATGCTAAAGATTACAACAAATTAAACTTACCTTTTGTATTTGCAAGCACACCTAATACACAAGCTATAGAAGCGGCAGCCACTTTATCTAGTTGGTTTGGCGCACAAGCAGACTGGCGTGGCGCTAACTTTCCAGTAGTTTTAAATAAAGCACCAGAGCAGCACAGTGTGGTGTTTATTACTAATGACTCAAAACCTGATTTTTTAAAAGATTATCCAGATGTTGAAAAGCCAACCGTCGAGCTAATTTCAAGCCCTATTCACAGATACAATAAAATGCTGCTAATTTTGGGGCGTGACGAAAAAGACTTAAAAACAGCGGTTACTGGTCTTGTGTTTGGTCATAAGATTATGACTGGCCGAAGTGCAAGTATCGAAGCAATTAACAAACTCCCACTGCGTAAAGCTTATGATGCGCCAAGATGGCTTAGAAACGATCGTCCCGTGCACTTTGACGAGCTTATTGACTATCCAACTCAGTTACAGGCTGAGGGTCTTAACAATGGTCCTATAAAACTAAATGTTCGTTTTGCACCTGATTTATTTACTTGGCGTGAAAAAGGCATTCCTATTACTTTGCAATACCGTAATACGCCAGAGAGCGAAACCTTAAATTCACGTTTAAACATGTTAATAAACCAAGAGTTTATAAGTGGTTTTTTACTTGATAAAAAAGACACATCGTTAACTACCGCAAAAACCTTGCTGCCTTTAATCGCTAATACAGACACAACGCAAAGCGCTGAAGACTTTTCATTAGATGGTATTAATCTTGCCAGCCGAAATGAGTTAAATTTTGACTTTAGATTTGCAGTACTTAAAAAAGGCGAGTGTGCCATTGCTCCACCTGGTGGCGAATACGGCGTAATTGATGGGAACTCCAACATTGATGTAAGTGGGTTTGACCATTACATAGCTTTGCCTGATTTAAATGTATTTGCAAACAGCGGATTCCCATTTACAAAATACGCAGACTTACAACAAACTTTAGTATTGATAGATGAAGTTCCATCACCTAAAGCGCTATCTGTATTGTTTAATTTAACAGGCCACTTTGGTGCTATCACAGGTTACCCCGCTCATAGAATAAGCGTTGCTCACTTAAATGAAGATGCCAACTTAGATGATAAAGACATCTTAGTAATCGCCAAACCTAATAGCATTGCTAACAACTTAGATGAAGATGCGCAAACTAATATCTTGCTTGATAACAATCAGCGCGCTATTAAACAAGCTATATACAATGGTGCTTACGATGAGCAAACAACAGATAAAGTTCAAGTAAGTATAAAAAGTAGTGGTGATATGGCCGTTATTACAGGCTTTCAATCACCGTTTGATTCAGAGCGATCAATAGTATCGCTCAGTGCAACATCACAAAAAGCCTTTACTCTACTAGATGATGCGTTAATGAGTTCACAAGCGCTTGCGCAAATTAAAGGCAGTGCTGCGGTCATAAACTCTCAAGGCATTAAAACAATTAAAACTGATGAGCAATATTTTGTTGGTCACATTCCTGTACATACCCTAATTTGGTTCCATTTATCGGATCACCCATTTGTACTGGCACTGTTGTCTATTTTAACACTACTGCTGATCTCATTTATTATATGGCGATTACTGCAAGCATTAACATACAAGCGCTTAGCTGAAGGAGATAAGTAATGAAGTCACTCATTAATGTATTTTTTACCGTGATTGCATTATTTACCTTTAATGCCAGTGCACAAATAGAACAATGCCAACCATGGGATGCATGGCAAACGTTTAAAAGTAACTTTATAAGCCAAGATGGTCGCGTTATTGATTTGGGGAGTGAGCAAAAAGTCACAACCTCTGAAGGCCAATCTTATGCCTTATTTTTTGCTGTTGTAGCAAATGACAAAGCAATGTTTGACTTAGTGCTTGATTGGACGCAAGAACATTTATCAGAAGGTGATTTAAGCACTCGTTTACCGGCATGGCAATGGGGTGTTAATAATCAAAATGTTGGCGGAATTTTAGATTCAAACCCTGCGTCTGATTCAGACTTATGGATAGCATACAGCTTATCGCAAGCTGCTATTCTTTGGGATGAGCGCCGCTACAGCATATTAGCAGCTGTACTTGCACAGCGAATAATGCGTGAAGAAACCGCTTATATCTCGGGCCTAGGTTTATCATTACTACCCGCTCCTACAGGTTTTGAATTTGATAATGAACGTTTTAAGTTAAACCCGAGCTACTCACCATTATTTATTTACCAGCAGTTTAAAAAGCTCTACCCACACTCGCCTTGGCATCAATTACACGAAGGCTCAGCAAAGCTAATTTTAGATACAGCAAAGCAAGGTGTTAGCCCTGACTGGGTAATGTTTGATGCGAATAACGGCTTTTACTACGATAAAAAAACGAGCGACTTGGGCAGTTATAACGCCATCAGAGTATATTTATGGGCAAGCATGATGGCAGACGACGCGCCTTATAAACAAGAGCTGTTAGCGCAATTCAACCCTTTTATAGAAACAATTAATAAACGTGGTTACGTGCCTTTAAATACCTTTGCTAAATCTGGAAAATCTGAAAAAAGAGGCCCTTTGGGCTTTAATTCAGCTTTATTACCTTTACTGTCGACTAATAGCGATAATTCTACGGTAATGGCGATTCAGCAAAAACTAATGATTGATAAATCATTTACCCAGACTCGTTATTACGACAGCGTGCTTAACTTGTTTGGTACAAGTGCTTTAAATAAGCGTTTTTCAATTACAGCAGATGGGACGCTACAACCGGTATGGAGCACTGAATGCCGTTAAGGTTTGCCCTCGCTTGCACATTAGCACTTAGCTCTGGATTAAGCGCTAACACAGTCAACGATATTGATACGCAATCTGTTGATTGGTTACTAAGCCAAATAGGTATTGGTGAAGCACAGCAAAATAAAAAACTAGTTGAAGATAGCTTACGAAAGCTAGTCGCCATTGCCCCTGCCCGAATAGAAACGCAGTGCGCAGTAGCGCGTTATGATTTTGCCAATGGCGAATCAGTGAAAGCCAACCAGTTATTAAGCAAAATAGATAACGGGCTTACCAAACAGGCTCCGTGCGTTGAAAAGCTAAAAGTCCTTTCTCGTATTGAGGGCAAAGATAAGTCTTTAATTCATGAAGCTAGGCTACTTTCTCGAGCTGGACGTTATGAACAAGCCCGTGAAATATACAATAAAATATTTAAAAACACCTACCCTACACTTAATTACGAGCTTGAGCATTTAAGCTGGTATGGACAAGACAGCGACCAATGGGAAAGTGTTAAAAAAGGTTATGAAAAGTTATTAAAAAGCTATTCTAATATCGCTCAAGTAGAAATACCTTATGCTCGCCATTTACTGAGGAAAAACCCAGCAAATAATAAAGCTATAGATATTTTAAGTAATTACGGTACTAGCCCTTCTTTTATTAATGAAGTTGAGTTTATTTGGCTTGCAGCTCTTAAGAGTATGGATCTTACTCAAAATACAGTTGAGCAATACCAACGTTACTTCTCTGTGTATCCATTTAGTAGTAAAGGTAAGTTACAATACGAAGATTTCCAACGAGATTTTAAAGTAAGACAAGCATTACTTGCCGATCCCGCGTATCAGCTTTGGCTCAAAGGCGATCGTTTACTTAATAATAAAAAATTAAAAGAAGCTGAGCCCCTACTATTAAATGCTTTAAAAGGGCGGCCAACCGATAAAGAAATTATGCGCAGCTTAGGGTATTTGTATTTAGCGAAAAGCGACTACAAAAAATCATATTACTATTTTTTTACCGCGCAAAAATATACACCTAACTTTGATGAGCGTGAAGGACTTAAAGAACTCGCGACAGTTGCGAAGTTTTGGCTGTATATGTCTGAAATGGAAGATGCTATAGAGCAATCTGATTTTAAAACAGCACAATTAAAACTAAATCTAGCTGAGCAATTAAATCATGACCAAGAAGCTTTTCTTTATAACAAAGGCCTATTATTAGTAGCTCAAGGAAATTACACACAAGCAGCTACCGCCTATCAAGCAGCCCTAAAAACCAATCCTTTGTATGAAAATGCCTTACTTGGCTTATTAAATATCGCGCAACTAGATCAAAACCAAAAATCAATTCGCAACTTTTATAATTCATTAAACGCAAAGCAACGAGATTTAATCTACCCCTCATATGCACTAGCTACCAGTAATACTCTAAGGGATAAAGCAAGCCAGTATACTAATGGTGGAGAGCTAGAAAAAGCAGAAGAATTACTTAAGCAAGCTATTGAGCTTTCACCTGAACAACCTTGGTTATATTACGATTTAGCTTTTATATACCAACAAAAAGGCCTGACTCAACAAGCACGTGATTTGTTTAATAATGTATTGTGGCAGTTCCCGCTAAACCCCCAAATTAGATATAGCCATGCTTTATTTTTGCGCTCTATAAATGATTATGAAGGAGCTTTGGATACACTTAAATATATTCCTTTTAAAAATCGAGATACCGATATTATTGCTTTAGAGCAGCAATTGTTGCTTAACGAGTCTCTTACACAAAGCCAGCAATATCTTGATTTAAAAAACAAATCTGTCGCCATCTACCATTTAAGTAACTTAGAAGCGAGAGAGCTAACACCTGAAATGCAAGCTGAGCTTTCTAATAGTTGGTACAAAATTGATGAAAAACGACATGCTCTTAAATTGCTTTCAAGTGCCCTTTCATCTGACTCATCTTTGTCGCCTTATTGGCACCTTTTACAAGGCCAGTGGATACTAGAGCAAGATAACCAAGTTGAAATAAAACGCTGGTTTGAGGATTACGTGTTACCAGAGAGCGCTTCTGAAAACGAAACGGCTCAATATGTGCAGTTACAAAATAACTACCTAAACCAGTTTTATACAGGCAGTGACTTAATTGCTAAGCTCAATCAGCTTGATCAAAAATATAAAGATATTCCAGCAACAACAACTGCCCTTATTAATGCAAACTTAGCGCTAGAACAATATGAAGCAGCCGTTATCTTATATCAGCGAAAAGTACAAAGTAGTCAAACTATTGAACCTCAAGCGCTTCTCGCTATTGCTAATGCATACATAGAACTTGGAGACGACTTTCAAGCAAAAGAAGTTACGCAAAAAGCGATAGCGCAAACCACATCGCAAGAGGGTTATTTACAACGCCAAATCATGTCATCTCTTAATGAGTTTAATTACTCAGGGGATGCACTTTATTTAGCTAAGCAACTTATTGAAAAGTCACCAAACGATCAAGAGTTACGCTATTTAGGTGCTCAAGTAGCCAGTAAGTTTAATGAAACCGAACAAGCACAATCTTGGTACGCACAAACCCTGTCACCTAATCGTACTTTAAACGAAAAAGAGCTTTACGGAGCGCTTTTAAAAATAGATGAAAACGATCAATGGTATGTAAACGGTGCTAAACGTGAGCTAATAAACGAGCAAAACAAAAACCAAGCATACATTGCCATTGGTGTTAACTTTAGTGGACAAACAAGCACCGAAAGTGAAGCAACACTTGGTGCGGGCTTAGTACCGATTGAAGCTTATTTTCCACTTTGGCAAGGCCAAGGTTTTATTAAAGTAGACCCGACTACTATTAGCGCACAAACAACGCGCTTTGATGAGCAGTTCGCTGGTAGTCGCTACGGACAAGGTGCTTTATGTATTTTCACTTGTTCAGTCGATGAAGTGACACCAGAGGAAAGTGGTGTAGATATAGGTATTGGTTGGCAAAACGAAAACTGGCGTGTAGATGTAGGCACTACCCCACTTGGTTTTTTAATTGAAGACTTTGTGTGGGGTGTAAATTACGCAGACAGTTTTGGCGACTTTGGATACAGCCTAGAACTTGAAAAGCGCCCAGTTACAAATTCAGTGCTTTCTTATGCAGGCTTAAAAGATGTAAATACAGGTGAAGTTTGGGGGGGCGTACGCTCTACAGGCCTAACAGCTAATGTATCACACGACTTAGGCGGAAAATGGGGTTTTTGGTCAAGCGCCGACTTTACCCTCTATAAAGGCCAAAATGTAAAAGACAACCAACGCTATCGTATGATGGGCGGTACTTATTACCGTGTAATAAGCAATCAAAAGCGTGAATTTATCGTAGGCGCTAGCTTATTACATTGGGCATACAAGTATAATTTAAGTGAAGAAACATGGGGCCATGGTGGTTATTACAGTCCGCAAAACTATGTAGGTCTATCCGTGCCACTCACTTATGACGCACGTTGGGGTGATGATTTTGTTTATAGATTAAAGACCGGTGTTTCGTACTCGCAAACAAAAACTCAATCTATTGATTTCTTCCCTAACGATAGCGATTTGCAAATAGCTGCGTATGATAGAGAATCAATAACAGGTGTTGACCCTGTATTTGAAGGTGAAACAAGTTCTGGGGTTTCATATAATCTTGAAGGTAGTTTTGAGTATAGAATAACGCCGAATTGGTTTTTTGGTGGCTACTTAGCCATCGATCGTTCTGACTTTTACGAACCAAACTTTGGTCAACTTTACATACGTTACTATTTTAACCCTGTTTATGGAACGCTTGAGTTCCCAGGTACCCCTATTGTTCCTTATGCTGAGTTCTAACTTGGCATAAGGTGATACACCGCGCAATACTTCCCCTAGCACTAAGGTATATGTATACTTGTGCCCAATTGTAACTAGGATAAGGGTGTGTCTCTTACCTTCTGGTGTTACTACCATATAGCAAATCATTATCTTAGCTACAAATAATAAACTGATGGTCGAGCATTTTAGTATGACTAAATACTAAGATAGCTAAAGCAAAAAATTATAAGGCCATTACAACAATTCTTAAAGTTAGGAAGTAAATATGAGTTCAGCTCCAGATAGTGGTTGGTTTGGCCACCCTAAAGGACTTTCGACATTGTTCTTCACTGAAATGTGGGAACGAATGAGTTATTACGGTATGCGAGCTATGCTCGTATTATTCATGACAGCAAGCTTACAAGAAGAAGGCCTTGCCTTTACTGTTGCATCAGCTGCTGCAATCTATGGTTTGTACACAGGCGCAGTATACTTTTTAGGCTTACCGGGTGGCTGGCTAGCTGATAGATTGTTTGGTGGTCAAAAAGCAGTTTGGTATGGCGGCATAATTATTATGATTGGCCATATTATTTTGGCTATTCCACATGATTATTCTTTCTTTATTGGCTTAATATTTGTAGCAACAGGTACTGGTTTACTAAAACCAAATATCAGTGCAATGGTAGGCCAATTATATAGCGATGCTGATGAGCGTCGTGATGGCGGTTACGCTATTTATTACATGGGTATTAACATGGGTTCTTTAATAGGTTACTACGTATGTGGTTACTTTATGGAGAACGTAGGCTGGCACTGGGCATTTGGTGCGGCAGCTGTAGGTATGGCCATTGGTTTAGTGCAGTACAAACTCACACTTAATAACCTACCAAAGCACAGTGCTTTACCTGCTAATCCATTAGGCTCTAAAGGTACTTCACGTGCATGGGGCGGTATTGCTGCATTTGTAATTGCAGCTGCTGCAGTTACTACGGCTGCAATGACCGGCGCAATTGTAATAAATCCAACAGTGGTTGCAGGTTACACAGCGATTGTATTTACTATTATCTTTTTTGTTTATTTTGGAGTTATTTACTTTACAGGTAATTTAACAGATGCCGAAAAACAAAGAATGTGGGCACTATTTTTAGTATGTATTGCATCTGCATGTTTTTGGTCTGGCTTTGAACAAGCTGGTTCATCATTAAACTTATTTGCTCGCGACTATACTGACCGTCTTATTGGTACTTTTGAAATCCCTACAACGTGGTTTCAATCATTAAACTCACTGTTTATTATTGCTTTATCGCCATTTTTTGCAGCGCTTTGGATTAACTTATCTAAAAGCTTAGTATCACCTAGCTACAGCGTTAAATGTGCAATTGGCTTAATTATCATGGCATCAGGCTTTTTAGTTATGTTTATGGCGGCTCATTACGCAGCTGAAGGCTTAAAAGTTGCGCCTTACTGGCTTGTTACTACGTACTTTTTACATACAGTGGGTGAGCTTTGTTTAAGCCCTGTAGCATTAAGTGCTGTAAGTAAGTTATCGCCTAAACGTTACACTGGCCAAATGATGGGTGTGTTTGTATTAACTTACTCAATCGGTAACATCATCGCAGGTTTACTTGCTGGTAATTTCGATCCGAATAATGTTGATGAAATTCCTAACTTATACTTACAAATTGCATTATTTAGCATTGGTGTTGGTGTTGTTTTAGTACTAATGACTTTTAAAGCTAAAGTATGGGAAAAACAAGGTTTAGAAGAGAAAGTCTCTTAATTATTGTTTATTTCAAATGTAGCAATATAACCTAAGACAATTCCTCCATAGCTTCTATGGGGGAATTTTTTATTCAACTTTGCCCTGCCCCCGTTAACTGATATTATATCCTGATTGGTTATTGAATAGACTCAGGGACATCCGTAGATGCAATCGTTAACGATATCACGTGTTATTATATTTATATTTCTTAGCTTTATTCTAACTGCCTGTGGTAGCGGTGATGAAGTGACGGTTAATCCAAACGATCCTGTTGAGCCTGAACCTAGCAAATTAACGCTATCAAGCGCTAATGGTTTAGACGCTACTTTAGACGAAGGCAATTTTATATTTAATGCACCTTCCAGTGCTATTTCTAGTGATGTAGAGCTTACCTACGAGAAAACATTATTAGATGAGACGAATATACAACAAAATATAATTTCTGATTTACATGCGCTTACGCCCTCCACGCTTACTCTTGAAAAACCTATTACCATCACAATAAAAATCCCTGATGACTATGCATTAGGCGGACAACTGTTTATCGCAAAACTATCAGGCGCTAACTGGGATACTGTTACAAATTCAATAGTTTTAGATAGATTTGTTAGCGCTCAAGTAACAACACTGGGCACATATGCAATACAAATGCAGCGCAATGAAGCTTTCGCAAATATCGGCCCAACTTGCGACGCTAATGCAACAGAGCAATCGGTAAGGTTTGTTCACGTTGCAGATTTACATGCTCGCTTTGGCTATGAAGAGCAATATTTCAGCCGGATCAAAGCCTACTACAACCAAGTAGCAAGCCAAACCCCGCACACCTTATTTACAAACGGTGGTGACGACTATGAAAAAGGCACCGTTGCTGAGCAATTATCACAAGGTACCGCAACAGAAGAAGCTATAAAAGCAATGCAGTTTGACCTACGAGTCGTTGGAAATCATGATTATGCTTGGGGCCCTGAAAAATTACTAAGTTATTCCCAAGACGAGAATGCAATTGTACTTGCTAGTAATACTCGTTATGAAGCAGAGCAACGACAAGATTTTGCAGGCGTAGGATTTGCAAAAGTTCAAGTAGGATGTATTACACTTGGTGTGTTTGGCATGACCTCAGTGCCATGGAATGAGTTAGATGAACCAATTCAAGATGATCCGATCCCTGATTTTATTAAACAATTTAAAATGAGCTGGCAATGGCAACAAATCGCACAAAGCATCGTAAACCAATACAGTGATGATGTAGATTACATGATTATGTTGAGCCATTTAGGTGTCGGCCAAGATACTGATATGGCAACAAACGTACCCGGTATAGACTTAGTACTTGGCGGCCATACACACGGTGGGGAAAGCTACACAACCCTTGATAACGGCGCTATTGTTTTACAACCGGACTTTTACGCTAAGGGTATTACTGACTTAACGCTTAATTTTAATTTAGCTGATAAATCATCCCCAGTTGTTGATTACAAAACGATTGAAACCGATACAATTGATGAGCGCGATGAGACAACTAAACTAGCTATAGATGAGATAATGGGGCGTTATGCTCCCGATGCAGAAACGGAAATCGCTATTTCTGAAAACTATCCAACTGATGCGCAGCTAGCCGAAATCACCGCCTTAGCCGCAAAACATTCAAGCACAATTAACGCAGCATTACTTAACCCTGAACTAGTACAAAAGCGCTGGACACCCGGCACACTGACTCAAGAAGACTTCCATAAAGCTTTTTACGTAGAAAGGCAGCCATCAAATACGCCAGGGTTTAACTCTATATATAAAGTAACAGTATCGGGAAGCGACTTAACAACGATGTTTGCAAGTCAACCAGATTGGTTTTTACTTAAACCTGAAGATATACAACCCACTAATAATTACGAAGTTGCACTATTTAAAGGAGCAGCTTTGAATCCTGATTTATTTTTTAATAGTGTTACATTCTCAAACGTAGAACCGATAGCTGAAGCTTGGTGGCTACTTGATAAATATGCACGTGCAAGAACAAGTCAGTGCCTTCACCTTGACACTGACACCGAACTTTATTCATGCAACAACTTAGCAAATGTAACCGTATGGAATTTTGACGATACTAACAACCCGTTAGCAGCTGATTTTGGACCTTCGGTACTTAGCTACTTTGATCCAGATGAAACAAATTGGGGCACTGCAGAGACACAATATAGCACCACTACTCAATTAAATATTGATGATTTAAGTGATGGCCCTTCAGGTGTTATGGCGTTTTCTCGCCACGCTCCAACAGAAGGCTTACTTATTGATTTAAACACACCTGCAAATGGTGACTTTGCAAATGAAGGAATGGTGTCTGACTACACCTTGGTAATGGATTTATACTGGCCCGCAGAAGGTAAAGATATTTACCGTGCAATTATGCAAGCCAATACAACTGATTATCTTAATGATGATGCCGATATGTTTATTGACCCAAGCGGCGGCTATGGACAAGCAACTAGCGATAGCGGCTATTTTGGCAATACACAACCTGACTCTTGGCATCGTATAGCTTTTGTATTTTATACAGCACCAACCAACGGGGTATTTGAAGTCTATATAGATGGAGAACTTGCTGGCGTAAAAGAGGATGGCGAAATCGATAGTCGCTGGGCACTCAATCAATCTGTATTGCTTTTTACAGATAACAATTATGAAACAGTACCAGGGTACTTAAATTCGCTGCTTTATGCAGGACGTGCTATGACCAGAGATGAAATTAAAAGTATGGGTAGCGCACAACAAAAGCTGTCTTTTGAGCAACCGACGCGAGTGCTAAATCAAACCATTGAACGCCATTACCAAGCAGCTCCAGCAATTAAAACTAACGTGTGGATAGAGCAACGGAACAAGTTCTTTGGTAACGGCTCTTAAAGTGTAAACAATTACATACAAAAAGACTTTTGCTTATTAATTGTAAAAGGAGGTTTAGCGCAGGTTAAACCTCCTTTTTAGTATTTAAATACAATAACTTAAAAACAAGCACTCCCACTTGAATTTATACCATATAACTTCATTTTACTTAACTGTATTACAAACACGTAACTTTATAATAACCGTCCTATAAAATTTACACATGCGCTACATACTAAATAGCGCCCTCCTCTTCCCCAAATTAAAAATCTGGTTGATTATCTACTGCAATATGACAACAACACATAATCGCAGTGCTTAATTGCGGGAGTAATAATAATGAGTGAAGTAAATAACTATTTGGGTTTAGTCGGTATTGAATTTACCGAGTACGCAACACCTGATGCTGATTATATGGATAAAGTATTTACTGATTTTGGCTTCTCTAAGCTTAAAAAATTCAAAGGTAAAGACATTGTTTATTACAACCAAAACGATATTCACTTTTTACTGAATAACGAGCGTGAAGGTTTTTCTGCAGAATTTGCTAAAAGCCATGGCCCTGCTATTTGTTCAATGGGTTGGCGTGTTGAGAATGCACAAAAAGCATTTGAAACTGCAGTAGAGCGTGGTGCAAAACCAGCGACCGACTCAACGCATAAAAATATGCCTTACCCTGCAATCTATGGTATTGGCGACAGCCTAATTTACTTTATTGAACAATTTGGCGACAAAGGCACTATTTACGAAAGTGATTTTGAAGACTTAGAAACGCAAAATGTTGTAGAAGATAAAGGCTTTATCCGAATCGATCATTTAACCAATAACGTTTATAAAGGCACCATGGAAAAATGGGCTAACTTTTATAAAGACGTATTTGGTTTTACTGAAGTACGCTACTTTGACATTAAAGGTCAAAAAACAGCGCTTATTTCGTATGCACTTAAATCGCCATGCGGCACCTTCTCTATTCCAATAAACGAAGGTAAAGGTAACGATAACAACCAAATTGATGAATACCTTGGTGAGTACAACGGCCCAGGCGTTCAACATTTAGCGTTTTTAACAGATGACTTAGTAAGCTCTCTTGATAAGCTGGATAAATCAACAATTGCCACTTTAGATATTATCCCAGAGTACTACGATACTATTTTTGACCGTGTACCTTGGGTTGCTGAAGATAAAGAAAAAATTCGTGAGCATCAGATACTCGTAGATAGCCAAAGTGAAAATTGTTATTTATTACAAATTTTCTCTAAAAACTTATTTGGTCCAATCTTTATAGAAATGATCCAACGCGTTGATGATGGTGGCTTTGGTGAAGGTAACTTCCAAGCATTATTTGAATCAATCGAACGTGACCAAGAGCGTCGCGGCGTTTTATAAAATATTTGAGTAAATTAAAAGCAGCGAACTTCGCTGCTTTTTGTCGTTTTAATATTTAAAAAGTATGGCGCCAAGTACAAGTATGATTAAATAAACTATACCTTGTCGCCATACAGTAAAATCCAAAGGAAATGTAATGAGCCTAATTAACGAAACCCACGATATTAATTTAACCAGCTGGGTAGAATCAGCTAATGTTGATAATTGCGACTTCCCGATTCAAAACTTACCGTTTGCAGAATTTCGTCGTAAAGGGTCTGATGAGGCCTTTCGTGGTGGTGTTGCAATTGGTGACCAAGTAATCGATTTAGCAAAACTAAGTAAATTAAACGTTTTAACAGGTGACGCTAAAACAGCCGCAGATGCAGCAAGTGAAGCAACCTTAAATACATTTATGGGTTTAGGGAAGCAGTATTGGTCAGCCCTTCGTTTAGCCCTTTCAAAAGCACTAAGAGCAGGCTCTGAGCACCAACAAGCGCTTAGCGATACATTGGTTGCACAGTCTGATATAGAGTTTTCTTTGCCTTGTCGCATCGGTGATTACACTGACTTTTACACTTCTATTTATCATGCTACAGCTGTGGGTAGTTTATTTCGCCCTGATAACCCATTATTACCTAACTATAAATGGGTACCTATTGGTTATCATGGTCGCTCCTCATCTATTGACGTATCGGGTCAAACATTTCATCGCCCTAAAGGTCAAACCAAAGCGCCAGACGCAGAAGTGCCATCATTCGGTCCTTGTAAACGCCTTGATTACGAACTAGAGCTGGGTATTTACTTAGGTAAAGGCAATGCACTGGGCGATGCAATCGCTATCGAAAATGCTGAAAACCATGTATTTGGCTTTTGTGTATTTAACGATTGGTCAGCACGTGACTTGCAAGCGTGGGAATACCAACCGCTTGGTCCATTTTTAGCTAAGAACTTTGCCTCAACTGTATCGCCTTGGATTGTAACAACCGAAGCATTAGCGCCTTACAGAACAAGCTGGACACGTGATGAAAACGATCCACAGCCTATGGACTATTTAGAATCAAAAGCGAATCGCGACCAAGGTGCTTTTGATATTCAAATGGATGTTAAAATTCAAACGCAAAAAATGCGTAGCGAAGGCCATAACCCAACGCGCGTATCAACATCTAGCTTTAAGCACTCTTACTGGACTGTGGCACAAATGGTTACTCATCACACAGTAAATGGCTGTAACTTTATGCCAGGTGACATGCTAGGTTCGGGCACTCAGTCTGGTCCAACACACGAAGAAGCAGGTTCATTACTTGAGCTTTCTCGTGGCGGTAAAGAAAAAATCACGCTAAGTAATGGCGAACAACGTAGCTTTTTAGAAGATGGCGATAACGTTATTATGCGTGGCTGGTGTGAAAAAGAAGGCTATGCACGTATAGGTTTTGGCTCTGTAGAGAGTACTGTACTGCCGGCAAAATAATACGCATATTAAAAAATTTATTAAAAGGGCTGCTTACTAAAAGCAGCCCTTTTTTATTAATTTTTGAACAGTTACAATTTTTTTCTAGCTTTTTTAACTCAAATTGCTATCTTAATTCGGTTAATAGCCAGTGTTTATATGCCATGTCAGTATTTATAAAGTCTTTTTATCATAAATTTTTCCCTGCTCGTCAGCTACTTATTCGTCAAAATGGCGAAGTTAAGCATGTTGTTTTAGCCTCTTGGTTTCAACTTCTTGTAGCGTTGCTTATTTTAGTCACTTTTACTTGGCTGAGTATTTCAAGCTTTCGTGTTTATACACAAACAAATAAAATCTCTGACATAAAACAAAATCAAATAACCGAGCAAACGCTGTGGCAACAAAAAGTCAGTGAGCAACAAGCCCTTCAAGCAACGCAGTTAGAGCAGCTTGCAATACTTGAGCAAAAGCAGGCGCTACTGCAAAGCATGATAGAATCCCTTCCTGCTTCAATTAGCAAAGATGTCATTAAGCTTGATACAGAACTTGATGTACCTATTAATGAAAATGGCAATGAATTTCATGAACCATTAGTCGATGAAAATCAAAAAGGTAAACAAGCACAGTTAATCGCTCCAATCACATTCGCAACAAGAGTGGCCAACTTAAATAATCAGTATGAGCAAAGCTTTACCTATTTAGATAACCAAATTAGTGAACGTCACCAAGCCATTTTAGCTATGGTCAAAGGCGCAGGAATTGAGTCTGCGCTTGAGCAACACCTAATATTAAGCGCCCAGACAACTGCACAAGGTGGGCCACTTGATATATTTAACGAAACAAAAATTCCGAGCCACTTTTTAGCCATCGTTGATAAGTTATTAATATTAAATAATTTAGAAAACTTTTTAACTGAGCTACCAAACACCCTGCCTTTAGCTAAAGCTAAATACTATATTTCGAGTAATTTTGGCCTTAGAAAAGATCCTATGAATAGTAATCATGCCTTTCATAAAGGAATTGATTTAGCCGGTTGGCATAAAACCGAAATATTCGCTCCAGCAGACGCTGTAGTGCTTCGTGCCGGTCGTAATGGTGGTTATGGTAACTTTATTGAGCTTGAACATAAAAATGGCTTAGTGACTCGATTTGGACACTTAAATAAAATTAAAGTAAAGAAAGGTCAATCAATCACTAAACATGATGTAATCGGCCTAATGGGCAGCACTGGCCGAAGCACAGGCACACATTTACACTACGAAGTATTACTTAATGGTAAACA
Source organism: Pseudoalteromonas sp. APC 3355 (assembly GCF_030407615.1). Taxonomy (NCBI): domain Bacteria; kingdom Pseudomonadati; phylum Pseudomonadota; class Gammaproteobacteria; order Alteromonadales; family Pseudoalteromonadaceae; genus Pseudoalteromonas; species Pseudoalteromonas sp. APC 3355. The sequence goes on along the minus strand of NZ_JASDDB010000005.1, from coordinate 15,853 downwards.
AGTCAATCCTCTAAAAATAACAAAGGCGCTTTCTCGTGTTTGGTAGAAAAAAACAAAAAACAGTTAGCTCTAATTTAAAAAGAGTGAATCACACACCGTCTATTATTTCTGAAGACGTACGTCTTACAGGCACTTTAGTTAGCCAAGGTGAAGTACAGCTTGATGGCCGTATTGATGGTGACATAAAAGTGGAGCATTTAGTTATTGGCTCAGCGGGAGTTGTTGAAGGTATTGTTGAAGCTAAAAGCGTTATTGTTAAAGGTAAAGTTATTGGGTCTATTAATGCCAGTGAAGTAAAAGTACAAAGTGGCGCTCATGTTCATGGCGATGTATTTCACGATACATTGAGTATTGATGCAGGCGCAGTAATTGAAGGCAGTTTAAAGCAACGCTTTGAAAAAGAAGAGCCGGAACTAATTTCGAAAGAACTAAAACCCGCAAAAGAAGTTAAAGCATTATTGAAAGAAGATGGCAGCGACTTATCATTTGTAAATAAACAAGCCGCGGATAAAAGCTAAGTCAAATCAGCTTTACGTAAGTTACTTTTTCTCAGTAATGTACATAGTAATATCTGCAGTGAAAACAAGCTCATTGCGGGTATTATACAGTTTAACAGGTACTACTAAGTCTTCTTTATCAATCCACTTGTGTGGTAAATCAATTTCAGCGACTGCTCGTACATCTGTATCTACTTTAGCCAAATACCTAACTGTCATCCCTTTTGGGATCCAACGATGCGTTTTAACTGGCACTGTTGCATCAACCATTACACCTGCACACAATTCAGCTAAGTTACACTGCGCAATAGCATGAATGGTACCAATATGATTATGAACGCTGCGACGATTTTTAACCACCGCACTACAATGGCCCTCTCTCAAATCGAGTACGTAAGGTTTCATCGAACCAAAATATGGCGCTTTAAAGCAAACAGCTTTAGTAAAAAGCCAATTCCCAAAAGGTAGGCGCTTAAATTTATGCCATGTTTGTACAAGTGCAGATTTATTACTCATTATTATTTTCCATCAACAGTTACTTTTTTAAAATTAACACATCAGACCAGTTTTAAAAAGTGCATTTATGCTGGCTTTTTCGCTTAATCCAATCAAAAAGTAAGAATGACGACCTATGCAGGGGTCATAAGCCCTTTCTTTTTTATGAGTGCCCACCTAAAATACTCGACAAAAGGAGACTCAATGCAAACACAGCCCGCTAAACCTAATATGACTTTGTTACTTATCTTAGCGTTACTCGTTATATTTTGCCCTATGGCAATCGATATTTACCTACCTGCTTTTCCAACTATTGCAGAACAATTTGCAGTTACTGAACAACAAGTACAGCAAACCGTTGCTATTTTTATGCTAACAGTGGGTTTAGGCCAATTAATTGCGGGCCCTTTAGCTGATCGATTTGGCCGAAAACCAGTGGCAGTAGTGGGCATTAGTTTGTATGCAAGCTCTGCATTACTCGCATACTACTCGCCTTCTTTTGAGATATTACTAATAGCACGTGCTTTTCAGGGATTTGGAGCGTGTGCCACATTTGTTGTCGCATTTGCGATAGTGCGTGATAAATATGGCAGTGAACGAAGCGGACAAATGATCACCTACCTTAACGGGATTGTGTGCTTTATTCCGGCAATGGCACCTATTTTAGGGGCTTGGCTTACCGTACAGTTTGGCTGGCGTATGAACTTTATGTTTTTAACCGCGTTTGCCATTTTGGGCCTTATTGTTACCCTATTCTTTTTTAGAGAAACGCGCCCTGCTGATAGTCATTATCAGGGGCATATTTTAGATTTACGTCGCTTTACTCCGATTATTAAAACACCGGTATTTTTGTTTAATAGCCTAATTTGTATGGTCTCAATGTCAGCCATATTAGTGTATGTAACGCTCGCACCAGGCTGGCTTATTACACATTTAGGGGGCACCGTAGCCGACTTTACTTTTTGGTTTACGTTAAATGCCGTAATAAGTATTGTCGCTAGTTTTATTTTACCAACCTACATTAAACGAAATAGCCAACGTGCTTTGCGTGTCGGTGTGAGTGTACTGGTTTCCTCAGGCATTTTAATGTTAGCCCTTAGCGGTATAGAAACAGCATTTGCACTTATGCTACCTATCTTAATTGCTGCATTAGGGTTTGCTTTAAGTTTAGGCTCTGCTGCAGGAATGTCTCTGTCTAGCTTTCCTAAACAAGCAGGCACAGCCTCTGCATTACTTGGTGCTATGCAAATGAGTGGCGCAAGTATACTTGTCGTTTTAACCCAATATTTAGGGCTAAGCACACCGTGGTTGATTGCTTTTCACTTGTTATTACTAGTTCCGCTTTGGCTTATTTTAATGAGTAAAAAAGCACATACTTTACACCCTGCTAAAAGTACTCAATGATCAATCCTGACTTTCTAGTCTCATTTTTATTAGCCAGCTTTTTAATGGCAGTAGCGCCTGGGCCATCAAATGCATTTTTGATGGCGCAAACATTTGCTAATGGTCGAAGCGCTGGTATGCAAAGTGCTTTTGGTTTTGCATTAGGTGGGGTTGTTCATACGCTATTTGCTGTTGTAGGCCTAAGCGCAGTCCTAAAAGCTTCCCCTAGTGCCTATGCAGCAGTGCAATACGCAGGCGCAGCATACTTATGCTATTTAGGGTTTATGATGATTAAAGGCACGCTAAATCAGCCAGAGCCGACATCTGATGACAAGCAAACCGATAAACCGCATATAAGTACCAGTAAAAAAAGTAATGTCATGTTTCAGGCCATGATGACTGAAGTACTAAACCCTAAAGTAGCATTATTCTTTATTGCATTTATTCCGCAATTTGTAGATCCAACGCTTTCATCGGCTACTTTTCAGCTCGCTTTTTTTGGCTTACTTTACCCTCTTTTTGCTTTTCCGATTGACTGCACGTATATTTATTTTGGCGACAAAATTGCACAGTTTTTTAGACGTAACCCAAATAGCCAACTTTGGATTGATAGGATCACTGGCATTGTATTTATTGCCCTTGCTATCAATCTATTATTTTAACTAACCTGCACTTTGGTTAAGAGGTTTATTCTTCCGAGTTTAGGTTCACCAATAAAAAGAATTAGCATGGAACAAAAAACACAATCTCTTCCCGCACAAAAAAATATTGCTTTAGTGGCACACGATGGTAAAAAAGCAGCACTAAAATTATGGTGTGAAAAACACAAAGAAATACTAAGTAAGCACACTTTATATGGCACAGGTACTACGGGGCATTTAATCCAAAAAACCACGGGGCTTGATGTAGTTCAGCTTTTAAGTGGTCCTATGGGCGGCGATCAACAACTTGGCGCTAAAATAGCAGAACATGAGATACATGTTTTAATATTTTTTTGGGACCCATTAGCATCACAGCCTCATGACCCTGATGTTAAAGCACTACTACGTTTAGCAGCTGTTTGGAATATTCCGGTGGCGTGTAATGAAGTGAGTGCAGATATGTTATTAAGCTCACCGCTTATGGACATAGAGCTTGAACGTACATTGCCAGATTACGAAAAATATCTCGCAACCCGACAAATAGATCTTTAAACCTCAATTGTAATCTAGGTTATTTATAAAGCATGCTGGCCCATTTAGTCAGGCCAGCAGTTACACTACCAAAGTGATCCCCGTTAACCATTTTTATATCGCCTAAGTGCTCACTTAAAGCCGCTTTAATCAATGGTGATTGTGCACTACCGCCTGTTAAATAGATAATGTCTGGCGTGGTCGCAGCGTCGCTGATTGCTTGTTTTGCTAAAGTAACTATTTGGCTAATACTACTCTCAACGGCAACAGCTAAATCTCTTACAGATACATTTTTATTCAGCCCACTATCTAAAAAGCTTAAATCACAATCAAACACACTAGCAGACGAAAGTGCTATTTTAGCCGCTTCACCTTGTTGCACTAACTGATGGCCTTGCTTGTTTTGCTGTAAATGTATTAAACGCTTATAAAGCTCAGGTGCACTTACATCACGTAATTGTGCGTTTAGCTCTCGGGTATGGCTTTCACTATAAAATTGGCTTTGTAAGTTTACATCGTTAATTTTACACGCTTGCCAAAACGCTTGATTAGGCAAAGGCAAACCCGATTTAAACGTACTACCTAAACCCAATAACGGCATTAAACCATGAAAGCTCAAAGCAATATCTAAATCATTTCCGCCAACACGTTTACCACTGTGAGATAAAAAATCGCTATCGCGCTGACTATTTCCTCTAAAGCTTGGGCCCATTTGTACAAATGAGCAGTCACTTGTACCACCACCAATATCAATAACGAGTACTTTTTGATCCTGAGTTAAATCACTCTCGTAATCGATACCCGCAGCAAGTGGCTCATATAAAAACTCTACGTCTTTAAAACCAGCGCGTTTAGCAGCACGCTCTAAAATACCGACCGCTTGTTGATTTGATTGCTCACCACCCACAGCTTGAAAGTTTACTGGGCGACCAATCACTGTTTGTGTAAGTGTTTTACCTAAAGAGAGCTCAGCGCGTTGCTTAATTTTTAAGATCATCGCGGTTGCGATATCTTCAAAAAAGTTAATTTGACCTTGCTTTAAACCTGTTGCACCAAAAAATGATTTAGGGGACTTAACAAAATAGCCTTCTTCAGGGAACTGCACGTACTCGCTAATCGCTTCACGACCAATAAATAGGGTTTCATCTGAAGGTTGTAAATCAAGGTCTGACTTAATACGAGGTAAGGTATTTAATAATGCTTGGCGCTGCGTTAAAAAGTCATGCTCATGGGCTGTGCCATGTAAATGCTTAGCAACAAAATCCACAACCAACGCACTGTGATGAGTGTAAAGTGTAGACGGTAAGTAATGTTTTCCTTGCTCTAGCGGTACTAATTGAACATTACCCTCGCTCATTACACCCATAGCACAATTAGAACTACCGTAATCAAAACCTACAAACATACTTCACCACACATTACCAAAAAGGCCGCGCAATTTAGCACACTTTGTAAAATTTATAAATGTTATAAACTATCTCTGACCCGTAAAAAACTAGCAAAACGCGGTAACCCATTTTTTGTTAAGCCATGAAATCGGTACGTTACAGTACTACCAATCTCCGGTGGGATGGAGCGCTGTGCATCATTAAACCCAGTACCAATAGAAAATACCTGCCCCTGCGCTGTTTTTACCCTTAATGCCCCTAACATACCTTGATATTTACCTTTGCCTGGTAAGTGCGCAATTACAACCGCTTCTGCATCTAAATAAGGTTTTAATTTTAGTAATGCATTACTTCTTCCATTGCTGTGCTTAGCGCTGGCCAAATGAAGCATTACGCCCTCGCCGCCCTGCTTAGTTATGTTGTCAAAATACTCTGTAAGTTGCTCATTATTTGTAAAGCTATATTGAACTACAGCACTAATGTGCGGCGAGTTTAGGCTAGTAATAAGCTCATTATAGTTTTTATAGCGAGTGCTAAAAGGCAGATTTTCATTTGGCATATCAAATACTTTATAAGTAATAGTTTGCCAATCATGATTATTAGGTTTTTTAGTTCTGACTATGCCACTAAGCGCAGAAAAGTGCTCACGTTTAGTCCACAGCTCACCATCAAGCCATACATTTGGCAATGGCGCTGTAAACCAACTTGGCGCATTGATAATATTACCCTTACGAGTTACAAACTCCGTGCCGGTCCAGATAGCTCTTACGCCATCATATTTTTCACTGACTAAATATTTACTTACATCATAATGCTTAGTTTCGTCATATACTTTAGCCAGTAAAACAGACGGTTGTGCTGCACTTATGCATTGCGTAAAAAGTACAATAACAATTAAAAGCAGGTGTTTAATAGTAAACATTGGCGCATCCAAGCACGTAAAAGTTGGCTTAAACTATAGTTGAGATTGCACCCATTGCCAAAACTCATCTAAGTTACTCATTTTATAGGTAGCTTGGCTGAAATCGTGATCTTTAGTGTGGCTATTAGCAATGGCAACAACACGTAACAACGCGTTGTTGGCCGCCGTAACGCCGGTAAATGTATCCTCAACGGCTATTGCATTGCCTGCCTGTATATTTATCTGCTTAAGTGCCAGTAAATATGCATCCCCTGCAGGTTTAGGATTAGTTACATCGTCTTTTGTTACCACCGTGTCAAACAGCTCATAAAACCCTAAACCTTTCAGTATTGGCATGGCTTCACTTTTAGCACTGCCCGTTACTAGCGCCATTTTTAAGCCACTCGCTTTTACAGCTTTCAACGTTTGCTCAGTAAACGGCATCAGTGGTGGTAAATGTGTTAATACATATTCGCCAAATAAACGGTATTTTTCATCTGCTAAAAACTGTGCACTTACCGATAAGTTATGCTCTTGCTTAATCTCTATTGCAGCTTCTAAAGTGGGTCGTCCTGAAAAGCGCTGACAAAAATCATTTTCTAAATAACTTACACCATAAGGCTTAAGTAGTTTACTCCAACATACAAAGTGCATGCTTTCTGAATCAACTAATGTGCCATCCATATCAAATAATACTGCTTCTAATGTCATCCTCATTCCTTATTTAACTTGAGCTAAATTTTGACAATAAAAAAAGGCGCCTTAAGCACCTTTTATATAAATACAGTTATTGCGTTAAGCCTGCTGGCGGCTCACCCGTTGCTTCTTCACCCGTATCAACATCAACAAGCTCGTAGCCACGCGTTTTACGTACAACTTTAAGTACTGGCTTATCAAATGCTGTTTTTAAACGCTCAGAGTCATCTTTTAACTCATCTAAGGTTGTTCCAAAAGGGGCTGCGCCAGTTTCTGACCAGTTAGTTACTTTACCATTTAGGTTATATTCTACTTCATGTATTTGATATTGCGCTGCTTCGTCTTTCGTTGCTTCACAAAAAATTACACGGTAATTCCAAAATCCAGCCATCTTTTTATCTCTTTAAATTAATTAACGCTACTTTACCAGCTTTATAAAAACATAAAAGCCTGCACAAGGCAGGCTTTTAAAAATTAATATAATTTAAGGTTATCTTTAGAAGAAGTTAACTTTAAATTCAGCACCAACATAACGCTCTTCGTTAACAATACCTGTATTGTTATTGAAATCTACAGCGCCAATAACTTGTTGCTCGTCAAATAAGTTACGAACAAACGCAGCAACTTCGTATTCGTAATCGCCTTCAGACCATGTGTAACCTGTACGAAGACCTGTTTCAATAAGCTCTTTACCTTCAAACTCTACTGATTCGTAAAGGAACATATTGATTTTACTACGATAAGAAATATCACCGCTTGCGAAGAAGTTACCATCGGCAAGTTCTTTAGTGTAGCGAAGCGTAAAGTTAGAGATCCACTCAGGAGCATGCGGTAAGCTGTTACCATCAAGTATTGCACGATCTTCAGGACCAAACGCACCTGCTACTTGGAAAGTCGGGTCTGTTACCGTACATTGTGCACAAACAGCCACAGCTAAATCGTTATCTTTAATTTCTGTTTTATTGTAGCTTAAGTTAAACGTTGCATTAAACTCATCGCTTAATACCCACTGCGTATCTAACTCAAAACCATAGCCAGTTGTTTTATCAGCATTAACTAAACGGTTAAAGTTAGCACCACCGCCTACAGCAGTAAGCTGTTGGTCGTCCATCGTATAATAAAACACAGTTGCATTTACACGACCTTGGCCGTCTAGCACGTCTGATTTAATACCTGTCTCGTACGATGTTACCGTTTCTGATTCAGCTGTTGTTACATCATCACCAAATAAAATACGACCTTGTAAACTAGGTGCGCGGAAGCTATTTGCTACACGGCCGTACCAGTTAACATCATCGTTTACTTTGTAATTTGCAGATAAATCCCAGCTAACATGGTCGTCACTAACATCACGCTCTACAAGTAATGCACCGCCGCCAATTGGGCTAAGTGTACGATCAGCTACAAAATCCTTATCATCATCAGAGTAACGAAGACCCGCTGTTACTTTTAAATCATCTGAAAAAGTATAATCTACAGAACCAAATACAGCCCATGCAGTTGTGTCTTGTTGTTGGCGAACATAACCATTTAAAACACCATTATTTGAAGTGTCATAACTAAAGTTTTCAATCGTTAGTTCTTCATCAAAGTAAAATACACCTACTTGATAATTTAAGTCACCATCAAAGTTACTAGATAAACGTAGTTCTTGCGTCAACTGGTCGTGATCTGGAATGCCATCAGCACTTTCTGAAGAGAAAGGAATAAAACCAGGTCCCATAGCAACTGGAACGTCATCGATTGAGAAGCCGCCGTAACCGCCGTCAATATCAGCGCGCGAATATATTTCAGCACTTTCCCATGCAGAAATTGAAGTAATTGTGTGGTTTTTAAGTTCCCACTCAAGCTTTAAGCTTGCACCTTCAGATTCTACTTGTTGAGTAGAGCGAGATGCCGCATCTTGATAAACAACATCACTTTCGTAGTTATCTACTAGCTCATTAGTACCCGCTTTAATTACATTTGCACGAAAGGCAATTGGTGAGCCATCTAAGTCACGTGTGTGATAGTTTAATAAAGCAGTAAAATCATCGCCTTCATATAAAAACTGAACGCGTGCCGCTTTTTCAGTATAACCACCTTGCTCATCTTTAGCTTCAAAGCCTGGAGCTTGGTTATCAATGTAATCGTCTTTGTCTTGCCATAATAATGAAACACGAGCAGATAAACGGTCAGTTAAAGCACCACCTACAGCACCACTTGTATCTACAGCACCACGGCTACCGTATGAAACAGAGCCATAACCATCAAATTCTTGACTTGGTTTAACAGTATCAAACTTAACAAGGCCAGCTGGCGTGTTACGGCCAAATAGCGTTCCTTGAGGACCACGTAATACTTCTACGCGTTCAACATCAAATACTGGGAAACCTTTTAAAATTGCATTTTCTTGAACTACTTCATCAACAACAAGTGATACTGGCTGTGATGCATTCAAATCGAAATCGGTATTACCTAAACCACGAACGTAAAAGCGTGGGAATGAACGACCAAATGAAGACTCAATAGATAAACTTGGAATTTTCGCATTTAAAAAGCGAATATCCATACCTGCAGAGCTATATGCATCAAGGTTATCACCTTGTAATGCAGATACAGCTACAGGTACTTCTTGTGCATTTTCTACGCGTTTACGGGCGGTAACTTGAATAACTTCTAGTTGATTGCTTTTTTTAGCCGTTTCTTCTTCAGCGGCGAATGCTGAAATAGATGTGCCAGCAGCAGATAGTAGTGCAGCGTTAATAATTGTCGCTATTGCAGATTTCTTTAATGATTTCATGTCGGGTATTAACCTTTAGTATGCACTCTTGTTCAACGGTTTTTTGTGTTGCGCAATGTATTCATTGCGGGCTCGTACAATTTTTCGCGACTTGCTATATGGCGCGCGGACCTCATCACCGAGAGTACAAAACGGAGTAACAAGGCTGAACGAACGATTAAGATTATACCATTGTGTAATAATTTTACTGCATAAATATGAACATAAATGGAAACTTTTTTGCAACATTTAACTACAAGATTACGTGTTTTTATCAATATTTAGATGCGAAAACCTAATAATGAGGACATATGTCCTTTATTGAAGATCGCGAAGTAAAGTAGGAAAAATGGATTGCTTTACATATTAACCCAAAATAGAAACGTTATGGTTACTCATAAAAAAAGTCACCCGCAAGCGACTTTTTTTATTAGAACTACGACCTTTTAAAAGCAATTTCACCATCTATATGAATATCGCGCTGTGGAAACGCAATCACTACATCATGCTCTTCAAATACAGCATAAATACTAAAACGAATATCACTGCGCACTTTTCTAAGCATGGTTTCAGACTCGGCGCATACCCAAAAAATAGCATTAAATACAAGCGAGCTATCTGCAAAGTCATCAAATAACACTGATGACTTTGGATTAACCAATATTGCATCATGATCATCAAGTACTTGCTGGATAAGCTTTTTAACCAGTATAACGTCTGAACCATACGCAACGCCGACACTGACCGATGAGCGTGCATTACCATCTATCAGCGTCCAGTTTGTTACTGTATTTTCGAGCAATTGAGAATTAGGTATAAGCATATGTACGCCGTCATTTCGGCGAATACGTGTAGAACGCGTATTAATAGTTTCAACTACGCCCTTTGCGTTACCTACCTCTAAAAAGTCACCAATGCGAATTGGGCGCTCCCACATCAATATCCAACCGCTGATAAAGTTATTAATAATGTTTTGTGCACCAAAACCTACACCAATAGCAATCGCACCGGATACAAAAGCAAATGCCGTAAGCGGGATGCTGAGCACTTCAAGCGATGTAAAAATTAAAATTGCGATACTTAAAATAAAGTAAATTCGAGTAAACAAATGCACTGCGTCTTGGCTTATTTTTTTAGCGAGTAATGTTTTTTTAATAAGCTTGCCAATACGTGTGACTACAAACCACATAGCAAACAATATAAGTGGCACTTGAATTACTTTTGCTACCGTAATATTCACATCGTTATAAGTGAATATTACAAAGGCTAAGTATTGATTAATTTGTTCGAGGGTCATAAGTGTTCCCAATATCTTTTTTGATTGTTATTTGTTCACTAAAAAAAAGTGTGGTTCAGTTTTCGCTAAGCTTAGTACGTCATAATATAACTAAAACGCCAAGTTAATAAGTTCAATATGAATTTTATAAACAATTTATTAACTCTTTATTGCACCGAGTGCTATATAAATAGTGTACAAGCACTGGAGATCACATATGACACAACTTACTCTAAATCAAAGACTCGCTACTTTGCAGCCGCAGGTAGATTTAAAATTGTTTGAAAGCAGCCTAGATTACCGAAATAAAGTTTTGTGCTTGCTCGCCGAACAAGAGCAAACTCTAGCAACTATTAATAAAGAGTTTGGGCAGCAATCTAATAGCTTTGGCTCAGAGAAAAAATTTGTTTTAGGTTATAACTAACCCCCTCTCAAGCACACAATCGTATAATTAAGTAGCTTTAACGTTTAATTTTAGAGCTACTTTTACCCACCTTAATACTTATTATTAGCTAATTTGCGTTCAAATCCCCCTTAATACCGATAAACTTTATTGTATAAACCCACAAATTTGATAAGTTAACTAGGTTTTTCGACTCGCAAAGCCTATTTCGGCTAATCTTTTTATGGAGTTATTATGCGTAAAACCCTGATCGCCACTACTATTGCTAGTGCCCTAATCCTATCGGCTTGTTCTTCTAACGAACCTCAAGACATGGCAAAAGAGAGCGCAGCACAAGTGCAAGACATGAACGCAAACAATGTTTTATTCAAACCAAGCCCATTACAATACATGGCACCTGAGTTTGATAAGTTTGGTACAAAAGACTACGAAGCCGGCTTTGATGCTGGTATTGCTCAGCATACTGCGCAAATACAAGCTATTGCTAACAACCCAGCTCCTGCAACTTTTAAAAATACATTAGTTGAAATGGAAATGTCTGGCGAGCTACTAAACCGTGTATCAGCTGCTTTTTATAACCTTTCAGGTTTGATTTCTGATGACGAATACCAACGTATAAGTAAAAAAATGGCGCCGGTATTATCTGCTCACTCTGACGACATTTACTTAAATGGTGCATTATTCAAGCGCGTACAAACTATTTACGACAACAAAGACTCGCTTAATGCTGAAGATCAACGCCTGGTGGATTTTTACTATAAGCAATTTGTAAAAGCAGGCGCTAAATTAAATGACGCTGAAAAAGCAAAAATGCGTGAAATCAACTCACAACTTGCAGAGCTTTCTACTGCGTTTTCTCAAAACATTTTAAAATCGTTTAAAGAAGATGTCATTGTAGTTACCGATAAATCTAAACTTGCTGGCCTTTCTGAAGGTGAAATTGCAGGTCTTGCGGCCGCTGCTAAAAAAGCAGGTAAAGACGGCTACATGATCACGCTAGTAAATACGACTCAACAGCCAATTTTATCAAGCCTTGAAAACCGCGACCTACGTGAGCAAATTTTTAAAGCCTCTGCTAACCGTGCAGCAAAAACTAATGGCCCAATTATTATTGAAGAAACAAACCTACGCGCTCAAAAAGCAGAGCTACTAGGGTTTAAAGATTGGGCATCGTATGTAATGACTTCGCGTATGGCACAAACAACTGACAACGTGTATGGCATTTTAGATGACTTAGCACCAAAAGCAGTTGAAAAAGCTAAAATTGAAGCAGCTGCTATTCAAAAAGTAATTAACGATTCAGGTGAAAGCTTTGAGCTTAAACCATGGGATTGGGCTTTTTACGCGGAAAAAGTACGTGCTGAGAAGTACGACTTAGATCCTGCCCTTGTTAAGCCTTACTTTGAAATGGATTCTGTAATTCACGATGGTTTATTCTTTGCGATGAATAAGCTTTACGGTATTACATTTAAAGAGCGTAAAGATTTACCGGTTTATCATGAAGATGTTACAGCCTACGAAGTATTTAACGCTGACGGCAGCGCCATCGGTTTATTTTACCTAGACCCATACGCACGTGAAGGTAAGCGTGGCGGTGCATGGATGAGCGCTTACGTAAGTCAAAGCGGCTTAAAAGGCACTAAACCAGTTATTTATAATGCGCAGAACATTCCAAAACCTGCTGCAGGCGAGCCAACGTTAATGACCTTCGACGAAGTGTCAACTATGTTCCATGAGTTTGGTCATGCGGCGCACGGTTTATTCTCTGACGTTAAATACCCAAGCTTAGCGGGTACTGCTACAGCGCGTGACTTTGTTGAGTTTCCGTCGCAAGCGAATGAAGATTGGATGATTGAACCTACGGTACTTGCTAACTACGCCAAACACTACAAAACAGGTGAGCCAATTCCACAAGCTTTACTTGATAAAGTACTTGCATCGCAAAAATTCAACCAAGGTTTTGGTACCACTGAATATTTAGCAGCTGCTTTACTTGATATGGAATGGCACTCGTTTGGCTCAGATAAAAAAATTACTGATGTTCAAAAGTTTGAAAGCGATGCGCTTAAAGCACACGGTATTGATTACTACCCTGTACCACCGCGTTATAAATCAAACTACTTTAGCCATACATTTGCCGGTGGTTACTCTGCGGGTTACTACGCATACCTTTGGACTGAAGTATTTGCAGCCGATGCCTTTGCACACATGGAAAACAACGGCGGCTTAACACGTAAAAATGGTGATAAGTTCCGTAAAGAAATCCTATCTAAAGGTAACAGCCGCGACTTAATGCAAAGCTACATTGAGTTTAGAGGTCAAAAACCAACTACCGACGCATTACTTAAGCGCCGTGGTTTAGTTGAGTAAATAACTTAATTTATTAAGCTCACTTTTATAAAAGCCCGCTTGCGGGCTTTTATTGTTTATACCCTCACATATAACAGATAAACTTAGCTCAATATTTATTAAAAGATGATGGTTATGCAGTACTTATTTGCAGTCACTTTGCTTTGGGCGTTTTCGTTTAGTTTAATTGGTGTGTATTTAGCAGGCCAAGTTGACGCTTGGTTTAGCGTATTAATACGCATAGCACTGGCAACACTGATTTTTTTACCTTTTTTAAAGCTCAAACAAACGCCTAAACCTTTAGCCTTAAAGCTTATGCTGATTGGCGCTATACAACTTGGTGTTATGTATAGCTTTTACTACCACTCATTTTTATTTTTAACCGTTCCCGAAGTGCTGCTATTTACTGTAATGACTCCTTTGTACATTACCCTGCTAAATGATGGATTGAACAGACGCTTTAACCCACGCTTTTTTATAGTCGCACTTATTGCTGTAATCGGTGCAATTACTATTCGTTACGAAAACCTAAATAGCGATTTCATAATCGGCTTATTAATCGTTCAAGGGGCGAATATAAGTTTTGCTGTAGGCCAAGTTACCTACAAACGCTTAATGAATAACAATCAGCTTGATGACAAAGCCGTATTTGGATGGTTTTTTATAGGCGCACTTATTATTGCCACAATTTGCTATGCATTATTTGGTAACTCAAACAAATTACCAACCACTTTCACACAGTGGGGCATACTAATTTATTTAGGGTTGGTTGCATCAGGACTTGGTTACTTTATGTGGAATAAAGGCGCAACCCTTGTCAACGTAGGTGCTTTGGCAGTTATGAATAACTTGCTTATCCCAGCTGGGATTATAATTAACGTGCTGATCTGGAACCGAGATGCCGATATAGTTCGGTTAAGTATTGGGGCTGCTATAATGTTAGGTGCATTATTGGTCAATCAAATGCTTAATAAAAAAGTAAATTAATAAGCTTGTAGCAAAATCGTCATTAATAATCATTAAGGTAGTACAAATTTTACTTTTTAAGGATAAACAATGAAACGTATTACCTTACTTACAAGCTGTATATTGTTAGCCACACTTGCTGGCTGCGACGACGATGTAGAAATAGTAGAAAAAGAAGTGGTTGTTACCAACACCGAAGTGGAAATTGTTGAAGTACCTACACCCATTGTTGTAGAGGTTGCTGAAGGAGTAAATATTCAGCTAGGGACTCGCCCTGACTATTTAATTAACGATATGGCGCAAAGCACACTAAAAACAAAATTAGAGTCATGCAGCGAAGGTCCTTTTTACCGCACCGATTTTTCAATTGGTCATCGCGGTGCATCAATGCAATACCCAGAACACACTAAAGAAGCCTACATTGCGGCAGCAAGAATGGGCGCTGGCATTGTTGAATGCGATGTTACATTTACAAACGACAAAGAGCTTGTTTGTCGCCACTCTCAATGCGATTTACATACCACAACTAATATTTTAGCCATTCCTGAACTTGCAGCTAAATGCAGTGTGCCATTTACACCAGCCGACCCTGCTAATGGTATTACCGCTTCTGCAAAATGTTGTACCAGCGATATAAGCTTAGCGGAGTTTTTAACCCTTGAAGGTAAAATGGATGGTGCAAACACTAATGCAACGACCGTTGCCGATTACATGGATGGCACACCAAGTTGGCGCACTGATTTATATGCCACCAATGGCACATTGATGACCCATAAACAAAGCATTGCACTGTTTAATGAGCTAGGTGTAAAAATGACACCAGAGCTAAAATCGCCACAAGTAAGTATGCCATTTGATGGAATGACACAAGAACAATATGCGCAAAAAATGCTAGACGAGTACACGCAAATGGGTGTGCCAGCCTCAAAAGTTTATCCGCAATCATTTAACCTTGAAGACGTAAAATACTGGATTAACAATAACCCTGACTTTGCAGATAAAAGCGTTTACCTAGATGGTCGCGACAGTGAAGCCGGATTTGATCCAAGTAACCCACAAACATGGCAACCGGGTATGGATGAGTTAGTGGCTGACGGGGTGAAGATTTTAGCTCCTCCAATTTGGATGATGCTAACAATAGATAACGAAAGTAATATTGTGCCATCGCAATACGCTATTGACGCAAAAGCAGCAGGTTTAAAGCTTATTGCATGGAGCCTTGAGCGCTCGGGCCCGCTTAATGAAGGTGGAGGTTATTACTATCAATCAATTGCTGATGTTATAGATAACGATGGCGACATGATGACAGTAGTCGACGTACTCGCAAAGGACGTGGGGGTAATGGGTATTTTTTCAGATTGGCCGGCTACGGTAAGTTACTACGCCAGTTGTAATAAAATGCCTGCAAGTATTTAATACCAATCTGCTTATATATGGGGTCTATTTAACGTTAAGAAAATTACGCTAGAACGAGGCAAAAATTTTTTTATCTAGGGTCTGTTGATCTTTCAAGGTTAAATTTGCAGCAGTCTGTTTGGTATTTAGGCAAGGCAGAGCCTATGTAGT